>QKAX01000038.1 GCA_003246255.1 Demequina lutea
TGGCACCTGGCCCTCGCGCCGGTGGTCATCCCCATCCCGGGCGCCTCGAAGCCCGCGTCCATCACCGACTCCGCCCAGGCGTCGGACCTTGAGCTGACCGCCGACGAGGTGGCGCTCCTGAGCAAGGTCTTGGAGGCCTAAGCAATGAAGACGTTCACCCTGCCCGGCACCGACATGGTGGTGCCCGAGGTCGTGCTCGGCCTCATGCGCATTCAGGAGAAGACTGACGAGGAGGTGCGCACCCTGGTGGGCACCGCCCTGGACGCCGGCATCACGTTCATGGACCACGCCGACGTGTACGGCAAGGACTATCACGGCTGCGAGACGCGCTTCGCGGAGGCCATGCAGCTCACCTCGGCGCAGCGCGAGGCCATGATCATCCAGACAAAGGCCGGCATTCACCGCGAGGGGCCGTACTTCGACTTCTCGTACGAGCGCCTCGTTGGCCAGGTCGAGGGCTCGCTCAAGGCCCTTGGCACCGACTACATCGACATCCTGCTGCTGCACCGTCCCGACGCGCTCATGGAGCCTGCGGAGGTGGCCCGCGCGTTCGACGACCTCAAGGCCGCTGGCAAGGTGCGCGCGTTTGGCGTCTCCAACCAGACGCCCGGCCAGATGGAGCTGCTGCGCCGCGACCTCAACGTGCCCATCGTGACAAACCAGATCCAGATGTCGGTCACGCACTCCCCCGCGATCGCGCAGGGAGTGGCCAACAACATGCAGGGGCTTGACCAGTCGATCGGCCGCGACAACGGCACCGTTGACTACTGCCACCTGAACGACATCGGCCTGCAGGCGTGGTCGCCGTTCCAGGCCGGCTTCTTCAACGGCGTGTTCCTTGGCAACCCCGAGTACAAGGAGCTCAACGACGTGATGGACCGCCTGGCCGCGCAGTACGGCGTGGAGCCCATCGCGATCGCCACCGCTTGGATCCTGCGTCACCCCGCCAAGTGGCAGGTGGTGCTGGGCACCACCACGCCCGAGCGCGTGGCAGCCGCCGCGAAGGGATCCGACGTGGAGCTCACGCGCGCCGAGTGGTACGAGATGTTCCGCGCCGCCGGCTACACGGTGCCGTAACCCGCCGCCCGCCGCCTCCCCGCGCCCGCACGCCCGCCGCCTCCCCGCGCCCGCACGCCCGCCGCCTCCCCGCCCCCGCGCGTTGGTGGGCGCCCACGACTCCGCATCGCCGTGCGATGCGTCCCAGTGGGCGCCCACCCCTCCGGGTCCGCTCGGCCCGGCTTGGGCTCGGCCGGGACGGTGTGTCACACTAGGCACCACGAAGGGGAGTAGCTCCTGGTGGCCGCAAGGCCCGAAGCCCGTCGACATACTGGCGTCCTAGACGCCCGGCGGTCTTCCCGGTTCACGCCGGGTGAGCGAGACCTTCGGCACGATGCCGTGCCGAAGCGACCCCTTTCCCTACGAGGCCTCTTCGGCGCGGTCCACGAACCGACGAAGGGGCCTTATGTCTTTCCTCACCCTGGTGCTCACCGCCCTTGGGCTCGCCGCGGACGCGTTTGCCGTCTCGGTGGCCAAGGGCATGAAGATGCGCACGCTCGTGTGGAAGCCGGCGCTCGCCATGGCGCTCGTCTTTGGTGCTTTCCAAGGGCTCATGCCGGTGGTTGGCTGGCTGCTCGGCTCGCGCCTCACCTCCTACATCGAGCCCGTGGACCACTGGGTCGCCTTCGCCCTGCTCGTCGCCATCGGCGGCAAGATGATCTGGGAGGCGCGCAGCGACTCTCAGGAGGACGAGGAGTCCGACGACGACGCGCCCTCCCCTCACGCCCCCAGTTCCGACGCCCCATCCCCCGACGGCGCGACAGCGGCCGACGCGACGGGCGCGGTGGCCACGGCCCCCGCCTTCACCATCGGCGTGCGCGAGCTCCTGGTGCTGGGAGTGGCCACCAGCATCGACGCGCTCGCGGTGGGCGTCACGTTCGCGTTCCTGAGCGTGCACATCCTGCAGGCGGCGCTGGTGATTTCCGGCGTGACGTTCGTGCTGTCCCTGGTGGGTACGCGGATTGGTCACCACGCGGGTTCGTGGCTGCGCTCGAGCGCGGAGTTTGCCGGCGGAATCGTGCTCATCGGCATCGGCCTCAACATCGTGGTGGAGCACCTCACCGCATAAACACGAGGGCCCGGCCGCTGGCAGCGACCGGGCCCTCTCATCGAGGTGGCGACCGCCTAGAAGGAGGTCACCAGGGAGTTCGAGGCCGCAATCAGGGCGACCACGCTGGCGTTGATGATGCCCGCGATGTAGGGGTTGTTGGTCTCGCGGTAGATCTTGCGCGAGATGACGGCCGCCGCGGATAGCAGCACAATGGTGGGGAACAGCCAGATGCTGAAGATGCCGCCGAACTTGTCCACCAGCGCGCCGGTGGCAAAGAAGTGCGAGTACTGCACCGCCACCAGCACGATCGGAGCGAGCGCGTTGAACAGGGCCAGCGCCGCGGTGTTGCCCCACTCCTTGCCAAAGAGCTTGATGCGGCTGAACACGTTGACCGCGATCGAGTTGGCGATGAAGTACAGCAGGAACAGCGGCAGCACCAGCAGCGCGTAGCCAATCTTGTCCGGCGGGAACCACTTGATGGCCAACACCCACAGGCGGAAGTCGATCGTGAAGAAGTAGTCCACTGCGAACACCAGTGTGAAGGCACCGGCCACCACGCTGAGCGAGATGCCCACCGTGGAGGCGAGTCCGCGCCACCCCGGCACCAGACCGCCAGCCCGCAGGGACACGCCGTTCTTGCGTCCGTACGCGAGGTAGCTCACGGTCATGAGCACCAGCGCGAACACGCCGTTCATGGCCGCCCAGAGCGCAATGAAGAACACCGCGCCCTGCTTGAAGTACGACGGCTCAAGGTTGAAGACAGTGGCCGACAGGCTGGTCTGCTGGCTCAGCCAGATGTAGCTCCACCCGGAGAACAGTGCGGACACCACCAGGCTGCCCCAGAACCAGTACTGGCCCTTGCGGTCGACGGTAGCGGCCTCGGTCTTCTCGGCGACGCGGAGTCCCGCGAAGGCCCGGGCGCCGAGCAACGTCCGCGTGAACGCCACGAGGAAGATGCCGAACGCCACGAGGCCCAGAGCCGTGAAGGCCTCCTTGACCTGCCACACCTGCGAGCCGCCATCCTGCGGCGCCGGCGCATCGAGCGTGGAGTCAAAGAAGTCAACCAGGTGAGACACCGTCGTGTATGAGATGGTGCTGTAGGGGTGCGTCTCGTGAGGCGTGAACAACACGCGCACCGCGTCCCGCCCGTCGATCGACTCCGTGTAGTAGGTGCCCGCCTCGCGCTCATCCGTCACCGTCGAGGGGTCAGCACCAAAGTGCAGGAACGACTGTGCGTTGGGCGTGGTGACAAAGTCGCGCGGGTTGGTCAACACCGAGCCGTCGGCTCCGTAGGACCGGAAGAAGAACTCGTCGTACTGGTCTGCGACAAGACCCACATCGCGGCTGCCGTACATGTTGTAGTACGCGTTGTCGTTCGCGGCGTCCTGATAGAACGCCTCGTTGTCCACCAGAAACACGGAGGCGATCAGCTGCGTGTCCTGCGCGTCGTCCACCTGGACCGCAAAGTTCGACGCGCGAGCGCCGTTGGAGTGCCCGGTGACGCCGATGCGGGACGCGTCCACGTACGGAATGTCCGCGAGCAGCTTGACGGCGTCGTAGACACCCGTGCCATTGACGGCGATCTCATCCGCAGGAAGCGGGTCAGAGTTGCCGTGACCATACATGTCGATCGAGACCACCACAAAGCCGCGACGCGCAAGCTCCACGTAGTTCGCGTCCTGCATCTCGCGGTTGTTCCACCAACCGTGGGTGACGACAACCGCAGGGGCCGGGCTGTCGACGGTTGCCGACTCAGGCTTGAACAGGAGCGCATTGAGCATGCGCCCGGAGGACGTCTCCCACTGCATGTCCTTGACGGTCACGCGGCCGCCGTCGGTCTGTACAAGCGAGGCGCCCACCGCTGAGATCAGGGCGAGCACAAGTGAGAGGGCAAGCCAAAAGGCGTTGCGCTTCACCAGAGGGGGATTCATTGTTCTCTTACTCCTTTGTGAGAGCCGCCGCTGAATGCGGCAAGACGGAGTGGCGTCACAGGACGTGAAGCCACTCGTCGGCGTCGTGGGGTGCCGGGGGGACACGGTGCAACGACGTTGAGGCACCGAGGGGGATTCCGGCGCACGCGCGTGCCAAGCGCGTGGAGGAAGGGCGCGCGGCTGTGGCGCCGCAATGCCTAGTGACTGTGTGGGGCCTCCTTTCCGGGAAGCGAGTGACGCTCCCGAAGCAACGCGATGCACTCTTCGGCGTCCGCGACGATGCGCTCGGGGGTCCACCCCAGCGCATCGCCAAGGGCCTGGGCGATCTCGCGGCACGCCTGAGCATCTGCCAAGCCCTTGAACGCGACATTGGTGCGGCGAAGCACCACGTCGGCGGTGTGGACCACGTGCTCCCGCAGCGCCATACGCGCCACCTCGCGTTGCGTCAGCTCGCCGTGCGCGATGGGGGCATCGGTGCCCTCGGCCAGGTAGGCCGCTACCTCCACGGCGCGCGTGCCGTACCGGGTGAGAAGGGCATCGGCTCGATCGTGCGGAAGGCCGGGGAGCTCGGCCTTGAGCCACGCCTCGCGTGCCTCCCTGCGCTTGGGGAAGTCCGCGCCGCCGCCGATGACCACGCCGTCGGTGGACGCAACTCGCTGGCGGCCCAGCACCGCGAGGGCCCGGTTGGCGAGAGACTCGCCCAGGGCCCGGAATGTGGTCCACTTGCCGCCCACGAGGCTCAGCACGGGTGCGCCGTCGCGCTCGCTGTCCACCTCGATGCGGTAGTCCCGCGACACCAGTCCCGGGGCCATCTCGTCGTGGCGAGGTAGGGGGCGAATGCCCGAGTACGTGAAAACGATCTGATCGCGCCGCAGCTGGATGTCGGGGAACACGTGGCCCACGAGGTCAAAGAAGTAGTCCACCTCGTCGTCGGTACAGACCGCCGGCACCCGCGGGTCGGCGTCGATGTCTGTGGTGCCCACGATGACGCGACCGTGCAACGGATAGATGAGCACGATGCGGCCGTCGGTGTGTTCCAGGAAGATCTCGCGCCCGCCGGTGGCCTCGAGCAATTCGGGGTGATCGAGCACAATGTGCGAGCCCTTGGTGCCTCCCATGAACCGAGTCTCACGGCCCAGTGCGTCGTTGGTGAGGTCTGTCCAGGGGCCCGAGGCGTTGACCACGACTCGTGCCTCGATGCCGAACTCCTCGCCCGTCTCGACATCCCGCAACCGTACGGTGGAGCCATCCAGCCCCACCGCCTCAACGTAGTTGGCCGCGTGAGCGCGAGTGTGCGCCGCGAGTCCGTCAGTGAGTACGTCCAGAGCAAGTCGCTCGGGGCTGTGCAGCGAGGCATCGAAGTACGTGGCCGTGTACTTGATGCTGGGGTCGAGGTGCGGCAGCGCCTCAAGCGAGGCCTTGCGACCCATGAAGCGGTGAGGAGGCACGATGCCGTTTCCGCGCGAGAAGGTGTCGTACAGCGTGAGGCCAAGCTTGATCATCACGGCGCCGCGCTGCACGCGCTTGGTGCCGGAGCGGTGCCGCAGTACCTTCATGGGAGACGCGATCACGCTGGACCATGTCGAGTGCACGGGGATGGTGGTGCGCAGCGGCTTCACAAAGTGGGGAGCTGTCTTCAACAGTGCGTTGCGTTCGTGCACGGACTCCTTCACCAGGCGCAGCTCGCCGTTTTCCAGGTAGCGCAGCCCCCCGTGGATCATGCGGCTTGATGCCGCGGAGGCGCCTGACGCAAAGTCGCCGCGTTCCACGAGCACGACGTCGACGCCCTGCATGGCTAGGTCTCGGAGCGTCGCGATGCCGTTGATTCCGCCACCAATGATCACCACATCGGTGCTGCTCAGTGACCTGATGCGGCTCACGGTCTCGCGCTGCGTCACGGCTTCTCCTTTGAGTCGTTGTGCCTCCACGACCTCTATGCTCGGGAGCGCAGCACAAACTCACAAGTGAGATGCACATATGTGCAGCAAGGGAGGGTGAGATGGACCCTGACACCGAAGAGCGGCGCCAGCGCGACGCCTTGCGGGCCGCGCAGTTGTACTACCTCCAAGACCAGACCATGGAGTCGATCGCGCGCGAACTCGGCACCTCGCGGTCCTCGGTCTCGCGGCTGTTGTCCTTTGCGAGGGACACCGGCGTCGTGGAAATCACGGTCCGTTCACCTCACGCGCGCGGAGAGCGACTTGAACGCGCCATCGCCGAGCGGTTCGGCGTCGCGCCGCTCGTGGTGCCCGTTCCCCTCGGGGTGTCCGACGTGGATCGGCTTGAACGCGTCGCGATGACCGCGGCGCGCACGCTGGGCAACTTTATCGACTCACACATGACCGTAGGCATTGCCTGGGGTTCCACCATGAGCGCCATGAGCAGGCACGTGATCCCCAAGGTGGTCGACAACGTCACCGTGGTGCAGATGAACGGCGCGGGCAACACGCAGACCACCGGCATCGACTACGCGAGCCGCATCTTGCAACGCTTCGGCGACGCGTACGGCGCACAGGTGCAACAGTTCGCAGTGCCGGCGTTCTTCGACGATCCAGCGACCAAGAGAGCGCTGTGGCGCGAGCGGTCGGTGGTGCGTCTGCTACGCGTGCAGGGGGCGATGGACGTCGCGGTGTTCGGCTTGGGGGCACCGTTCGCGGAGACCCGCAGCCACGTGTACATCGGCGGCTATCTCGAGCCAGCCGAGTATGAGAGCCTGCGATGCGACGAGGTCGTGGGAGACCTCGCCACGGTGTTCTTTCGTGCGGACGGCAGCAGCAGCGGTATCGCGCTCAATGAGCGGGCGAGCGGTCCCGAGCTTGCGCACATCAGGCAGGTTGCGCGCCGGGTGTGCGTCGTGTCCGGAGCGCAGAAGCTCGCCACCTTGCGCGGTGCGCTCGCCGGCGGCCTGGTGACGGACCTGGTGCTCGACGAGGCCCTCGCAACGGCGCTGGTCGCGTCTGCTTAGGATGCACGTTCGTGCAACGACCGTGACCTTCTACCCAGGGCGCTCTACATTGGCGTCAACTCGAGCAAAGGAGCCCGCCCCATGACCTATGTCGTCGCGATCGACCAAGGAACCACGAGCACGCGCGCGATCGTATTTGACGCGCACGGCGTGCCCGTGAGTTCCGGCCAACTGGAGCATCGGCAGATCTTCCCCCAGGCGGGATGGGTCGAACACGATGCGTTGGAGATCTGGCGACACACGCGCGAGGTCATCGGCGTCGCGCTGTCGCACGCTGACATCACGCGGCACGAGGTCGCCGCGATCGGCATCACAAATCAGCGTGAGACAGCAGTGGTGTGGGACCGCGAGACAGGCGAGCCTATCTACAACGCCATCGTGTGGCAGGATACTCGCACGCAAGACGCGGTGGATGCGCTCGCGGAGGGCGGCGACTACGACCGCTTCAAAGACATCACGGGACTGCCGCTCGCCACGTACTTCTCCGCCACCAAGATCGCGTGGATGCTCGACCACGTGGACGGCGCTCGCGACGCCGCCGAGTCCGGCCGGCTCCTGTTCGGCACCATGGACACGTGGCTGCTGTGGAACCTCACCGGCGGTCCAGACGGCGGGGTCCACGCCACGGATGTCACCAACGCGAGCCGTACCCTGCTCATGGATCTGCGCTCTCTCGAGTGGAGCGACGAACTCCTGCAGGCGTTTGGCGTCCCCCGCGTGATGATGCCGGAGATTCGACCGTCGCTGAGCACCTTTGGCGTCGCTGAGGAATCTAGCCTCCTGCACCACATTCCCATTGCGGGCATCCTGGGCGACCAGCAAGCCGCGACGTTCGGCCAGGCGGCCTTCGAGCGCGGCGAGTCGAAGAACACGTACGGCACCGGCAACTTCCTCATCGTCAACACGGGCTGCGAGCTGGTGCATTCCCAGCACGGCCTCATCAGCACCGTCGCGTATCAAGTGGAGGGCGAGCCACCCGCGTATGCGCTCGAGGGCTCCGTGGCTGTCACCGGCTCGCTCGTGCAGTGGCTGCGCGACAGCCTTGGACTTATCTCCTCCGCGTCACAGATCGAGAACCTCGCGCTGAGCGTGGACGACAACGGCGGCGTGGTTATCGTGCCAGCCTTCAGCGGCCTGTTCGCGCCGTATTGGCGGCCCGACGCGAGGGGAGCCATCCTCGGCCTCACGCGCTTCGTGACTAAGGCGCACATCGCACGCGCTGCCCTCGAATCCGTCGCATTGCAGTCGCGTGACGTCGTTGACGCGGCCGCCGCGGATACGGGCGTGGCCATCACTGAGCTGAAGGTGGACGGCGGCATGACCGCGAACACCTTGCTGCTCCAAACCCAGGCCGATGTGCTGGGCATTCCCGTGGTGCGTCCCAAGGTGGCCGAGACCACGGCCCTGGGGGCCGCCTATGCCGCTGGGCTCACGGTGGGTTTCTGGTCCGACTTTGAAGAACTGCGCACGCTGTGGCAGGCCGACGCGCGATGGGAGCCCGAGATGGCCGAATCCGATCGCGAGTCACAGGTGGCGCGGTGGCGCGACGCCGTCACACGCACGTTCGACTGGGTGAACTAGAGCGACGCGCCTCCGGAGAACGCAGCAGGGCCCGGCCATATGGCCGGGCCCTGCTGCGCATCGGGGCGGGAGACTCCTACTTCTCGGTCGCCTTCTTAGCGGCGGTCGACGTGGTGCGCTTTGCGGTTGCGGTGGTCTTCTTGGCCGCTGCCGTGGTCTTCTTCGCTACGGTGCTGGCGGCCTCCGTGGCGTCGGCCACCTCGTCCTCCCACACGTCCTCGGCGTCGTCCAGCGCCTCGGCAAGCTCCGTCGCGGCGCGCGAGCGAGCGGCCTCGACGTTGGTCCGCACCTTCTCGGCCTCGGTCTTGGCGGCGGTCACAGCCTTGTCCACGTACGGCGCGGCTGCCTCCTTGGCCTTGTTCGCAGCCGACGATGCGGCCTCGGCGGCCTTCTCCACGTACGGCGTGGCCTGCTCCTTGGCCTTGTCGACGTAGGGGCCGGCCTGCTCGGCGACGGTCCCAGCGGCCGCGGCCACAGCACCGGCGGCCTGGCGCGCCGCCGCGACCGTGGAGTCGGTCGCCTTGTTCACGTTGCGGCGCAGGCGCGACTGGAAGTCGTCACCTTGGAAGTCCCACTCGTCGTCGCCAGCCCACTCGTCGTGGCCCGGGTCGCGCTTGGCCCAGATCACGAGCGCCGCGCCGGCGGCGCCGGCGAGCAGCGCTGGCACTACGACGGCACCCCACGGGAAGCGCCTGCGAGGTGCGCGAGATCAAAGGCCGCCAGCACGGCGGGAATCGCGGCTCCCACGATCGCACCCTGCGCGAGATCCACCCATTGCTCGGCCTTCGAGCCTGCCTTCTTCACGTAGGGGTTCGCCTTGCGTGCACCGTAGTGATAAGCCTTTGAGGCCCTGGGGGCTGCCCACCCCTTGGCGTCCTCCCATGCGTGCTCGAGCTTGGGCGCCGCCCAATCCGCGGCGTCCTTGACGCGCGGCGCCGCCCAGTCAGCGGCGTCCTTCACGTGGGGCTTCGCCCACCCCTTGGCGGACCTCGCGGCCTTGCCGGCGGCATCGGCCGCACGCTCGGCAGCCTCGCGCGCGGAGTCGGCCGCATCGGCCGCCTGCTTGCGGTACTTGTCCACGTCCACGTTGTTCCAGCGTCGCTGCATCATCGGCCTCCCGTTTTACGCTCCGTTGACCATCCTGCCACCAAAGGCAACGTCAGCGCGAGGGGGCAATGTTCCCTGCGCCACGAGCGAACATGCCTGATCGTCAGGGTCATGCGCAGGGCCGCGTGCGAGAATGGCCGCATGATCGCAACGCTGCAGACCACCGCGGGTGACATCCGCATCGAGCTCTTCCCCAACCACGCCCCCGTGACGGTGGCGAACTTCACCGGCCTCGCGTCGGGCTCCAAGGAGTGGAAGGACCCCATGACGGGCGATGCCTCCACCGACCCGTTCTACGACGGCCTCGTGTTCCACCGCGTGATCGATGGCTTCATGATCCAGGGCGGCTGCCCGCTGGGCACCGGCACCGGCGGACCCGGCTACACGTTCGACGACGAGATTCACCCCGA
The DNA here is from genome assembly GCA_003246255.1 of Demequina lutea. Taxonomy (GTDB): domain Bacteria; phylum Actinomycetota; class Actinomycetes; order Actinomycetales; family Demequinaceae; genus Demequina; species Demequina lutea_A. Next base: position 10,102 of record QKAX01000038.1, read on the forward strand.
GCTGCGCTTCGACAAGCCCTATCTGCTGGCGATGGCCAACGCGGGCAAGCGCCTCAACCCCATCACCGGCAAGCCCGGCGGCACCAACGGCTCGCAGTTCTTCATCACCGTGGGCCCCACGCCGCACCTCAACGGCGCGCACACCATCTTTGGTGAGGTCATGGACGACGCCTCCAAGGCCGTCGTCGACGCCATTGCCACCACGCCGGTCGATGGTCGCGACCGTCCCCTCGAGGACGTCATGATCACCGGCGTGGTGATCGAGGACTAATCCAGCAGTGACACAGCCGACGCCGGGGGCACCTCAGGCGGCGCCCCCGGTATGCCCACGCCACCCCGATCGGGTGAGTTACGTGCGCTGCCAGCGGTGCGACCGGCCCACGTGCCCCGAATGCCAGGTGCCCGCGCCGGTCGGGATCCTGTGCGTCGATTGCGCGCGCGAGGCCAATGCCGCCGCCACCCGGAACCACAGCGCGGGCGCCGTCATGAACGGGCGCTCGACCCCTCTGCTCACGTACGGCCTCATCGCCGCGAACGTCGCGTTCTATCTGTACGGCCAGGCGACCGGCTACAACCAGTGGTGGAACACGTTTGGGCTGTACGCCCCGATCGCCTTTGAGCCCACCGAGCTGTACCGCTGGCTCACCTCCGGCTTCGTACACGGAGGCGTGCTGCACATCGGCCTGAACATGCTCATGCTCTTCCAGTTCGGCTCGCAGCTCGAGCGTGTGATTGGCCGAGCGTGGTTCGCGGTGCTCTACTTCGGATCGCTCCTGGGGGGTTCTCTCTCCATTGCGCTGTTGGGCGGGAGCAACTCGCTGCATGGCGGCGCGTCGGGCGCGATCTTTGGGCTGTTCGCCGCGTTCGGGGTGCTGCTCTATCGGCTCAAGCTGCCATGGCAGTCGATCGCGGCGCAGGCGGGCATTTGGCTCGCCGCCGGATTCTTTGTTGCGGGCATCTCGTGGCAGGGACACCTTGGTGGTGCCATCGCTGGCGCGGTGGTGATGGCGTTCTACCTCACCACAGGCAAGGGCAAGACGCTCCGCAGACGCTAGTCCGCGTCGGGCTCACGCACGCCTCGCGGCACGGTCCCTCAGGGGACCTATCGGCCGTGAATCCCGCTTGTTGAGCGAAACCACAACGGTGTAGTTATCCCCCGGTGTGGAAAGCTCTGGGGATAAGAGTTACACCGGTGTGATTCGCTGGCGGCGCTACTTCCAGCGGGTCAACAGACCCATGGCCACCAGCATCGCGCTGAAGCCGATGATGATGTTCCAGTAGTTCAGATCGAACGGGAAATCCGCACCAAGGATGTAGTACGCGACGATCCAGACGGTGCCGAAAACCAGCAGCGTGACAGCCGTGGGAATCAGCCACTTCGGGTTGTCCGACTTGGGCTTTGTCAGCTTGCGGGGAACCTTGTAGGTCTCGGGCTGGTTCTTCTTTGAGGCTGCCACGTGAAATCTCCTGGGCGACGTACGAGCGGCCGCTACCGGCCGGGATGGCCCTAGCGTACCTGGCGTGCGCGGCGCTGAGTCGATTCACACGTCGGCCAGCCGCGTGGTCCCGTATCCTGAAGCCCCATGACAGTAGACTCAGTGCCCCCGTTTGGCGAGGTGGTGGGCGCCCCCACGGCCGCGCCGTCGCCGCGCCCGCGTCGCGGTGCTGCGGACAAGGGCATTGCGCTGACGGGCGAGCTGCTGATCACGGCGGGTGTGGTGCTGGGCCTCTATGTGCTGTGGCAGCTGTTCTACACGGACGTGCAGTCGGAGCGCACGCAGTCGGCCGCGCTTGAGCAGGTGGTGTTCCCCGAGCCGGCAGCGACTCCCGCGCTCACCTCATCGGGCGCGGGCGCGGGTGAAGCAGGCGAGACCTCCACCCCCTTGGAGATGATCCCCGACGACCTCAAGGTGTACTCGCCCGCCGGCGCTCCCGTGATGGCTGAGCCGGCCGAGGCCACCACATTTGCCGCGCTGTGGGTGCCGCGGTGGGGATCCGACTACATCAAGCCCGTCTCCGAGGGCACGGATCGCCACACGACGCTCGACCGCCTCGGCATCGGCCATTACACCGATACCGCTATGCCCGGCGAGGTGGGCAACTTTGCCATTGCCGGCCACCGCACCACGTATGGCAAGCCGTTCACCGACATCAACACGCTCGAGGTGGGCGACGCCCTCGTGGTGCAGACCGACGGCGCGTGGTACGTGTACCGCGTGACATCGACCCAGATCGTGCAGCCGGAACAGGTCGAGGTGATCGCGCCCGTACCCAACCAGCCGGGTACTGCACCCACAGTCGCGTCCATCACGCTGACCTCGTGCCACCCCCGCTACTCGGCTGAGCAGCGCTACATCGTGCACGGCGAGCTCGAGTACTGGGCTCCCGCTGGCCACGGCTACCCACAGGAGGTGTTTGACCAGTCATGATGTATCCCTGGATCTGGCGGCACCTGCCGGGCCCCGCGTGGGCAAAGGTGACAATGTTGGTGCTCGCCGCGGCGATCGTCGTGCTCTCGCTCTTCGAGTGGGTGTTCCCGTGGATCTTCGAGGCCCTGCCGTACCAAGACCAGACAGTGGGTGACGCGTGACAAGCATTCTCGTGGTGGATAACTACGATTCCTTTGTCTACACGATCGTGGGCTATCTGCGTCAGATGGGTGCGCAGACCACGGTGGTGCGCAACGATGCAGTGAACCTCGCCTCCGTGAAGGACTACGACGGAGTGCTCGTCTCCCCCGGCCCCGGCACTCCGGCCGAGGCCGGCGCGTCGATGGACGTGATTCGCGCGTGTGCGACGCACGGCGTGCCGATGCTGGGCATCTGCCTCGGTCACCAGGCGCTCGCCGAGGTGTTTGGCGGCGTGGTGTCGCACGCGCCCGAGTTGATGCACGGCAAGACGTCCGAGGTGACGCATGCCGGCGGATCGGTCTTGGGGGGCCTGCCCTCGCCCTTCACCGCCACGCGCTACCACTCGCTCGCGGTGGAGAACCCCACAGTTCCGGACGAGCTTGAGGTGACGTGCTCCACTGCCAACGGCATCATCATGGGGCTGCAGCACCGCACTCTGCCGTTGGCTGGCGTGCAGTTCCACCCCGAGTCCGTGCTCACTGAGGGCGGCCATCGCCTGCTTGCCAACTGGCTCGAGCGGTGCGGCATGCCGGATCCCGCCGGCCGCTCGGCGGGCCTCAGCCCGCTCGTGCGCAAGTAGCGCGCTGGGCCGTTTCGTCGCGTCTCTCCTTTCTGTCTCGCGCTCTGGTCGCGGCTCCTGCGCCTCGCCCGCAATCCCCACCCCGCTAGTGGGCGCCCACCCCTCCGCGCAGCGTCGTGGCGCGCGCCAGTGGGCGCACAGGACTCCTCGGGCGCGGAGCGGACGGTCTGGCGAAGAGAGTGGCGCACATGCGCGCGCATTGCCAGCGGCCCTGAGGGCCGCGCGCGAGACCAGGCACATGGCGGGCTCAGGGAGGGGTGAGGACCCACCAGAGCGCTCGCGGCGGTGAGATGGAGGGGTGAGCGCCCACTACCGGGGCGGAGACGGGTTGGGGTGCTGCGGAGGTGGCCAGCGGTCCGCAGGTGGCCAGCGGTCCGCCCTAAAGCCAGCCGTTCCAGGCAACGATCAGCAGCACCGTGACCAGGAAGCCCACCGGCTGGTTGAGCCACAGGAACGTGCGCCAGCCGCGGTTCGCGTGCTCGCAGGTCTCGTCCGTGACCCGAGCGAAGCGCGCAATGGACGCGACGTAGAGCAGCGGCAGCACCGCGGCGAGCAGTCCCGGCATCGGCAGCAAGAGGAGCACGGCGGCCGCCACCACGTACAGCGCCATCGCGACCCACACCGTGGCCCGCGCGCCGATCACGGTGGCCACGGAGCCGATGCCGCCCTCGCGGTCCGCTCGGACGTCTTGCACGGCGCCAAAAGCGTGCGACGCCATGCCCCATGCGATGAAGCTCACCCAGATGGGCCACACCGCTCGGTCAAGCAGCGGCGACCCGGCCAGCACCAGCCCGTAGAGCAAGGGCCCAGCAAAGTGGAGCGCCGAGGTGAGCGAGTCGAGGAACGGCCGCTCCTTGAAGCGCAGCACCGGCACCGAGTAAGCGAGCACGCCCGCGACCACCAGCACGAGGGTGATTGCCGCCGCGACTGAACCCAGCGCGATCAGCGCCATCATGAACGGCACCACAGTCACGGCACACGCGACGAAGATCCCGCGGTGCACACGCTTGGCGAGGGCGCGGTCGCGCACCACGTCGCCCTCGATGCCGCCCTTGCGGGGGTTGGCAAGGTCTGACTCGTAGTCGAAGACGTCGTTCACGCCGTACATCAGCAGGTTGTACGGCACCAGGAAGAACAACGTGCCGACTATCAGTGCGACATCAACATCCCTGGTAGCGAGCAGGTAGGCGGCAGCAAAGGGGTAGGCCGTGTTGATCCAGCTGACGGGCCTGGATGCCTTGACGATGCTGCCGATCACGGGCTCTCCTTGGGGGTCGCGGCCGATGCGTCGTGGGGGGCGAGCCGCGCCAGCCACGTCCACAGCGCGGGCATGAGCAGCGCGGCACCGATCGCATACGCGAGGTCTTCAACGGGGGCCACGGGGATGAGCACGCCGCTGATGAGGCTCGAGTCGTACGCGACGATGCCGGTCCCCACAATCAGGTTGTCGAAGACCACGGTGAGTACCAGCAGGCCGAGCCCCGCGAGCAGCATCGGCGCGGGTGCGAGACGCCTACGCACCCGCAGCGTGGCGCCCGCGAGAAGCGCGAGCACCACGATGGAGAGCGTCACGTAGGTCACAGCGCCTCCCGGGCATCGGTCCGCGCGGCGCGCCGGGACCACCAGCGCTCGCAGCCGAGCCACAGCAGTAGCGCCTGGTACGTGAGGAGGATCAGAAAGAAGATCTCCTCGACCGGCACCTCGGGTGCCACGACGAGTCCCGTGAGGTACGGGGCATTGCCGATGAAGAAGATGCCCAGCCCCACGCCCACCAGGTCCCACACCAAGAAGAGCGCGACGCCGATGCCCACGGCGGCGAGCGTGCGCCGCGTCTGGGCGAACAGCGCGACGCGGTAGCGCCAGTCGATGACGCCCAGCCCGGCCAGGCTCACCAGCAGGGCGCCGAGGTAGAGGCCGCTCATGCGTCGTCAGTGTGGGGAGGCGGCGAGCCGAAGTGGGCGGTGCCCTCGCCCCGCGCGATCGCACCGAGCACGTCGCGGCGCGTGGACCGCGCGAGGAATCCCTCGGGCGCGGGGGTGGGCAGCGGCGTCACCGAGGTGGAGCCGAGCAGCCGCTTGGCCACGAGCTCGGCCGAGATGAGGCAGATCGGCATGCCGATCCCCGGCACTGTGGACGAGCCGACGTACAGCAGGTTGGGGACCACTCCTGACTGGTTGCCGGGCCTGAACATCGCCGATTGGCGCAGCGTGTGCTCAAGCCCCAGCGCTGAGCCCCGCCACGTGGACAGGTCGCGCTCAAAGTCGGCTGGCGTGGTGATCTGGTGGATCGTGGTGCGTTCCGCGAGGTCGGGCACGCCCGCCCACGCGCCCACCTGCTCGATGTAGCGCCGCGCGAGGTCTTCGAGCGTGGCCCGCGACGCGTCGGTGGCGCCCAGCGAGGCATCGGCCGGGAACGGCACGAGCATGAAGAGGTTCTCGTAGCCCTTGGGTGCGGTGGACGGGTCGGTGGCGCTCACTCGCGACACATAGACCGATGCAGGCACGGGCGGGGTGAGCTGGCCGTTGCCCACGATCTGCGCGAAGTTGTTGTCCCAGTCGCGCGTGAAGAACAGGGTGTGGTGCTCGAGCTCGGGCAGCTCGCCGCGCACGCCAGCGAACACGAGCAGCGCGCTCACGCCGGGCTGGCGCGTCTGCCACCGCTCCTGAGGCTGCCACTGGTGCTCACGCTCCAGCAGCGCCGTCTCTGTGTGGTGCATGTCGGCGCCGGAGACCACCAGGTCCGCCGCGATCATCTCGCCGCCGGCGAGTTCGACACCCTGAGCAAGGTCGTCGTCGTCCACCACGATGCGCGCCACGGGCGAGGACGTACGAATCTCCACTCCGGCCTGCAACGCCACGCGCTCGAGCGCGCGAATCACCTGGTACATGCCGCCGCGCGGGTAGCGCACGCCGTCCGTGAGGTCCAGGTGCGACATCAGCGAATACAGGCTAGGCGCGCGATCCGGCGCGGAGCCGAGGAACACGGCGTGAAAGCCGAGCACCTTGCGCAGGCGGGCGTCGCGCACGCGGCGTGCGATCTTGGCGCCCAGGGGGCGCGTGAGCAGCACGCCCAGCTTGCCCAGGGACGCGAGCACCTTACCGTTGACCACGCGGTCCGGGCGCTCGAACGTCGTGTAAAGGAAGCGGTCGAGCGCGAGGTGGTACAGCTCGGCGGACTCTGCGGCGTAACGGCGCATCGCGTCGCCGTCGCCCGGCGACATCGCGTTGAACGTCGCGTAGTTGGTCTCTGGGTCGGCGACCACGTCGAGCTTGTCGCCCGGGCCGTCCGGTCGCTCGCCCTCAAAGTAGATGCGGTAGCGCGGGTCGAGGTCGATGAGGTCCAGCTCGGCCTCGGTGGACGTGCCCATGAGCGCAAAGAACTGATCGAAGGCCTCGCGCATGAGGTACCAGCTGGGGCCCGTGTCCCACGTGAAGCCGGCCTTCTCCAGGACGCCCGCGCGGCCGCCCACGCGCTCGTGGCGCTCCAGCAGCGTCACCTTCGCGCCGCCTCTGGCCAGCAACGCGGCCGATGCGAGGCCCCCCACTCCAGCCCCGATCACCACGACGCGGGGCGCCTCCCCGGCGTCGGCGTCGGCGTCGGCGTCGGCAGGGGCGGTGCCGGGAAAGGCCTCGGCGGCGGTCATGCGATCCTCCTGGTGGCGCTCATCCACGGGCACGAGTTGCGCAGCGCGTAGGCGGCCTTAACGGAGTCCGGCACGCGAATGCGGGCGGTCACCAGGCGCTGCGCGGGGGTGGCCTCGATGCGGTCGAGCAGCTTGCGGTAGATGTCGATGGTGGTCATCACGGCGATGCGGGCGCGGCGCGGGAGGGCGGGCAGGCACGCCTCGGCGGCCGCGATGTCGGCCTTCGAATCGTCCACGAGCACCGCGAGCGTCTGGTCGGTAAGGTTCGCCGCCGTCACGCCCGGAAAGTACGACCTGCCCAGCTCGCCATCGTCCATCGCAAGATCGCGTAGAAAGTTGATCTTCTGGTACGCGGCGCCCAGCCTGCGGGCGCCCTCGCGGATCTCGTGCGGCACGTCGGGCACCTGGCCCGGCGTCGCGAGGAAGGCGCACAGGCACATCTCGCCAATCACCTCGGCCGAACCGAACACGTAGCGGTCAAAGCTGGCCTGCGTGTGCTCGGTGGTGTCCAGGTCCATGCGCATGGACGCAAAGAACGGCGCGGTCTGGTCGCGCGTGATGCCCACCTCGCGAGCCGTCAGCCCAAAGGCGTGCGCCACGAGGTTGGTGGAGAAGCGGCCGTCCATCGCGGCGTGCACCTCGCGCTCGAAGTCGTCGAGCATCTGCCCTGCGTCCTCGCCACGGTAGGTGTCCACGATCTCGTCAGCCACGCGGACCATCGCGTAGATGCTCGTGATGTGCGTGCGGGTGGGCTTGTCGAGTAGTCGCGTTCCGGCGCCGAAGGAGGTGGAGTAGCGGGCTATCACCCGCGAGGCTGCATCGCGGGCGGTCTCGTCGTAGAGCTCCATGGACGTGGTGTTGTCGTGGTGGGCGCCGTGTTGCGCCTCGCCCCGGCCGGTGGTCACGACGTCCGCTCCTCCAAGGAATCGATCAGCTCGATCAGGTATCCCGACAACGGCGCCGAGACCCGCTCAAACGCGATCCTACGCGCGGAGCGGGCGTGTTGCCTGGCTACCTTGAGGGCGCGTCCCCTGGCACCCGAGGTGATGAGCACGGCCCGCACCGCGGCGGCGCCATCCTCGTCCAGGTCGGGGTTGCCCACGTTCGCCGCGAGTACTGCGCGACCCTCGGGGTTGGCCATGTGGAAGCCGAGTCGCAACAGCTCGGTGCGCTTGCCCTCGCGCAGGTCACTGAGGGTTGACTTGCCCGTCACCGAGGAGTCGCCGAACACGCCCAGGTCATCGTCCACGAGTTGGAATGACAGCCCCAGCGAAGCGCCA
>QKAX01000135.1 GCA_003246255.1 Demequina lutea
ACAGTTCATGGAACAGAACAACCCGCTCGCGGGTTTGACCCACAAGCGTCGCCTCTCCGCGCTGGGCCCAGGTGGTCTGTCGCGCGACCGCGCCGGCATGGAGGTCCGTGACGTTCACCCGTCGCACTACGGCCGCATGTGCCCCATCGAGACCCCTGAAGGCCCGAACATCGGTCTGATCGGCTCGCTGGCGTCATTCGGTCGCATCAACCCGCTCGGCTTCGTCGAGACCCCCTACCGCAAGGTCGTGGGCGGTTCCGTCACGGACCAGATCGACTACCTCACGGCCGACGACGAGGACCGCTACGTCATCGCCCAGGCCAACGCTCTGGTTGACGGCAAGGGTCACTTCACCGAGGATCGCGTCCTGGTGCGCGCCAAGGGTGGAGAGGTCGAGTTCGTCGCCCCCGAGGCCGTTGACTACATGGACGTTTCGCCGCGCCAGATGGTGTCGGTCGCGACGGCCCTGATCCCGTTCCTCGAGCACGACGACGCCAACCGCGCCCTCATGGGTGCGAACATGCAGCGTCAGGCAGTGCCGCTGGTGCGTTCCGAGCGTCCGCTCGTGGGTACCGGCATGGAGCGCCGCGCGGCTGTTGACGCCGGTGATGTGGTGGTGGCGAACAAGCCCGGTGTGGTCACCGAGGTCTCGTCCGACTTGGTCACCGTCGCGAACGACGACGGCACCACTGGTTCGTACCGCATCGCCAAGTTCGAGCGTTCGAACCAGGGCACCAGCTACAACCAGCGCGTCATCGTGGATGAGGGCGCTCGCGTCGAGGTGGGCACGGTTCTTGCCGATGGCCCCGCTACCGACGCAGGCGACCTCGCCCTGGGCCAACTACGAGGACGCGATCATCCTGTCGCAGCGCCTCGTGCAGGACGACGTCCTCTCCTCGATCCACATCGAGGAGCACGAGGTCGACGCCCGTGACACCAAGCTGGGCCCCGAGGAGATCACTCGCGACATCCCCAACGCCTCCGAGGAGGTCCTTGCCGACCTCGACGAGCGTGGCATCGTCCGCATTGGTGCCGAGGTCCGCGCAGGCGACATCCTTGTCGGCAAGGTCACGCCCAAGGGTGAGACCGAGCTGACGCCCGAGGAGCGCCTGCTCCGCGCGATCTTCGGTGAGAAGGCGCGCGAGGTGCGCGACACGTCCCTGAAGGTCCCCCACGGCGAGTCCGGCACCGTCATCGGTGTGCGCGTCTTCACCGAGGAGGACGGCGACGACCTACCTGCGGGCGTGAACCAGCTGGTTCGCGTCTACATCGCGCAGCGCCGCAAGATTCAGGAGGGCGACAAGCTCGCTGGCCGCCACGGCAACAAGGGCGTCATCTCGACGATCCTGCCCGTGGAGGACATGCCGTTCCTCGCGGACGGTACTCCGGTGGACGTCATCCTGAACCCGCTCGGTGTGCCCGGTCGTATGAACGTGGGACAGGTCCTCGAGACGCACCTCGGTTGGGTAGCTCACGAGGGCTGGGACGCCTCCGACGTGACCGACGAGTGGATCAACCAGGTTCCCGAGGGTGCGCGCAAGGCCGAGCCGGGTTCGCCCGTGGCCACGCCCGTGTTCGACGGTGTGTCCGAGTCGACCATCTCCGGTCTGCGTTCTGTGGTCACGCCTCGCCGCGACGGCGAGCGACTGGTCCAGCCCAACGGCAAGGCCCAGCTGTTCGACGGCCGCTCCGGTGAGCCGTTCCCCGAGCCCATTGCTGTGGGTTACAAGTACATCCTGAAGCTGCACCACCTTGTCGACGACAAGATCCACGCACGCTCCACGGGTCCGTACTCGATGATCACGCAGCAGCCGCTCGGTGGTAAGGCCCAGTTCGGTGGCCAGCGCTTTGGTGAGATGGAGGTGTGGGCCCTCGAGGCCTATGGCGCCGCCTACGCACTGCAGGAGCTGCTGACCATCAAGTCGGACGACATCACCGGTCGTGTGAAGGTCTACGAGGCCATCGTGAAGGGACAGAACATCCCCGAGCCTGGCCTGCCGGAATCCTTCCGCGTTCTGATGAAGGAGATGCAGTCCCTGTGCCTGAACGTCGAGGTGCTCAACGCGGACGGCCAGCTGGTCGAGATGCGTGAGACCGAGGACGACGCGTACCAGGCCGCCGAGTCGCTCGGCATCTCGCTGTCCAGCCGTCCCGACGCTTCCAGCGTCGACGAGATTTAAGGGAAGAGGAACAAGTGCTCGACGTTAACGAGTTCTCCGACCTGCGCATCGGCCTGGCCTCCGCGGAGGAAATCCGCGGCTGGTCGCACGGCGAGGTGAAGAAGCCCGAGACGATCAACTACCGCACCCTGAAGCCGGAAAAGGACGGACTCTTCTGCGAGAAGATCTTCGGCCCCACCCGCGACTGGGAGTGCGGCTGCGGTAAGTACAAGCGTGTCCGCTACCGCGGCATCATCTGCGAGCGCTGCGGCGTCGAGGTGACCCGTTCAAAGGTGCGCCGTGAGCGCATGGGTCACATCGAGCTTGCGGCTCCCGTGACGCACATCTGGTACTTCAAGGGCGTTCCTTCGCGCCTTGGCTACCTGCTCGACCTTGCCCCCAAGGACCTTGAGAAGGTCATCTACTTCGCGGCCTACATGGTCACGTCGGTGGATGTCGACGGTCGCCACGAGGACCTGCCGCAGCTGCGCAACGAGCTGGAGCAGGAGAAGAAGGTCCTGGCCAACACTCGCGACGTGGAGATCAACAACCGCGCCGAGAAGCTGGAGAAGGACCTCGCCGAGCTCGAGGCCGAGGGTGCCAAGGCCGACGCCAAGCGCAAGGTCAAGGACGGCGCGGAGCGCGAGATGGCCAACATCCGCAAGCGCTTTGATGCAGAGATTGAGCGCCTGGACGCGGTGTTTGACCGCTTCCAGGGCCTCAAGGTCCAGGACCTCGAGGGCGACGAGATGCTCTACCGCGAGCTCTCGCGTCGCTATGGCTCGTACTTCAAGGGCTCCATGGGTGCCGAGGCGATTCAGCAGCGTCTGAAGGACTTCGACCTCGTGGCCGAGTCCGAGAGCCTGCGCGACATCATCGCCAACGGCAAGGGTCAGCGTAAGACGCGTGCCCTGAAGCGCCTCAAGGTGGTCAACGCGTTCATCACCACGTCCAACTCTCCCGTTGGCATGGTCCTGGACGCCGTCCCGGTCATCCCGCCGGACCTGCGCCCCATGGTGCAGCTCGACGGTGGCCGCTTCGCGACCTCCGACCTGAACGACCTGTACCGCCGCGTCATCAACCGCAACAACCGCCTCAAGCGCCTGCTCGACCTCGGTGCCCCCGAGATCATCGTGAACAACGAGAAGCGCATGCTGCAGGAGGCAGTTGACGCCCTGTTCGACAACGGCCGTCGTGGTCGCCCGGTCACGGGCCCCGGCAACCGCCCCCTCAAGTCCATCTCGGACATGCTGAAGGGTAAGCAGGGTCGTTTCCGTCAGAACCTGCTGGGCAAGCGCGTCGACTACTCGGGCCGTTCGGTCATCGTGGTCGGCCCCCAGCTGAAGTTGCACCAGTGCGGTCTGCCCAAGCAGATGGCGCTCGAGCTGTTCAAGCCGTTCGTGATGAAGCGCCTGGTTGAGCTCAACCACGCGCAGAACATCAAGTCGGCCAAGCGCATGGTCGAGCGTTCACGTGCCGAAGTGTGGGACGTCCTTGAAGAGGTCATCCGCGAGCACCCCGTGCTGCTGAACCGCGCGCCCACCCTGCACCGTCTGGGCATCCAGGCGTTCGAGCCCCAGCTCGTCGAGGGCAAGGCCATCCACCTGCACCCGCTCGTGTGTGCCGCGTTCAACGCGGACTTCGACGGCGACCAGATGGCTGTCCACCTGCCCCTCTCGGCTGAGGCGCAGGCCGAGGCCCGCGTGCTGATGCTGTCGAGCAACAACATCCTGAAGCCGTCGGACGGTCGTCCGGTGACCATGCCCTCGCAGGACATGATCATCGGTCTGTACCACCTGTCGCTGCTCAAGGAGGGCTCGAAGGGCGAGGGCCTGGCGTTCGGCTCCGAGGCGGAGGCCATCATGGCCCTCGACGCGGGCGTCATCGAACTCGGCTCCGAGATCACCCTGCGCGTGGACGGCGACACTGTGCCGCCGGCCGGCTGGGTTGCTCCCGAGGGCTGGACCGAGGGCGAGCCGCTCATCCTCAAGACCACGCTGGGCCGTGCGATCTTCAACGGCACGCTGCCGGTCTCGTACCCGTACGTGAACCGCAACGTGGACAAGAAGGTGCTGGGCGACATCGTCAACACGCTCGCGGAGCGCTACGAGAAGGTGGAGGTTGCCGCGGCGCTCGACGCGCTCAAGGCCGCCGGCTTCTACTGGGCGACCCGTTCGGGCGTCACGATCGCCATCGGCGACGTGGCCACCCCTGCCAACAAGCAGGAGATCCTCGACCGCTATGAGGCCCTCGCGGCCAAGGTGCAGGACCAGTACGACACCGGTCTGATCACCAACCCGGAGCGTCGTCAGGAGCTCATCGAGATCTGGACTCGCGCCACCAACGAGGTGGATGCCGAGATGCGGAAGTCCTTCCCCAAGTACAACACCGTCCACACCATGGTCGGCTCGGGTGCTCGTGGTAACTGGATGCAGGTCCGTCAGATCGCCGGTATGCGTGGCCTCGTGTCGAACCCGAAGGGTGAGATCATCCCGCGTCCGATCAAGTCGAACTACCGCGAGGGCCTCTCGGTTCTCGAGTACTTCATCGCGACGCACGGTGCCCGTAAGGGTCTGGCCGACACCGCCCTGCGTACCGCCGACTCGGGTTACCTGACCCGTCGTCTGGTGGACGTCTCGCAGGACGTGATCGTGCGCCAGGAGGACTGCGGCACCGAGCGTGGTCTGACCATGCCGATCATCGAGCGCGACGCCGCCGGCAACGTGACGATGCACGAGCGTGTTCCCACGTCCGTGTTCGCTCGTGCGCTGGCGACCGACGTGGTCAACGCCAAGGGTGAGGTCATCGCCAAGGCTGGTTCCGACGCCGGTGACGCCGTCATCGACGCGCTGATCGCGGAGGGTGTCGAGGAGGTCAAGGTCCGTTCGGTCCTGACCTGCGAGGCCCCCGTTGGTACGTGTGCCAAGTGCTACGGCCGCTCGCTCGCCACGCGTGAGCTGGTGGACATCGGCGAGGCCGTGGGCATCATCGCGGCCCAGTCGATCGGTGAGCCCGGCACGCAGCTGACGATGCGTACCTTCCACACCGGTGGTGTTGCCTCCGCTGAGGACATCACGCAGGGTCTGCCCCGTATCCAGGAGCTGTTCGAGGCCCGCACCCCCAAGGGTGAGGCCCCGATCGCCGAGGTCAAGGGTGTGCTCAAGGTGGATGACTCCGAGGCGACCCGTCGCCTGGTGGTCACTCCCGACAACGGCGACGAGCCGATCGAGTACCCGGTCACCAAGCGTGCCCGCCTCCTGGTTCAGGATGGCGAGACCGTCGAGGTGGGCCAGCAGCTCGTGGCTGGTGCCGTCGACCCCAAGAACGTGCTGCGCATTCTTGGCCCCCGCGCCACCCAGAAGCACCTGGTGGACGAGGTCCAGAACGTGTACCGCTCGCAGGGTGTGGAGATCCACGACAAGCACATCGAGGTCATCGTTCGCCAGATGCTGCGCCGCGTGACGGTGCTGGACTCGGGCGACACGACGCTGCTCCCCGGTGAGCTCGCGGAGCGCTCGCGCTTCGAGAACGCCAACCGTGAGACCGTGACCAAGGCCGGCAAGCCGGCATCGGCCCGTCCCGAGCTCATGGGTATCACCAAGGCGTCGCTCGCGACGGAGTCGTGGCTCTCGGCGGCCTCCTTCCAGGAGACCACTCGCGTGCTCACTGAGGCTGCGCTGTCCGGCAGGTCGGACCCGCTACTCGGCCTCAAGGAGAACGTGATCCTCGGAAAGCTGATCCCCGCCGGTACCGGTCTGCACCAGTACCGCGGTGCCACCGTGCAGGTCACCGAGGACGCCAAGGCCAACCTGTTCCCCACCTTCGGTTACGAAGAGTGGGACGGCCAGTACTTCTCGGAGGGCACCGGCGAGGCCGTTCGCCTCGAGGAGTTCGACTTCCCGCGCGACTAATCACGCGATAGTCATCACGCCGCAGGCCCCGGGTTCACGCCCGGGGCCTGCGGCGTTCGTGCGCCCCGGGGGCGGCGGCCGACGCGAGGGCCGGGTGATCTGGCATGGGCCGTTCGCGGTGTGAAGAACAGGACACGGCGACTGCTTTCGTGTTGCCGCGCGGGGCCGATCAGACGGGTGACGAAACCGTGCGAGCGCGAGAGGAGCCCCGCCATGATGTCATTTCTTGCGTGGTGGGCCGCAGGAGCGATCCTTGTCGGCTCCGGCGCGAGCGCATGGATGGCGCACCTGGCGTTCAGGGCGCACTAGGTCAGGGGGCGCCTGGGCGTCCCACCTGCATCACCTTCGCGTGGTCTCTGGATGAGTTCCTCGAGCGCTTGATTCATGGGGGGAAGGGTCATGGGTTCTCCTGGATCTGCTGGCGGTAGTACTCGGTGGTGGCCTTGTCGTTCCAGAACGCCCGCCCGTTGAGGACGTCTACGCGCCAGTAGGAGCCGCACTTCGTGCAGTGGTAGAGCCACAGGCCCAGGGACTCGCTGTGCCCGGCTACCTCGAGCCATACCCGCTGTGATGGAGGTCGGTTGAGGTCCTCGAAGCAGAACGTGCACCCGCGCTCGCTCGCAGGGATCACGTGAACACCCCCAAGATCTCTTTGATGCCGTCTGGCCTGATCTGACGTAGGGGCGCCGCGGGTAGTTCAGCAATGTTCACGATCTCTCCGTTCCCGTGTCGGTCGGTTGCGCCTGTGCTACCAGGGGCCACGGCTCGGCTGACTCGAGAACATGAAGCAGGTGGTCAACGGGCAGCTCGCCGTCAGGTTCATTGTCAATCAGACCATAGGCTGCGGCCTTCGATGCGCCGAAGCGCGCCATGGCAACCCGAGCGAACACGGTGAATGCGGCGTCTTCTGCGCGGGTGAACTCCGCAACAACTCGACGCTCGGGGGGCGTCCCGGCTGCCTCGCGGATCACTCGACGAGGCTCCGTGGGGTCGATCGACCACTCCGACCAGTTGTCAAGGATGAGGGCGCGTGGCACTGCCTGTGCGCGTGTGCCTCGTACCACTGTCCGGGTCACATCCACGTGCGGGGTCCACGGTGCTTCCCGACCCGTGCGGGGGTTGACGAGCTGTTCCGTGCCGGTCGCTGGATTCCAGCCGGACCACGCCCAGCGGGTGTCGCCCGTCCATCCGCCGGTGAGCGCCACATTGGCGTCGTTCGGCGTGATAACGCTCTGTGACGATGCCATGGCTAGGATGCACTCGATATTGACGGCCATCATCGGAGCGTAGGTGCGGGCATCAGCTAGACAGTTGAGGTCACGCCAGTCACCGACAGACGCGACATCCCACTCACGCCCGTCTGCACGCACCCGAACGGGATGCGGCGGCGCCGGGATGGGGTACGCCGGTTCACCGTGCCACTTACCCTGCGTGGAATTCCTGACGAGCTCCCTCAGGTGCTCACACACGTCGCCAAGAGAGTGTGCCCCCGTGCTTGGGGTGGCGGTCGGTGAGCTCATTCAAGGCCCCCGCGGGCGGCCGATGCGGAACGCGGATGCCACCGCCGCGAGCGGATGGCGCCCTCGAGTTGCGACTCCAGTGCCTCAACACTCATGGCTTCCATGTCCCCCCTACTTCTCCGAGGCCACCTCGGGATCGACGCCCCATGGCAAGCCCAGATACGGGAACTGCGACCATGCGCCGCAGGAGCGGCACCTGAAGATCTCCACCTGGAACTTGATCGACGGCTCCCCAGCGGCACTTACTCAGGCGGGTTCGTTCGGGACGTCTTTGAGCGAAGGTCTTTCCGCACGACAGTGAGCACGTCGGCGGGGAAGTGAGCGTTCCCCGAGCGGGCTAACAATGCGATGCCTACACCGTCTGGGAGGGACATGACCAGCGAGACTCCAGGCATCGTAGCGACCAGCGGCGTACGGTCCTTCACTGACTCGGCACCTTCTGCGGTGGTGAAGACGAGTACGACTTCCGTTCCGTCCAGTTGCGAAGTGAGCGGTGCCATTTGGGTGCCGGTGTCTTCCGGTGCGACAACTGGCACGACTACTACCGTGCGCAGAAATTGACCCACGAGATCCCACGTAGCCTCGTGGGAACCCACCAGCGCCTCCAACTGCAGCGTCGACTCAGGAGACGTCATAGTCCTGCACCCTCTTCAACACCTCGGCCAGGTCGTCACTCTTGACAATTGTCTGCTGACGCCACGTTCCCTCGCCCCAGCGGTAGTGCCTGCCACACGCGGGACATCGAAAGACTGCAGTGCCGGGGCCGTCCACACCTACGCGATCCATGAGGCGTGTGTCACCGCTCAGCCAGAGGACGCTTTGGCGTCGGCAACGCTCGCATCGCGGCAGGGGAGGTTCATCAAGGGGATTCACTTGAACATCCCTATCACGAGGCGGCTCCCGTCTGGCATCAACTCGAAAAGAACAGTACCCGACGGCATGCCGATGCCTCCGTCGACCACAAGCTCCCGGGTTCGGTTCAGACGGTAGAGATCACCGTCAGCGATTGCTGTGTAGCCGCCCTCGGTGTAGTGAACATAATCCTGGGCGTCGAGTCGGGTGGGCGCTCGCAGGTCCAACCCGTCCGCTGGGATCTCCAACCCGAAGATCTGCTCTCCGCTTCGCCACGCGGCTTCTACTCGAGGCGCCGCTCCTGTGGCGATCACGGCATCCTCAATCGATGAGATGAGGTTGGCGTCGTCGACCGGCGTCACGAACGAGACGCCACCTTGCCTCCCCAGCGTAGGTTGTGGGCTTCCCGTAATCAGGTCCGTGATCTCTCGATCAAAAAACGTGACGACGGTACCAACATCATCGGCGTAATCTGGCCGATAGCCAGGGGCATAGGCTTGGCCGCTCTCCACGAGATCCAGGAACGTGTCGTCGGCCGTCCGAGCCGGGGCGTTCGGCGCTCGAACTGCAGGAGAAGGCGTTGGCAACGCGGAGCCCACGTCATCGGCCTTGCGCACCACGGATCGGATGGCGTCGGAGCCTGCCGAGAATGCGCCGTCGAGGGCCTGGCGCAGGGAGCGCAGCACGCGGTTGACCTCGCCGAGGTGGCGTAGCAGTTCGCGGATGGAGCGCAGCAGGCGGGTGACGAACTTGCCGATGCGCCCGGCGAGGGCGGCGGCCTTGGTGGCTACTTGGCCGATGGCGACGGGGGCTGCGAAGCCCAGCGTGATCGCTGTCTCGGCGACGGCGGAGACGGCTGAGCCCACCAGTTCGGAGAGCGCGTCGCGGGTGATGTCATGCACGATCTGCACAATCGTGGACGCCAACTGCATGCCCACGCCCATGGCGGAGGCGAGCTGCGAGGCGGCGCGCACGTGCTCCGCGGAGTCCATCTGGAACTGGCCGTAGGCGGCGATGAACGCGCCCCGCTCGTCGGCCAGGTCCCCGAGCGATCCGGTGAGCCCGTCGGCCACACCGGACAGGTGCGCGGAGATGTTGTCCCACGTGGCGGCAAAGCCGGCCACCTCGCCCGCGTCACCCGTGAGGTCGTTGAACCAGCCCTTGATGGGTTCCATGTGGTCCAGCAGCCAGCCCACTCCCATGGCCACGGCACCGCCGATGGGGTCCACGGCAAGCGCCACGGCGTCGCCCACAGCGGCGAAGGCGCCCATGCCGCCCTCGATCCAGTCGCCGTTCTTGACGCCCGACGCGATGGTGGCGCAGTCCTCGATGAGGAACGTGCCTGAGAGGGGGCTGGTGGTGTTGACCGGGCCAGCAACAAGCGGATTCGCCGTCATGTCTTCCTACAGCCCCAGCTCGCTGCCAAGCTCGCGCACCTCGGAGATCACGTGCTCCTCGAACGCGGCCACCTCGGCCAAGCCCGCGCGCAGCTCGCGCGCCGACTCGCGCAGCACGCCTTCGACCCCGTGCATGCCCTCCTTGGCAAAGGACGTCACCGTGGTGGCGGGGCCAATCAGGAACGAGCACATCAGACCAAAAGCGCCGCCCATGAGGTTCATGGAGTTGGCTGCGTCGATGGCCACCTGGACGTCGTCGGCAAGGCGCTCCACGCGGGCTGCGTGATACGAGACCACGTGCGCGTCGAGCGCGATCTTGCCCCCCTCGCCCGCCATCAGCGGTACCCGATGGTGGGCTCGTCGGGCTGCGCGGACCTGGCCTCGGCCTCGGCACGCAGCCTCTCCGTGATGGGAGCGCCCTCGCCGTAGGCCTCCGCGGCCAGCGCCACCGCCTGCTCGCCCACCTTGCGATGCGCCGCGTTGATGGTGTCCTTGATGGCGCGGGCGAGGGCGCGCTCGTCCCACTCCAGCGCCTTCTCGGTGAGCGTGAGTTCGGTGAGCACGCCCCCGGCATTCACAGCCGCCTGCACCTCGCGTCCAGGGGACGAGGCCTTGCCCACCTGCGCCTGAACCGCGGAGGCCAGTTCCCGCGCCTTGACTGCCGCGAGCTCGGCCTGCCTGATCTGATCCTCGACTCGGGCAAGGGCGGCGTCAGGATCGGTCCACGGGTTGTCCGTCATGAGGCGAACCTACCTCCCCTTCGTGTGATGCAAACGGAGCGACGCGTGCGCAGCACTACGAG
The DNA here is from genome assembly GCA_003246255.1 of Demequina lutea. GTDB lineage: Bacteria > Actinomycetota > Actinomycetes > Actinomycetales > Demequinaceae > Demequina > Demequina lutea_A. The sequence continues at coordinate 10,642 of QKAX01000135.1, forward strand.
AACTTGGACGGTGAGAACGCGAGCTGAGCGGCCACGAGTCCGCGGTCGCGCGACACGATCTGGGCGCGGCCGGGCACAGCGGGGGCGGCCTTGACCTTGCCGATCAGGGCGCCCTCCTCGGGGCTGCCGCTGAGCAGGATGCCGGTGGTGCCCAGGTCCGTGAGGCGCTGGATGATCGGGTCGTAGGACGCGCGCGAGGCGCCGCCGGTGCGGCGCGTGATGACCACGTGAAGATCCGCGGCCTGGGGCAGCAGCGCCGCGAGCGGCGCGAGCGGGTTGCCCTGCGAGGTGGCCACCAGGTCGTAGTCGTCCACCAGGATGAAGCCCTCGGCGCCCGTCCACCAGGATCGCGCGCGCAGCTGCTCCGGCGTGACGTCCTTGCCGGGGATGCGGGACTGGAAGAAACCCACCAGCTCCTGAATGCCGCTCGCCGCCTCGTCGTGGGTGCCGAGCCTTGCGCCCACGTACTCCTCGGGCAGGTCGCCCAGCGTGGAGCGCCGGTAGTCCACTACAAAGATCTTGGCCTCGTTGGGCGCGTACAGCCGGGTGATCTCTTGCGCATAGGCGCGCAGGAACGACGTCTTGCCGGAGTCGGCGTCGCCGTAGAGGAACAGGTTTGGCTCCTCTCGCAGATTCAGTCCGAACGGCGCGAGGTTTGCCTCGTCCACGCCGAGGTACAGCTCGCGGGAGGTGGCCGGGGCGAGTGCCCGCACCTGGTCGAGGTCGATGCGCTCGGGCAGCAGGCGCAGCTTGGGCCCCGCGGGTCCCTGGTAGGCGCGCGTGGTCTGCTGGATGAGGTGGTCGATGCCGTTGGCAAGGGTAGACGCGGTGGCGTCTCCATCCACGCGGGGCAGCGCCGTCAGCATCTGGAGCTTGCGCGGGCTGAGGCCGCGTCCAGGCGCGCCGGCGGTGACGTTGGCGGCCGCCTTGCGGTCGATCTCGGAGTCACTCGGGTCTCCGAGGCGCAGCTCGATGCGGGTGCCGATCAGGTCCTTCACGTTGGCACGCACCTCCATCCAGCGGGCCGCGGTGATGATGATGTGCACTCCGAACGTGAGTCCGCGAGCGGCGATTGCCTGAATCTGCGGCTCTATGGCCTCGAAGTCCGAGCGCACGGTGCCCCAGCCGTCCACGATGAGGAACACGTCGCCGTAGCCGTCGTCGGCCCTGCCTTGGGCGCGGCGTTGGCGGTAGGTCTCGATCGAGTCGATGCCCTGTGCGCGGAAGTACTGCTCGCGCGCGTTGATGATGCCGGTGACTTCCGAGACAGCCCGTCGCACCACGTCGGGCTCCGAACGGGTGGCGAGGCCGGCGAGATGGGGGAAGGCAGTCATGCCGGCGAACGAGCCGCCGCCAAAGTCCAGCACGTAGAACTGCACCTCGCGCGGGGTGTACGCGAGAGACAGCGAGGCCATGGTGGTGCGGGCAAGCGTGGATTTTCCGCTGAGCGGACCACCCACGATCGCCATATGACCTGCGGCGCCACCCAGCGAGACGACGAGGCTCTCGCGGCGCTGCTCGAGCGGCACATCGACAATGCCGATGGGCACTGTGAGCCCACCCTGCGCACGCCACGCGGGGGAGTGCAGGCCCAACGACGGGTCAACCGCGAGGTCCGGCATGAGCTGGTTGAGCGTGGGCGGCGTGTCGAGCGGGGGTAGCCACACCTGGTGCGCGGGATTGCCCTGACCTCGCATCTTGTCCACCGCGAGCTCGAACGTGCTGCGCTTGTCCACGGCGGGCGTCGGCGTCGCAGGGTCCAGCGCGGCCGGTGCCGCCTCCGGCTGCTCGGTCTCCTCGTCGTCACGGATCGCCACCGGCGCCGCCGTGAACATCTCGACGACGGCCGGGGTGACATCGGACCCTGTGCCCTCCGCCACGAGGGCCTTGCGCTTGCGGCGCTTGGGCGCGCCCGACACGTAGGCTGCGCGGAACTGCGTCATGGTCTCGGTGTCGGACTTCAGGAACCCCACGCCGGGCTGCTGCGGCAGCGTGTACGCGTCCGGCACACCCAGGATGGTTCGGGACTCCGCGGCGGAGAAGGTGCGCAAGCCGATCCGGTACGACAGGTAGGTGTCGAGGCCCCGCAGCTTTCCCTCCTCGAGGCGCTGGGAGGCGAGCAGCAGGTGCACCTGCAGCGATCGGCCCACGCGGCCGATGTTGATGAAGCTCTCGATGAACTCTGGCTTGGCGGCCAACAGCTCGGAGAACTCGTCCGCCACGATCAGCAGGGCCGGCAGCGGTTCCAGGTCGGTCCGCCCGCCCTTGCGCGCCTTCTCGTACTCCAGCACGTTCACAAAGTTGCCCGATGCGCGCAGCAACTCCTGCCGTCGCGTGACCTCTCCCTGGAGCGCATCCTGGAAGCGGTCAACGAGGGCAATCTCCTCACCAAGATTGGTGATGATGGCGCTGACGTGGGGCATGCCGGCCATGCCGGCGAACGTGGCGCCACCCTTGAAGTCCACGAGGACAAAGTTGAGCTGGTCCGGGCCGTGAGTGAGCGCGAGCGCGAGCACGAGGGTACGCAGCACCTCGGACTTTCCAGATCCGGTGGCGCCAATCATGACGCCGTGCGGACCCATTCCCTGTTGCGCTGACTCCTTGATGTCCAGCACGATCGGGGCGCCGGTGGTGGTCTGGCCGATGGGCACGCGGAGGCGATCGCGCTCGGGGCGCCCTCGCCATACGCTCGCGAAGTCGATCTCGTGGAGGTCGGGTAGCCCCAACAGGTCCACGAGTTCGCGCTGCTCGGTGGACGTGGGCGCGGCACCCGCCTCGGCACCGGAGGCCGCAGCGGTGTGAAGAGGTAGCAGGCGCCGGGCAGTGGCCTCGGCCTCGGCGAGCGTCATCATGTCTGCCGTGACGCGCTGCTGCGCGTGGGTCGTGGTGATGAGGTCCACCTCACCAGCGGCCGCCTTGCTCGCGAAGGACGCGCGCAGGGTCGTGGGCGAGTCGAGGTCGCCCCACGAGGTGGGAAGGTCGATGACGGTGACGCCCTCCAGGCCCCCCGGCGCGGCGAGCGGGCTGTCGGCCGGCAACCGCACGCCGTCGGTGATGACAATGAGGTGCGGCCGCGCGGTCCCGCCCGGGACAAACCGGCCGCGCTCCTTAAGGTCGCCCGGCAGCATGTCGGCGAGCGAGGCGGTGTCGGACACGATCATGCGCGAGGATCCCAGCGCGTCGTTCGAGGTGCGCGAGTGGGTGTGTGGCAACCACTTGGCCCACTCCCACTGCGGCAAGAGCGAGCCGCTGGCGGCGATCACCACTTGCACGTCATCGGGCGAGTGGAAGGTGGCGACCCCCACCACCATCGCCCGCACCAGCGAGCGCACCTCCTCGTCCTCGCCGGTGACCTCGACGCGCGCGTAGTTGCCCAACGGCACGGCGTACGGCAGGTTCTTCTGCACCTCGTGAGCGAGCATGAAGCGGTGCGCGGCCGAGGCCGAGACCGGGTCGAGCTGTGCCAGCGGCGGCAACTCCGGCGCCTCGAGGTTCACGCAAAGGGGCTGTTCGCACTTGCCGATGCGCGTGAAGAGGAAGTCGGGATCCGATGCTGAGCGCTCCCATACCCGGGTGCGCTCTTCCGCGACGAACGGGAGCGCGGCGGGAGCGGGGCTCGTCCAGTTGGCTGCGCGTCGCTGCTGCTTTGCGGCGGTGCGCACGGTGTCGCGGAGCTCGCCCAGGTAGGCGAGGTACTCGCGGCGGGACGCGAGCAGCTGAGCGTTGCGCTGCGAGCGTTGGCGCCAGCCGTTGACGAACACGAAGCCCAGGGACGAGGCCATGACCATGCCGCCTGTGAGAAGGCCAGCCGCTCCACCCGACATGGTGACCATGACGATGGAGCCGACTGCGCCGAGCATTGGCAGCATCGAGGTGAGGATGCTGGATCCACCGTCTGAGGCCTGCAACTCCGGCGGCGCCTGGACAGGGATAGTGCCCGAGGGGACACGCGGCGGGGCGAGGCGGGGGCCACTCACTGGGAAGCTCCGTTCACGAGAACACTGATGGTGAAGGCGCGATTGCCCATGCGGACGCGCATGCCGTCCTCGACCTCGGTGCGGCGGCCGGGTGCGAGCGCAATGACACTGCCGTCGTCGTCGAGCAGGTCGGTTCCATTCGTCGAGCCGCCGTCGGTGACCCAGGTACGTCCACGCGTGTGCTCGAGGCGCAGGTGGTTCTTGGAGACGGTGCCCTCGGAGTCGGCGACGGCAATGAGGTGGTCGCCCTCTTCTGTAGCGGAGGGCTTGCGCCCCAGGTTGACTCGCGCTGGTAGCGGGAGCTGCTCACGTTGACCCGTGTCGAACACCAGCAACAGCATTCCTGAGTCCTCAGCGGCAGTGGCCGCGGGAGCCGCGACCGCCTGCGGACCGGCCGGCGCTGCCTGAACTGCGGGAGCTGCCTGAACTGCGGGAGCGACTTCCAGCGGGGCGTGGTGCTCCGGCGGCGGGGCCGACGGTACTGCCGCCGGCTGCGCGGCGGCGGCCCCGGGCGGGGCGGCGATCACGCCAGGCGGCGCGGTGACGCCGGCAGGGCTGGCAGGCGGCACGGGAGCCGCTGCTGTTGCGGGGGCGGGCGGCGCGGACGGCGTGACGGTCATGGGGTTCACCGGAGGGGCGGTCTGCTCCGATGCGACGGCACCGCCCCACGCCTCGGGCACGCCCGTCTGGGAGACCGACACCGAGTCTTCGATGGCGAGAGCCCGGGGCGCGAGGGCCCCACGCACCTGCGAAGCGCCGAGGCCGCTGACGCGCGGCGCGAGGCGTTCGGGGGTGCGTTGGATGCCAGGGACGGGCGCGAGAGGCGATGCCTGCACCCGGGACGCGTTGTGCTGCCGAGGTGGCACAGCGACTGCAACGGTGCGGGAGGCCTTGTCCGCCCAGCTGCGTCCTTGGCGGGTGCCGTCAAATGCGCCCGATGCCACGACAACCCACGCGCCGGCCACCATCGCAATGAAGCCCGATCCCGTGATGGCCTGGCGCAACGAGGCGCGCCCGAGCCCGGGAGAGAACGGACGGTCCTCTCGCGAGGTGCGCACCCGCATCGCGGCATTGCCTACCGTCAGGCCGGTGCGCGCCTCAAGCACAAGCAAGAAGAGCACTGTCTCCGCCGCCGCGATGGCGCCCATCAGCCACGACGACGCGCCGATCGAGGCGCCCACACCCACGGCCACCACTGCCGCCGTGTCGATGGTGAAGGCCGCAAGGCGAGGCCCGGTTCCCGCCACTGTTCCGGTGAACCGGGGCCCGAGCGGCAGACCCCGCGCGGGCCGCACCGTGGAGGGACCGTAGCCGGGCGCTGTGAGAGGCGGGGAAACAGCGGCCGCTGGCGGTGCCAGTGTCGACGTGGGAGCGGGGATCCCCGCCGAGGCGGCGCCGGCGACGGCCCCCGGGACGGATGCGGGCGGGAGCGACGGCGCCGTGCGCTGGGCGACGCCGCAGTACAGGCACGTTGCCGTGCCGGCGGCGAGCGGTTGCCTGCAGTTCCAGCACGGGGCGGCGGCGGGGCTTGTCATCGGGCCATCATGGTGCGTACCGCCTCCAAGACATTGGCGGCAAGGAGCGCCATGGGCAGGGCCAGCGCGACCGCCAGCCATTCAAAGAAGTCCGCCAGGCGACTCCACACGAGTGAGGAGGCGCCCCGGGCGACGGGCACAATAAGCGCCGCCGTGACGATGCCGATCAGCAGCGCCGCGCCGGCGAGGCCGAGCCTGGCCACCTCGTCTGCGTGCAACGCGAGGTCCACCGCCACTGCGAGGACCATCACGCTCGCGCCCACCCGCGGGGTCCACCGCAGCACGGTAGATGAGCGGTGGCGAGGGTTGAGCACCAGCACGATGACGGTGGCGGCGACCGCGCCGATTCCGCCGATGCGTGCCCACAGACTCGCGGAGTGCATAGCGGGTAGGACGAATGGCGTGGTGAGGACGGCCACGGACGTGAGCGCCACCACCCCGGAGGTGAGGCGCGACGATGACTCGGCAACTCGCGGCTCCACCACGTCCATCGTGACCTGGCCGGGATCGTCAGGCACCGAGCCGCGCACGGTCCAGCGCTGCTGCATGAAGTGCTGGTAGTTGATGAAGTAGCCCTCAGGGACGTCCATCAGCAGGGAGGGCAGGAGCCTCATGCCCGGCGCAACCAGTCCCAGGCTGATGGCTGCGGCGCTCGATGCCGGCCACGTCAGCAGGAGGGTTCCGCCCCACACGAGCACGAGGAGAAGGGAGATGGTGGTCGCCGTGCCAACGAGACCACGCGGCTCGCGGCGCGGCGTCGCGACAGACATGAGCGAGAACACCGCGGCGAGTGCCGTCATGGTGAGCGCGACGGCCAGGTGGAGCCCTCCGTGCACGGCGGGAGTGCCGATGGTGACGGCCGCCGCAGTCAACGCGACGATCGCGGCCAGTGGCAGGCCCGCAGGCTGAGCCTGCGTCGCCGTCGCGCGGCGAGCCAACCAGATCGCGGCGGACGCGGCGACTCCGAGGCCCAGGCCCATGGCGACCCACAGTCGCGCGGGCCCGCCGACGAGCGTGGTGTCGGCGGCCAGGTGTATGAGGGCGAGCGCCGTCAGCGTGGCGCCCAGTGTCGCGACAACCCACCAGATGGCTGCGTGGTCCGCGCGCGTCGAGGTATCCGCTGCGCGACGTTTCCGTGTCGCGGGCACCGTCAGGTCGACGATGCTGAGCAGTGCGCCGTCGGTCAGGTCGTCGACGGTCGAACTGGGGTCCACCTCGCGTCCTGAGCGCGTCAACAGCGCGTGGCGCGTCGGATCGAAGCCGACGCGCGCGCCCACGAGGGCCTGTGCGACGGTGTGGCCTAAGGGCACGACAAGATCTACCGTCGTGCCGTCACCCGCGACCGCGAGACGGCGTCGTTCGGACGTCGTGGCGTTCATACAGACAAACTATCGATCGCCGCGCATCCTCTGGATAGAGGCGAGGGCCTCTTGAAGCTCGGCCTGCGCCGTGTGCAGCTGCTGCAAGGGAACCTCAAGCTCCTCGGACTTCATCGCCTCGGCGAATTGTTGGCGCGCACGGGGGATCAGATCGCGCTGGATCACGAGCCGCACGGCGCGCGCCTCTTTGGAGGTGTCCACGCCGTTGAGCACATCGTCAAGAGTGGTCTGGTTCATGTCGATGCGCTGCTGCAACACCTGCCAGTCGCGTCCCATCTCACCGTTGCGACGCTTGGCGGCGAGCTCGTCATCCTTGTTCGCGTGCTGCGCGCGCTCGGCAAGACGCTGTTCGCGCTGGGCCGCCGTGGCGGCAGAGACCTCCGAGGTGAGCGCGCGCACCTCTTCAAGCATCTCGTGAAGGTCGACTGTGGGATCCATTGCTGTCCTTAGATGAGGCCGTAGCTGGTAGAGACAGCTGCCCTGCTCGCGCGGTCTGCGGCCGCGAGTGCCTGCAGCACGTGCGCGATGTTCTTGATGGCGCCGTCGATGATGTGCACCACCTTGGAGATCTTCTCCACGAGCGCCTTGAACTTGGTGATGAACGAGATGACCTTTTGCGAGATGCCCACCACCTTGTAACCAAGGAACGTGATCTCGGCCGCGCCGGCCACCTGTCCCGCGATGGGCACCGCCTGCTCTGCGATGATCCGCAACGCGGTCTCTGCGACAAGCTTGAGGGACTCGAGCACGAACTCGACGAGTGCGCGAGCGAGGTCTGCCAGGGCCGCGCAGTACTGCGACATGGCGTCGCACGCCTGCGGCAGCGGTTCGATGAGCCGGGCCACCTTGGCGTTCGCGGCACCCCACGCGTCGCGCGCGCTTCCTGCCCAGAGATCGTCGTCCACCATGCCAGGAAGGGCGTCGATATTGTGGCCCACCGCGCTCACGGCCTGACCCACCTGGCCCCATGCCTGAGTGGCGCGGTCGAACGCGTCCCAGTCCCCGGCGAACGGCTTCATGACCCACTCCTCGAGCGGGCTGAAGCCCGTGATGGCGTCGACGAAGGCATCCACGCCGCCGATGACGGGGCCGCACATCATGCGCGCCTGCCAAATGAACTTTCCTGAGCCGTGGCCCTGGGGCGAGGTCAGGTATGCGGTGGGGTCGTAGGGCGGGTTGAGTGTGGTCATGCGGCGCCTCCCTGTGCGACCGGAATGAGCGAGAGATCCGTCTCAACAGGTGTGATCACGCTGACGTCGCCATAGCCCAGCGTGGTGGTGCCAACGAGGAGTGACTCGTCGAGGACGAGTGGCTCGCGGCTCTCCCACGCGCGGCGTAGCTCCTCGGCGCTGCGCCCAAGAGGGTCGTGCGCGGCCTGGTCCTGCCAGATCTGGTCGTAGAAGCTTGCGCGCTCCGCGAGCTGCTCGGGAGTCAGCGGCTCAGTGCCCGTGAGATCGCGCGGAAGGACACCCTCGATGGTCTCGGCGCCGAGGGCAGCGTCGGCGCCGCCGTCATCAGCACCGCCCCCGGTGCCCACCGCATGGCCCCCGGCGGACCCGATGCCGGGCGAGGCAGCGTCGTCGCCGTTCGCTTCCCACGCGGTCTCGGCATCCGGGCCGCCCTGCTGCGCAGGGTCGATGTCGATCACATCGACCGGCCCGTCGCCATCGAGAGCTGGCTCAGTGTCGACGTCCACATCGATGTCCACGTCGGCGTTGTCGACGTCGACGTCGACGTCGACATCTACCTGGCCGTCGGACCCCACGTGCACGCTGACGCTGACGTGTGGATCGTCGTGATCGCCTGTCCCGGGGGTATCGACGAGGTCGGAGGGAAGCTCCGGCGTGGGCACGGGGCTGTAGCCGCCACCGCCGTAACCGCCCCCGCCGTAACCGTCCCCGCCGTAACCACCGCCGTAACCGCCCCCGCCGTAACCGCCGCCGCCGTAACCGCCGCCGCCCCCGCCGTTCTGGAGCGCCTCGACCTGAGCGCGGAGCTCGTCGATCTGCCTCTGAATGTCGCTCTCGGAGGTCTCCATATCCGTCATCGCTGCCTCGAACTGTGTGGTGAGGCCATCGACGGCCGCCTGCACGCGGGTGAAGGCATCGAATGCCCGAGTGCGACTCTCCACGTAGCGGGGCTGGAGAAAGACCCCGAGGAGGAGGCCAAACTCACCGTTGAGGGTGCAGTGGTGGGTGAGGTACTGGTTGATGCGCGCCATGGCGTCTGACTGCTGCTGGCAGTACGAGACGATGGGATCCTTGATGCTCGGGTCCACCTTCACGACCGCCGCAGATGAGCCGCCGCCAGGGCTATACGTGTGGGGCGGTGGGGGAGCGTAGGTCACCGGCTGCGACGCCCCCGACGCGAGCTCCGTGCCTGCACCCACTGCGTCGTTCACGTTGCTTGCCAGGTCAAAGAGGCCGTTGACAAGTCCAACGGTGCTGTTGACCACGCCGACGATGTCCGTAGGCTTGCTGCTCATCATTCCCCCTCAGATCGTGAGTTTATTCGTCGCGTCCACCGGCGCGTGCACCGTCGGGCAGCGGGGTGAAATCCTCGTGGTCGTCCTCGAGCTTGGGTGCCATGGGTCCGCCAAGGCCCGGTCGCTTGTCTTTCTTGTCGCGTCCACCTGCTCCGCCCATGGGTGCGTGGCCCATCATTGCGCCGCCGCCCGCACCACCGGAGGCCGATGCTCCGCTCGCGCCTGCCGCGAGGCCTGCGCCGCCGCCGGTTGCGCCGCTCGATGCGCCACCCAACAGTCCTCGGGAGCCACCAGCGGTGCCAGCACCAAGTCCACCCGTGCCGCCGAGGCCACCCGTGCCGCCGAGGCCACCAGCGGTGCCGAGCCGCAGGGCGGCCGCGCCGGCGACGGCCGCGCCTCCCAAGGTCCCGGCGGTGAGGGCATGGTGGCCCCCGCCGCCCCCGAGGCTTCCGCCAACGGTGCCGCCACGTCCGGCGCCGCTGCCCGGCAGGTACCCCTGAGAGTCGCCATCGGCGCTCGTGTGACCATCCGAACCATGGCCAGGACCCGGGTAGTACCCGCCAGGACCAGGCTCGACGTGCGGACCCGGCTGGTATGGAGTGGGCTGGTATGGACTTGGCCGGTAGGGCATGGGCTGAGACGGAGTCGGTTGATACGGGGTGGGCGAGGACGGGTCGGGGCTCTGGTACTCCGGCGCGATGGTACGCACTGGCGTGGGGCTTGGCGGGAAGATGAGGCGGCCGCCGGCGCCGGAACCGTCAGTGTCGCCACCCACCATGGGGTCGGGCTCCGGAACGATCGGATCGACGTTGCGACGCCCCGGAGGTTTGACGTCGCTGAACGTGCTTTTGGGAGCGTCGAGCTGCCTGGCTGCCTCTGACAGGTCGTGCTCAAGGTCGGAGAGAGCCGCCTCCGCTGCCTCGTTTCGGTTGCCCCCCAGCAGACCCGCTACGGCGCTAATGGCGTGGGCGAGCGGCTGCTCGGCCATCCCCGGCAGCGGGCGAATCACCGCGAGGCCGGCCTTCTCTGCGTCCGCTACCGTGCGGTAGACCGAGGACGGAACAAGCGAGGACGGCAGCGAGGCCTTCGACTCCATGGCGCGGTCGAGGGCGGCGTTAGCTGCCGTGACGGCAGTCTCCACCTGGGAGACGGCTTCGCGGACGTCCGAGTACTGGGCGATCATTGCCTCGAAGAGCAGGGCGGCCGCGTCGGCCGAGGCGCCATGCCAGCCGTCTGACTGGATGAGGTAGCCCAGGGTTTGCGACAGGCCGTCGAGCGCATGGGTGAGATTCTGCAGATGCGGAGTCTGCCAGTGTCCACCCGCGTTGATGGCGTCGAGCTTCTCCTCTGCCGAGGTCATGAGCGCCCTCCCTTGGTGCTGGCAACAATGGCGACGATCACGCCAGCGACGATGACGAGCACGAGCAGTCCTCCTCCGACGAGGATCCACGTCAGTGCGCCCAACCCGGAGCCGTTGGGGCTGTCAGGGGTAGGCGGAGTACTGGGCTCCGGTGACGCAGGCTCCGGCGAGGCCGAAGCGGCCGCGTAGGCGTCGATCTGTTCCGGGGTGGGACCCCAGGATCCCTCGTCAAAAGAGGCATCGCCTTTGCTGGCCGCGTACCGCGACATGGTCTCCAGGAACGGGTTCGCGTCCTCGTACTGCGTCGGGTCGGCCGCGAGGAACGAGATCGCGTCCACCACCCCGTACCCATACGAACCCGACGTATCGAACACGGGCTCGTGGGTGCCGTTGGCGCCAGTATTGTGGATCAGCGAATTCAGGATCTGGCCGGGTGTCGCTGCAGGATACTTCTGCATGACAAGCGCGATCTCGGCCGCAGTGATGGGGGTCGCGATGGAGTTGCCGGCCCCCAGGTCTTGAGACTCCCAATTGCCGTCGCGCCCACCTTGCCACAGCAGGTCAACGCCAGGTGCCACGACGTCCGTGTTGTAGTCGGTGACCTCCTCCCCAAAGCTGTCAGTCGCAGGTCGGCCATCCGGTCTGACAGAGCCAACTGACACGACCGTGTTGTAGGCGTCTGGGTACCCCTCCCCGCCCGTGAAGTTCTTGTCGTGATTCTGCAGTGCCGCGACGACGACCACCTCATGTGCCGCAGCGTCGGCGAGTGCTTCGATCAGGTCTTGCGAGGGGCCTACACCGACGGACGTCGTGATGACATCGGCACCCCTCGCCACGGCATCGTGAATGGCATTCGCCATCATGTTGCTCGCGCTCGTGTTGGCACACTGCTCGGAGCCGGGCTCGCCGTCAATGGGGACGGCGTATGCGAGGAGTCGCGCACCGGGTGCGATGCCCTTGACGCCGGTTTGGCCGGGATATCCGGCGCCCGAGCCCACGATGAACGAGGCCACGTTGGTGCCGTGCTCTGCGGCGGTGATGTCAGTCGTCGTGGCAATCGGGGCCTCACCTGAGCACCCCATTGGGGCGATGGGCGTGATGTCGGCGCCCTGCAACGTGGGCACCTCAAGATTGACGGGGCTGTCGATCATCGCAATGACGACGCCGCTCCCATCGATACCCTGATCGTGGAAATCCTGGATGCCGTACCAGTCGAAGTACCACAGCCCGTCACCGTCATACGTGTCAGGCGTGGCATCGACGGCAGCTGCAGGCAACGACACCGCGGCGAGCGCGGCGGCTGCGAGGAGCGTCGCCATCACCGCGCGCCCGCGGCGCTGGTGGATCACGCGTTGCCCCCGCGCATCGTCGTCGCGCTGCTTGCGCCGGTAGCGAGGTCCTCGACGGCCGCTGTCGTACCAGCGGGCGTCGTCGGGGTGGGGCTGTCGTCGATGAGTCCTTCGAGCTCGGCCTGCTTGCCGCTCAGGGCGTCGCGCGCAGCGGCGTCGGCCTCGGACAGCTCGGCGATCGTCTTGAGGACGGCGTCCGCTACGTCGCTGACCTTCAGGCCCATCGCGTGCGTCGCGTTCCGGGCCGCGGCAACGGTGTCAGAGAGCGCCTGGGCAAAGACTGAGGACTCGTAGAGGGATGCTCCCGTCACGGTGCCGACCTCTTGAGCCGTGGGGAGTTCGTCGAGGTCCTTGATCAAGCGGTCAACGAGCTGCTTGATCTGGTCAAAGTCGAGGCCGACCTTGCCGGCGGCCGCCGCCGCTGCATAGGTGGCACTGCGCTCCCTGTCACTGGCAACTCGCTGCACAGCCTCGACCACGTGCTGAACCGCCGTGGCAGGAGTTGGCTGGGCGGTGGGTTCAAGTGACACTGTGCGCTCCTCGGCCTCGAGACGATGGGTGGGGTGAGTGGCGCGACCCGTCGCCTCGTGGGACGGGTCGCGCCACCGCGTGCTAAAGCGAGAAGCGCTTGGCCGCGTTGTTGTCGGTGCTGAGGTAACCGGAGGAGATCTCCTCGGTCTTGCCAGCAATGCGCTCCAGGAGCTGCTGCATCTCGCCGAGCTGCGTGTTCCACTTGCGCTGCGCCTCGTCGTAGGCCGCCTGAGCCTCACCAGTCCACTGCGAGCGCAGCGTGTTCATGGTGCGCTCGAGGCCCTCGAGGTGATCGCGAAGCTGGCCCGAGTTCATGCGGATGTCGTTGGAGAGCTGTGAGACACGTCCGGTGTCGACACTCATCGAGTCCATCGTGGGTCCCCCTTAACCGTTCATCATCGAGCCGAGGCCCGCGATGGTTGCCTGGTGCTGCTCCTCGGACTGGGCCTGGTCGCGCTCGGTGCCGCGCAGTGCGTCCTCGAGCGTGATCAGCACCTCGTTGAGCTTGCTGGACTGCTCGTTCCACTGGCCCATCAGCCCAGTGAAAGCCCCCGCAGCGCTGCCGCTCCAGTACGTGGCCATCTCGCCGATCTCGTCCCTCACCTTGCCGAGGGTCGTATCGATCTTCTGCTTGGCATCTGCAACGGCGTCGGCGCCGGCCTTGAGCGCGCCTGCCTCGCTTGCAATATTCGCTGCCATCTCCACACCTCCTGAAATAGGTCGGTGGGACGAGAACCCCCAGTGATGCGGGCCGCCTCTGTGGGCAATCGACACCCCCGCCCCCTCCGGCGTCGACCGTTGCCTAGGCTAACGCCGGGCAGAGCCTGCCGCAACCACGCATGACGACTTGTCAGCACCCGCTGCGGCGGCGTCCGCAACCGTAGCCATGCGGCAGGGGCGGTGCAATAATGGCGGCGGCGCGGGCCGACGCATGCCATGCGCGGCCGGGCGCGAGTAGCACACCAAGCCAGGGGGGAGGCTTCACGCGTGATGTCACCGTGGAAGCTCGCAGGGGGAAACGCGTGAGCCAGAGCATGACCATGCCATCAGCAGTAGTGCGTGTCTCGATCGTGAGCGAGGATCGCCGGCTCGACGTGGCGATTCCCTCCTCGCTGCCACTCGTGGAAGTGATTCCGGGCTTTGCCCGCAGTCTTGGCGTGCTCGACCCCACTTTGGTGCATGCGGGCTACGCGCTGCGCAGGACCGACGGCGGGACCCTGGACGCAAGCCTGGGCGCCACCGCTCAGGGAGTTCACGATGGCGATGTTCTCACCCTGGTGCGCGGAGGGCTGCTCGCCGAGCCGCGCGTCTACGACGACATCACCGAGGCCGTGATTGACGCGACCTCGGAGCAGCACCGCGAGTGGACGCCTCGAGACAATGCGCGCACGGCGCTGGCGGTGAGCCTGACCTTCCTCGGCCTCTGCGCCGTGCTGTTGGCGAGCGCTGGCCGCGACCTCACGCTCGCCCCGCTGTTGGCGGGCGGCGCGGCCGCGTTGTTGCTCACGGCGTCGGCGGTGCTGGGACGGTTGGGTCAGACCGAGTCGGGGCACGCGCTCGGGCTCGCCGCAGCGGGCTTTGCCGGGCTTGCCGCCTTCCTGGCGGTGGACGGGGGTTTGTACGAGTGGCCGCTCGCGGCCGCCGGTCTCGCCGCGGCGCTCGTCGGTGCCGCCGCACTCGCTCTTGCCCCGGCGGGCAGGGAGCTTCACCTCGTCGGTATCGCAGGCGGCATCGCCATCGCGATTCCCGCGGCACTTGCTGGCTGGCGGCCGGAAGCAGGAGTTGCGGCATACGCCGTGACAATTGCCGTGATTGGCGCTACCGGCAACCTGCTGCCGTGGCTCGCGCTGACGTCCACTCGGATCCGTGTGATCTCGCCCCAGAGCGAGCAGGAGATGTTCGCGGATCCAGGACCGGTGGACGCTGATGGCGTCAAGGCCAGGGCCGCCGGGGGCGCGCGCACTCTGCTTGCCCTGCGCATCGGGCTGGCCGCCTCGGCGCTCCTGGCCACACCGCTGCTCGCCTCACACTCCGTCGCGGGCGCGCTGCTCACTGCCTTTGCCTTCGTGGGGATGATGTTCCAGTCCCGCCAGGCGTACGCCCGGTCTGCGGTGATGGCGGTGATGTCGCTGGGTGCTGCTGGGCTGGCGCTCACGGGGCTCACAGTGACTGTCGCCCGTCCCGACTTACGCACAGCGATGCTCGTGGTGACCATCGGCGTCACGGGAGTACTGGTGGCGCTCACGCTGCTGAGCCCGCGTGCCCGCATCGGCCTGGCTCGCGCGGCCGACACCGTGGAGGTCATCTTGATGGCACTCCTCATCCCGCTGGGTGTCATCACCGCGGGCTGGGTGTGATCCGTGCCCACGAAGAAGGACCTGCTCGACGCGCAGAGCTTTAGCCGCCGTCGCCTGCTCACAGCCTTCACCTCGGGTGCGCCCGGCGGCAAGGAGCTCGAGCCGGCCAACCCACTCCGCGCTGTCATCGCTGGAGTGGCCCTCGCGGCCATGGTGGTGGTGGGTGGTGTGTTTTACGGCCTGATGCGCCCGGGGTTGCCGGACGGATGGGCGAACAACACTGTGCTGCTCGTCGAGGACACGGGTGCGCGCTACGTGGCGATCGGGGGTGTGCTGTATCCGGTGATCAACGCCACCAGCGCGAGGCTGCTCCTGTCCGCCGACTCGTACGCGCCCATCACCGCCACGGCCGACGCGATCAAAGACATTCCGGTGGGCCCGGCGGTGGGCATTCTGGGAGCGCCCGACGACGTGCCCGCCCCCGGCGACCTCGTTGACGACGCGTGGACGGCGTGTGCCGCGCCTGACGGCACGGCCATCTCGATGCCCGGCGATGCGGCCCTTGCGCTTGCGACCGACGCGGCGCTCGTCGAGAGCGATGGGGCCCTGTACGTGATCTCGAGCGGCTATCGCTATCCGCTCGATGAGAACTCGGATCAGGTGCTGCGCCAGATTGGCCTTGCAGGTGTGACGCCCACTGAAGTGGAGAGCCGGTGGCTCAACTTGTTCGAAGCGGGAACGCCACTCGAGCCGCTCTTCATTGACGGTGCAGACCAGGGCGCGATGCTGCCCAACACCGGCCTTTCGATCGGCACGGTGGTGCACCCGCAGGGCAGCACCGCGCAGTTTGTGATCACTGCCGATCAGCAGCTCGCACCCATCAGCCAGCTCGGGTATCAGCTGTACCTGCTGGGCACTGGAGCGCGGCTGGGCAACGTGCAGGAGGTCACCGCTGCCGAGCTCGACCTGCCCACCGCAGCCGAGACCGCCGAGCCCGCCGACTGGCCAGACGACGCGCTCGTTCCCCTCGCCGCAAGCAGCGCGACGTGTGCGCAACTCACGCACGACGCCACCGGTCGCCCCCTCACGGCGCTCGCGGTCGCTCCAGTAATGCCCGAGTCCGAGGGTGTGACGGTGGGGGCGCACTCGGGAGCGCTGGTGCTCGCCGCCGGCCGCGGCAATGACACGCTCGGCATGGTGACGCTCATCGACGAGTCTGGCACCGCCTTCGCCATTCCCGACGCGAGCGATGACGTGCTCGCTCGGCTCGGTTACACGGAGGCAGATATCGCCGCGGTGCCTCTCGTGTGGACGCAGTTCTTCGCGTCCGGACCGTCTCTCACGATCGCGGCGGCGGGCATGACCCCCAACGGCGAGGTCGTCACCACGCCGCCGACAGATGAGACGGCGCCCGACGAAGCCTCGCCCGACCAAGGCGCAGCGACCGCGACGCCCGAGCCCAGCGAAGGCGGTACCTCCGCCGACGCTGCGATGGGCGACACTCGGGCCGCGCGAGAGGGGTGGCAGGGCGGCGTCGCCATTGACGCCACTGGGGACCGTTGCGAAGTGGGTAACGTGCAATACACCTCTGCCGAACCTCCCGCGCTGGCCCAACTCCAGGCGGACGCTGCATGGGAGACTGCTACCGGCGAGGGCACCGTGATCGCCGTCGTCGACTCGGGCATCGACAAGGCAAACGCGCACCTGCGCGACGCCGTCATCGGCGGAATCAACCTCGTCATGGATGGTGAGCCTGCCGACGGCTCGACAGACGTGATGGGTCACGGAACTGCCGTGGCCGGTGTGATTGCCGCCCGGCCGGTCGAAGGCTCCGGGGTGGTGGGCCTGGCGCCCGACGCGCAGTTGCTCTCAGTGCGCGTGTACCGCGACCAGAGTGACGAGTCACAGGAGATGGGCTTTGGGCCCAATAGCCAGCTCATGGCCGAGGGGATTCGCTGGGCAGTGGATCACGGCGCCGACGTCATTAACCTGTCGATGAGCGACGACGAGCCCGGTGCGGCACTCGAGGATGCCTCCGCGTACGCGGCCACGCACGGCGTGCTGATCGTGGCCAGCGCTGGCAACCGCTCCACGACCACGAACGTCTCCGACTCGCCGCGCTATCCCGCTGCGTACGACGGCGTGCTTGCCGTGGCGGCAGCCGGCACCACGGGTCACGTCACCGATTCGTCGATTCACGGCGCTCACGTGGACGTCTCCGCACCTGGCCAGGAGGTTGTCTCGGCATTCACGGGAGGCGGAGACTGCGTGTTTGCGGCGAGCGCCGCGTCGTCGTCCTACGCGACCGCCTATACGAGTGCCGCCGCCGCGCTTCTGGTGCAGGCTTTTCCGGATGAGGGGCCCTCGCAGTGGTCCTACCGATTGACAGCGACGGCGCTTCGACCGGCCGCGGATGCGCGCAGCGACGATGAGGGCTGGGGATTCATTCAGCCGTTCGATGCCATGTCACTTGAGCCGGGAACCGACGCGCGCGGCCCGCAGAGCGCTTTTGTCTCGGGTGCGCCGTTGAAGGTGGAGCCCGCCGCTGCGTCGCTGGAGGCGACGCCGACCACCTCGCCGTGGAGGCGCACGCTTGGGCTCGCGCTCGCGGCCGGTACCCTCGGCGCGGTGGCCTTCGCCGCCTTCGGAGTCGTCGGCCTGTGGCGCCGTGAGCCCGAACCGCTGGCCGCGCCCACGAAGCGCAAGGGGCTCCTGGACGCAAAGAAGGAGTCGGCGCAAACGGTTGCTCGCTAGATTCCTGCGGCGCAGAGGACGCTGAGAAGCGCTGAGAGTTCGCAGAGACCACGCTCACTGAGTGCACGTCGCTGTGGGACTTCACGGCTCCCGTGACGGCGCCCCTCACGCTCCACGCCAAGTGGAAGGTGGCTTACCGGGTCACTTTCGCGCCGCAGAACGGCGAGGACCCGGCCGCCGAGACAGTGGGCAACGGCACGACGCCCTCGATCCCGCCGACCCCGACTCGCGCCGGCTACAGGTTCCTTGGCTGGTTCACAGCACCTACCGGCGGCAGGCTGTACGACCCGACGCTGCCGGTGACGGAGGAGCTGACGCTGTACGCGCAGTGGGAGGTGTACTCGGCTGAGGAGGAACTTGCGAGTCCTGGTGCCAACGCAGCGGGCCTGCTATGGACGGCGGCCTCCTTGGTTGCTGTGGGCGCCGCTCTGATGGCTCGTGCAGGCCGCAGGCTCGCTGCGCGCGTGATCTGAGGCCCGCTAGCGGAAGACCACGAACGCCATCGTCGCGATGCCCAGCACTGTAACGACCCACGCGGCGGCGTAGCTCGCGACTGCGATGCGCGCCGCGCGCCGTGAGTTCCTGGCAACCGAAGGCATCGACGGCGCCGCGGCACGTGTGGCCTGCGGGCCCTCCTCAAGGGCCACCGGCATCGCCGTGATCTGCGGGATCTCGCGCGCCGTGTATGTCTCCGTCGCACCCGTACCCATGGCGTCGGCTGCTCGCGGGCCGAATCCCTCCGGTACGGGAGGCGGGGTGAGGCCACGTCGACGCTTGGAGGCCGGACGGGGAGCACCCGAGGGGCGGTTGGAGGGAGAGGCGACCCTTGACGGTGAGCTCTGCTCGCTCTGGGTCGGCGCCGCGAGATCAGCCTGGCCGGTAGCGACGGGGCGGTCTACCACCACCGTGTGGTCGTCACCGCTGGAGTCGCGGGCCACGACCACGGTGTGGTCACCGTCACCATCCGCCTCGGCGGATCCGGCCCCGCGGTCCACCATCACTGTGTGCTCGTCGTCATCCTCGGCCGCGTCACGGGCCACGACCAGAGTGTGGTCACCGGCGTCGTCATCCTCACGCGTGACAAGGATGGTGTGCTCGTCCTCATCGGGAACTGGCTGTGCTTGATCGGCCATCGTCGCGCCTATGACTGCAGGGTGTCGTCGAGCTCGGACGCGAGTTCACCCATGCGCGCCGAGGTGGTCTCATACTGCAGGGGATCCACTCCGCCGGACACCACGTCCACGATGACCACCGTGATGTTGTCACGCCCTCCATGTGCCTTGGCCTTGTCGACAAGCACCTGGACGGCGGCCTCGGGCGTGCCGTTCATGGTCAGCACGGCCCGCATCGACTCGTGGTCCACCTCGCCGTGAAGCCCATCGGAGCACAGCATGAGGCGCTCGCCAGTGATCACTGGCACAAGCCACGAATCGGCGAGGCTGTCCTGCGCCCCGATCGCGCGCGTGATGACGTTTCTCTCGCGGAACGTCGCGAGGTCTTCCGGGCGCAGTTCCCCGGCTTGCACGAGCTCCTGGCCCAAGGAGTGATCCACTGTGAGCTGCTCGAGCTCGCTGCCCAGGTGGCGGTACACCCGGGAGTCGCCCACGTTGAAGATCAGCCAGAAGGGGTGATCCTCGTGGGTCACCATGACCGCGCCTGTCGCGGTGGACCCGGCTCCCCGCGTGGTGCCGGCCGCGATATCAATCACCGCATCGTCGGCCGCGAGAAGCGCCTCGTGCACTTGCGAGAACTCGCCGCGATGGTTGCCGGCGAGGTGCTGCCTGAACGCGTTCACGACGGCCGCGCTCGCCTGGTCGCCACACTCGTAACCGCCCATGCCGTCGGCCACCACAAAGGCGGGGCCATCGGCCAGGAACGAATCCTCGTTCACGGGGCGCTTGAGCCCGGGATCGGTGGCGGCACCCACGTTCAGCTCGACGCTGTCGATGCGCACCATCGTCACGATGTGAAGCCGATCGACATGCCCACCTTACCCAGGACAAACCTGCCCGTGACGGGTGCCGAGGTGCCCGGCGACAAGAGCGTCTCGGTGCCGTCCTCGGCGACCAGCATCACGCCGTTCGTCGAGTTCAGGTCCGTGATGGTCCACTGCTCGTCCGTGCGCTCCAGACGTGCATGCACCTTTGACAGGGTCCGGGTGGGGTCGGGGATGGCAAGGGCCTGCACCGTGACATCGTCAGACTGAGGCTTGCGCCCAAGCAGAACTGTGCCGTGCGTCAGCGGCAGGTCGCCCGCCTCATCCACCGAGAGAGTCCACGTGATGCGCGGACGCCTGTCCACGATGATCGTCTCGCCGTACTCGTCGTCATCAGCGACCGCAGGGGTGACGGCACCGCCAGCAGGGGCGATCGGCGCCGGCGTGGAGACCGGTGTGGCGGGCGCCGCCGCGGGCGTCGGGGCACCGGCGACGGGCACCGGCGTGACAGGGTCGAGCGTGGCCTGAGGGGGAGCGGTGGTCTCCGCAGCGCTGGGTGCCCAGGGGTTGTGAACCTTGACAGGCGAGGCTGCGGGGGACGACGCCGGTGCAGGAGCAGCCGCGAGGGCGCCGTCATCACCTGGTGCCGAAGCTGCCGCTGGGGCGACAGGGGCGGGCGGGAAGCCAACGGCGGCGGCCCCTGCCGCGGGCGCCACCGACGGGAAGTCGAGCGCGGGCGCTGGCGCTCCCGTCATCGGCGCGGGAGGTGAGGGGGGAGTATCGGGTCCCCCGAGGAACGGCGAGCCGTGGTGCGGTGCCGGGGCGGTGAAGGCCGCGGGCGCGTCACGATCGGGTCCATTGGCGGGTAGGCCGATGCCGGCGCCAGGCTCCGCCGTGGGGGGCGGGGGAGGGGCATCAAACACCGGCGACCCCATGGGCGGCGGGGGAGGGGCGTCGAACACGGGAGCGCCGGTGGGAGGCGCGGGAGGGAAGTCCGAGCCGAGGAATGCGGGCGCAGCTGGCACCTCCTCCGCGGGAGGCAGCGGGGATCCCGGCTGAACGGCGTACGGCGCGGGTGCGGGAGTCGGCTCATTCACCATGGGAACTCCTTCGGATCGAGTCGAGGTCGACAACATGGCCGGGGCGGTCTCAAGCCCGCGAGAGGCGAGCACTGCCTCGGCGACGCTTGACGGGTTCTCTTTGGACAGGCTCAGAAGCGTGGTCCACACCGGCGGGAACAGCGCCGCGATGGCCGTGAACGCCCCGGACTTCCCGTAGGCCATGTTGATGCGGTGCGCCGCGAGGACGTACATGACGTACGCCACCACGCCGGCGATGGGCACCACAAAGAGGAATGCGATCCACGGCTGGACGCCACCGAGCTGAAAGAGGGTGTACTGGTTATAGAGCGGAACCCACGCCTTCCAGCCCTTCTCGTCGAAGCGTTCGAAGACCTTCGCGAGCGTGAAGGACCACCACACGTAGCCGCCAACTGCGGCGACAAAGTAGAGAGCACCGACGATGAGGTAGACGGTCGCGTCGTCAGACACGGGCGCTCCTTTCAACTGAGTGAGTGGACAGCACGGGCGCGTGGCGCGCCGAGAGGCCCGACTTCAGCGAGGCCGAGCTCACCGCCGAACGGAGGCGGCGCCCAAGCGAGTTCTCTGACGCTAGCGCGCGACGCTCGTCTCGCACGAGTTCCCACGCCGCGTCGGCTGTCTCGCGCAGCGGCGGATGCTGGGCAAAGACCGCCCAGTCCACCACTGTGGAGAGCGACTGCGCCGCGTCGCGGCCCAGCACGTCCGCGGTCTCCCCGCGGGTAAGGCCCATGGGCACGTCCCAGCCGTAGTCGGTGTAGAGGTCCATGAGCTCCGCCCAGGCGCCCACCAGGGCCACCTCGGGGATTGGGTTGCCTCGCCTCCACCGCGTGCGGGAGGCCTTGGCGAACGGGAACACCATGAACGGCAGCGCGGCGAGGCCCGCGGCCAACACTCCCGCGCCGATGTAGAGGGCGAACCGGGGCACCGAGATGGTGGTGCCGTCCGTCTCGGGGCTCTGGTCGCTGCTGGTGGCGACGTTGTCGTTCTGCACGGCCGGCGGCTCGATGACGCTGGCCTCGGGCAGCTGCGGCACCGTCGGATTCTGCGGAGGGTTCTCACCCTGACGGATGCGAGTGGGCACCTCGGTGTACTGCGGCGTGGCTTGAAGTGGCAGCCACTCGCCGGACGGGGTCCTCACCTCCGCCCACGCGGTGAGGTTGGCACCGGTGCACACGTCGGTGCACGCAGCGATGCCGGAGCCCTCCGGCGCCGTGCCCACGAGCACGCCTGTCGCGACCCTCGAATCGAACCCGAGATACCGGGCGAGGAGCGCGGCGGCTGTCGCGAACTGCTCGTCGTCGCCCACGGCTGCGACAAGCTGTGCGTCGGTGGCGCTCTCGCCCGCGCGCAGTTGCTGGTCGTAGAGGTTGGAGAACATCATGTCGATGCGCGACGCGGAGTGTCCGGCTCGCGCGGGCTCGAAGGTGTAGCCGGGCAGCGCCGCCTCCCAAGCGCTCGACTCCGTGGTGGAGGCCGCCGAGTGGCTCAGGTATCCGCGCGCAGCGAGCCGCGTGACGAGTTCCAGCAGGTCGCCGCCCGTGCGCCCCGTCTGCTGCAGGTCCACCCACGCGGCCAAGGACGGCATGTCGTCGGCCGTCACGAGCGGGTCCCCGCCCGTGGCCGACGTGAAGCCAGCCTCCGACGGATCAGCTGCGGTGGCCACCTCGTACGTGTCGCCGGGCAGCAGCCCCACGCCGGCGGCAGCATCGGCCGTCACCACCACGCCCGCATCGAGTGCCGCACTCGCGTAGTACGACTCAGCGAGCTGCTCCGACCGATCGCCGAGGAAGGTGGGCGCGCCGCCCGCCGCCGTCACCATTGGCACCCACAGGCCCTCGTACCCATCTCCGATCGTGATGGTCACAGTGGTGACCTGCGAACCCGGTTGGCGCGCGAACTGGGTGGCCGACGCGTCTGCCGCCACGTGGAAGGTGGTGCCGTCGTACGCGTCGAGCGAAGCGATACGGATCCGATCGATCTGGTCGGCGCCCGAGATGGTGAAGAGCTCTGCGCCAAAGGCGTCGCCGGCGAAGGCGGCGCGGTAGGTGGTGAGTGGGCTCGGTTGTGCGATGACGGCCTGAAGCGGTTCCGCAGCATCGCGCACAGAGCCGCGCGCGGCCATGGCCGACACGAAGGGCGCCACCACGATGCCGATGGCGACGGCGGCTCCCGCGAGGCCGACGGCGGCGGCCTGGCGCCGCAGTGTCACCAGGAGTGAAGCGCTGCTCTGCTGCACCGTCTGCGTCGTGGCGCGTGCTTGGCGCAGGGCGCTAGCGCGGTCGAGCCGAGCACGCACTACCACCCACACGAGAGCGATACCCACGGCGAGCAGCGCGAGAAGGACGTGTACAGCGGCCGGGATGCGTAGCGCGAACAACGTCACGGACCTGACCGCGCTCGGGTCGCCGAAGGCGGGGCCAAAGACGGACATGCCCACCATCGGCGCCATGGCCCAAGGCGCCACGCGCGACGAGCCGAGGCCCCACATTGCCACAAGGAACGAACCCAGCATCGTCGTCACCATGAAGGGGACGAGCACGGCCTCAAAGGATCCGGCTGGGAGGCTCACCGTGGCGAGGTGCTTCCATCCGGTGACGATGCCCACGGCGGCGTCGGCGACGCCCCGGGCGGCGCGCGCTGGGCTCGTGAGAGCGGACGGAATCGCGAGCGGCACCGCCGCAACAAGATAGGCGGCGAAAGCGACTGACGACGTGATCCACCAGCGCCACTGCAGCACGCGGCCGGCGAGCACTGCGCCCACGGCGAGCAGCCAACTCGCGCCGGCCACAAGTGCCACGCGCGGAGAGTCGTAGATGGGCCACGCGGAAGCCGTGGCGACGGCGACGGCGGCGAGCGACGCGCCGAGCAGCCACACCGTCTGAGGCCAAGGGGAGAGGCGAGTAGCGAGGTTCATGCGGTGGCCGCCCGCAGCAAGAGGTGGCTGAGGTCGTGGAGGGCGCCCACTGTCAGCACGCGAATCTCGCGTGCCTGGCGCATCGTGGGCTCGGCGTTGAGCTCGGCGCGCACAGCCGTCACCTGGACGTCAGCGGGGAAGGCAATGGAGCACTCGCGCAGTCGCGTGACGGGGCTCACCGAACCGGTGACAAGAAACACCGAGCTGAGTTGCGGCGCCTCGTGATCTGTCATGGAGGCGACCTGAGGGAGTGGCATGACGTGAGGCGACATGGCCACACCGCTCATCCCGTCCATCATGGCGCGCGGGCTCACTGTGGGCAGCGACGTGATCGAGTGGACCTGGCCGCGCGCGTGCTCTGGGATCTCGGCGCTTGCTGTGATCACGACCTCGCGACCCTCTCGCACAGCCTGCAACGCGAGCGAGGCGCCGGCGCTGATCGCCATCTCGAACTCGTCCTCGCTGGCATATTGCGCCGATTCCAGGTCCAGCACCACTGCGATCCTGGAGCGCCGGGTCTCCTCGTACTGGCGCACCATGAGCTTGCCTGTCTTGGCAGTGGACTTCCAGTGCACGTGCCGGCGCGAGTCGCCAGGCAGGTAGTCGCGAATCGCGTGAAAGTTGAGGTCTGCATCCACGACGGTGGGCGTCACGGCACCCTCGAGGTCGCGCAGCAGGCCGGCAGCGCTCGACGGAATGACGACTGTCGCCGGGTGCACGTAGATGGTCTGGACCCCTGGCCAGGTGTGGTCTCGACGAAGAATGCCAAGCGGGTCGCCGCGACCGATGGTCATGGGGCCCACTTGGATGATGCCGCGCTTGGCGGCCGAGATCGTCAGCTGCTCCGCATACGTGGCGCCGCCGCGCAGCAACGGGATATGCGCTTCGACGAGTCCCTCGCCTACGGGGATATCCAGCAGCACCGGAAGCGCGAGTCGCGTGGACTCGTTCACCACGCGTAGATCCGCCGAGACGGAGGTACCGGCCACCACTCGATCGCGATCAAAGGCGAGGTCGACGGAGAACGAGTGTCTCCCCAACAGGAAGGGGGTGGCGGCCAATAGCAGCACTGCGCCGGCGACAGCGACCACCCAGCCCTCCGCCCAACCCCACGTGAACGCGGACACGAGACCCAACACCGTCACGACGAGCAGCAGCCAGCCAGCAGGGCTCACAGTCTCGGCGACGACGCCCCACGCACGCGCCACGGCGTCGCGGGTGCCGCCGAGGAATCGGCGGCCCGCCTCGACTCCCGCCGCGAGCCCGGTCTGCTCCGTCTCGTAGCGGGTGACTGTCGCGCCCCGTGTGCGGGTGCCTGTGATGGTGCCCGTCATGGAGCGACGGGTCTCGGTCCTCTCGTTCACGTCGTTACGCTGCCCCGTTCTCCGCGGGGGGCACTACGTCCAGCAACACCTGGCCCACCACGTCCACGGCGGTGACGCCGTCAAACTCGGCCTCGGGCTCCAGGATCAAGCGGTGGGCCAGCGCGGGCACCGCTAGATCGCGCACATCGTCAGGCGTGACGAAGGTGCGTCCGCGGGACGCGGCCCACGTGGTCACAAGGCGTGCTAGCGCGATCGCCCCACGCACCGAGACTCCAAGCCGCACCTCGCTCGCGCGGCGCGTCCCGTCCACGATGCGCATGATGTAGTCCGACACGAGGGGGTTGACGTACACGGTGCGTGCCAGCTCCGTCATCGTGACGAGCGTCTGCGTGTCGACGATGCCGTTGACGGTGACGGCCGGGCCCGTGACGCCCTGCAGGATGCGCAGGGTGGCACCGGCGTCGGGGTAGCCAATGGACGTCTTGATCATGAAGCGGTCGAGCTGCGCCTCGGGAAGCCGGTATGTGCCCGCCTGCTCCACGGGGTTCTGGGTGGCGATCACCAGGAACGGGCGGCCCACCGGGCGGGTGACGCCGTCGACTGTGACGTTGCCTTCCTCCATCACTTCCAGCAGAGCCGACTGAGTCTTGGGGCTCGCCCGGTTGATCTCGTCGGCCAGCACGATGTTGCTGAAGATCGGGCCGGCGTGAAACTCGAACTCACCGGTCTTCTGGTCGTACACGGTGATACCGGTGACGTCGCCGGGGAGCAGGTCGGGCGTGAACTGGATACGCGACGATGAGCCGTCCACCGTCTGGGCGAGCGCGCGAGCCAACGCCGTCTTGCCAGTTCCAGGCACGTCCTCGAGCAGCACATGGCCGCCCGTCAGAGCGGTGGCAAGCACCAGCTCGATGACATGGCGCTTGCCCAGGATGGCCTGCTCCACGTTGTCGGCTAGCAGCCCGAAGGTCTGGGCGTACCACGCCGACTGTTCGGCCGAGATCGTCATGAAGGTCCTTTCGCGTGCGGAGACTGGAGGCGGCGTACTACGGCGCCGGGGTGGGGTCTGGTGACGGCGGCGGGTCGGGTGTGCACACGTCGTACGTCATGGACACGGGGCTGAGGTTGAGGAAGCGTCCGGTGAAGGACACCGTGTAGGTGACCCGCCCAGGCACGGTGGCCGTGTCAACCGAGACGGAGGCGGAGCCCCTCGCGGCATCGCTCACGATGACGTCGCCCTCGGCGGGAGCCTCGCGGCACTCCGTGCCGCTCGGGAACGTCACCACCGCGGTGGTCGGAGCGCTGCCGGTAGCAGGACTGATGTCGACGGGGTCGCTGCAGAGTTCGCCCCAGCCGTATTGCTTGCAGGACAGCGCCTGGATGGACTGGACGAAGCGGGGGTCCAGGTCAAATGTCGTGGACCGGTTGCCGCCGTCGTAGTAGTAGTACGTCGTGGCGCCGCCGTTGGAGCTGATGGACGGGGAGGTAGCGATGCCATAGGTGGCGGTGTTTCCAGACCACGTGGGGGCGACGGCCACGGAGTACGTGGCGGGGCCGCTCGGCTCGTTGGGCGGAACCTTTGTCCAGGTCTTGCCATCGGGGTGCTCACTGTCGGCCGCCTGCTGGCTCAGGACCGCTCCATAGCCATTCGACCCGCACACTCCCGCGGAGTAACCCACGTTCTCCTGAAGCCCCACGAAGGACCCTGTGGTCGACTGCGCCTCGACACCGCTCAGCACCGCGACGCCCGCGCTATTCATGGTGCACGATGGCGCTCCCGACTGCCAGACCCCGTACACCAGGCTTGTTGCCAGGTCGCTGCCGTTGGCATCGACGGGGTCGGAGACGATGGTGATGGAGGTGCCGTCAGCGGTAGCGACTGGCGTGCGCGCCAACAGAGGGCTTCCGGCGACGTGCACAGTGGCAGTCCTGGTGGCGCCTTCGTTGGTGCCGGAGGTGGGCGGAGCGAACCTCGAGATCGGCGTCACTGTCAGGGTGGTGTTCGCGGCGCCGGGCGTGAGCTTCATGGTGAAGGTCTCCACCGCACCGTTGCGCGGCCGCATCACGTCCGGCCTGCCATCCGAGCTCGCCACACGGAAGCTCTGCACGTCGTCGGCGGATGCAATCGAGACTGTCACCACGCCCTGGTTGGGCTGCGTCTCGGCGGGGTCGTAGGTGGGCTCCGCCGTCACCGACTCCACAGTGGGCGCGGAGTAGGCCCACGTCTCGACGCTGGTCGAGTCCAGCGACTCGCCTACGGCGTTGACGGCTCGGGCGGTGTACGAGTGACGATCGCCGTTGACAAGCCCGGGCACCTTGCACAGGTATTCGCCCACCGAGCTCGGCGAACACGCGGCCTGTACCTTCGCGGCGCCCTCGTAGATCGCCACGCCCGTGACGGCCGGGTGAGTGAGCGCCGCCTCGCCCAGCTTCACGCCGAGCGTCACGGAGGTGCCATCAAAGTTCGCTGTGGTGATCGACTGGGGCGCCGGGGCAAAGCCCTGCACATCCACAGTCACCTTGCCAGGGCCGGTCTTGCCCTGCGCATCCTTGACCATGAAGTCCACGACGCACTCGCCGCCGAGCGGCTTGGCGCCGGATGGCCATGTGGCCACCAGGGTGGTGTCGGAGGCCTGGGTCACGGTGGCCACGTCACACACGACGCTGCCCTTGGTGCCCACCGCGGCGATCGTGAGGCCAGCGTGGGGCTTGCCCGCGTACGGGTCGTATTCGGTGGCCAGCCCCACCGCCGTGATGGTGCAGCTTCTTGACGCGCTCACGTCACAGGCCTGCGTGAACGTGGCTCCATACGGGGCGTCGGGCAGCGCTGCGCCCACGACCACGGTGATGGCTGAGCGCAGGCCCCCGAAGGCGTCCGACGACACCAGGATCGTCTCTCGAGTGCCGGGACGAGAGTCGGCAAAGGCCTGGATGCTCACCGAATTGCCCGTCTGGGTCACCTCGAAGGCCGTGCCGGAGTAGCTGACCGACAAGTCAAGCGACGTGACGTCGCCCACTCGGCCGCCCTCCCACGTCAGCATCTCGGCCAGCATGTCCACAGTGGCGTCGGCGCCAGGGGTCACAGTGCGCGTCACCGGGTTGAGGATGGCCATCGGGTCCTTGGGCTCGATGTTCAGCGGCACCGCGACGATGCTCCATGTGTCCTGACCCCGCAGCCGCACCGCCACCGAGCACGTGTCTGTCCACGGCGCCTCGCGGCCCGCCGCATACGTGACCTCGTCTGCGCCGGAGGGCGAGCACACAGCGTTGTCGCGCTGGACCACGTAGGAGTCGTCCTCGCGGAGTTCGATCTGTTCGGCGCCGGCAAGCTGCAGCTGGTCGCGGATCGAGAACGACACCGACTGTTCCTCGCCCACCTGGAGCGGCGCGAGGGGCGCGCGCTGCAGGCGAAGGTCGTTAAATGCCGGGATCCTCAGGAACCCATAGCTCGTGACGTCGGCACCCGAAGCGTCGGCTCCGGTGACCGCGAAGGGCACCACGTCGCCCTCCTCGGGTAGGTCGCCGATGATCGACGAACCGTTGACGCGGTAGCGCTCGGCGGCGTCCCCCCACAGCGACAGGGTGAGCGACGCCGCATCGCCAGTGGGCCACGAGACCTTGCCGGTAAGCACGTCAACGCCGGTAAGCAGGTCGCGGCGATTCTGTGCCGTCAGCACGGTGTCGGAGATGACCATCCCGTCGGGCGCCGGATCGTCAGAGACTGACAGCACGATCAGTCCCTGCGCGGTGGAGAACGTGGAGTCGGACTCGACCGTGTAGATGAAGGAGGCGGTGCCCTCGACGTCACCCGCGCGGAGAACCACAACGCCGTCCCCGAGCTGGGTGTCGTCGACGATCAGGCTCTCGAGCCGGGCGTACTCGTCGGAGTTGGGAATCGCATTTGGCCTGACCTCGAGCAGCGTCAGCTCACCCTTGGCGGGGTCGTGATCGTTGGCGAGGGGCGTCACCGTAATGGGAGTCAGCGAGCCCGTTTGCACGGCGACGCGGTCGGCGTACGTGACGGGTGCGACGTCGGCGTCGGTAGACAGGACACCCACCTTGACGGTGCCGCGGGCTGTCTCGCCGCCTGCGTCGCGCACGGTGTAGGTGAACTCCGCCTGACCACTTGCGATGCCAGTGGCGGGGGCGCGATACGTCACTGCCGACGTGGTCGCGGAGACCGACGCGACGCCGTCTGAGGGCTGCGACACGTCAACCACCGTCACTGGATCGCCGTCGGGGTCGATGCTTGACGTGGGGATCGCGATGGTGACGGCCTGGCCCGCGAGCACGCGAGCCTCCAGTGTGGGTGGCTGCGGCGGGCGGTTCGATCCCGCGGCGAGGACAGTCACTGTGATCGTCGCCGTGTCCCTGCGAGCGGCGTCGGCTTCGAGGTAGGTCGCATACGTGAGGGTGTAGACGCCGGGAACCGCGGGGGCGAGGTACCTCACCACCGATCCAGAGCCGAAAGCGAGCTCGCCCTGGGCGCCCGAGCCCACGACGTCGGGGCTGAGCAGGAGCCTCTCGCCTCGCGGGCTCGAGTCGTTGGCCAGGACGGGGATGTCAACCTGCTGGCCCGCGCGCACTGAGACGGTGTCGGGGGCCGCGACGGGTCCGATGCCGTGGCTTGGCTGCAAGAGGAACACCGTCACCTGCGTGGTGGTCGTGGCACCGGAGCCATCGGCGATGAGTACCTCCGCGGTGCCGAGCGGGCCGGTCGGCACCGCCGTCGTGCTTGCCGAGACGCGCACATACGTTTGGTCGACGACGCTCACGCTGAGATCAGGGCTCGACGTGACGGCTGACTGCAGTGCGAGCACCTTGCCTGCGGATGACCTCACCGAGCTCAGCACGTCCACTGTGGTGTCCTCGCCTGGGCGCACGAAGGCGGTGAGCGGCGCTGCGATGAGGGCCCGGCTCGCCTCCGGCACTGTGACGCGCAGCACGGCCGTCTGCTGCGCGAGCGTCTGCGTGTCCTCGACCGTGTAGGTGCCGGAATACTCGCCGGGGGCGTCCGCCGTGAGGGTGATGACGCCCGACGCCGTGCTGGGTGACACGGTGAGGGCGTCTGCGGTGGTGCTCGTCGCATCGACGAGGCGGTACGAGCCGGAGCCGCCCGAGACCCAGTCACCGATGCTCGCCTGGATTTCCTCGCCCTGGGCCGCGGTGATGGCAATGGGCTTGACGTCCAGCGCCGGCGCGCCGGTGACGCGGAGATCGATGTCCATGTCGGTCGTCGCGCCGAACGAGTCGGTGACAGTGATGACGAGGGGGATGGTTGCGTCGGATCCGTTGGGGTCGGTGTGGCGCAGCACGACGGTGCCGTCTGCGGTGGGGACCACTGTGACGGGCGCCTGGGGGTCGACCGCGTACGCGTCGGCAAGGGCAATCGCGTCGCCCTCTGCGTCCACCCAGCCCGACAGGGCGTCAAGCTCGACGTAGCCGCCCGGCGCCACCTGAGGCCGCGGCAGCTCTTGCGTGCAGTTGTCCATGGGGCACCACTGCGGAGCCGTGTTCTGGTCGTCGGGCACCACCGTGAGGCTCACGCTGGCAGTGTTAGACGTGGCGAAGCCATCGCTCGCGGCGTAGGTGAAGGTCGCGGAGCCGGAGGCGGCTGCCACCTGCACCACTGCCTGCTGATCGTTCTCCACGAGGCCGATGGTGCCGAAGGAGGGGTCTGACAATCCGCTCACGTTTGTCGCGCTGACGGTGAGGACGTCCTTCTTATTGGGGTCCGAGTCGTTCAGCAGCAGCGGCAACATCACGAGCGCGCCGCGTCGCACGCCGAACGCGTCATCGGCCGCGACTGGGGGCTCTTGGTCGACGACGTCGTCCACCTCAACGGTGCCCTCGAGAGTCTCGGACTCACTCAGGGGCTCCCACTCGTCGGTGGGGATGAGCTGACCGTCGGGGACTGTCCAGACCATTCCCGTGGTGGTCTCGCTCAGCACGGCGCGATCGCCGTTGCTGCGGAACACCGGAGCGATCACCCGGACGTCGTCGAGCGCTCCCTGCTCGATCTGCAGGGGCGTGGTCTCGCCGGTTGCGCTTGACCACAGCGTGCCGGCGGCGGTGTCGAGCCAGGCAGCGAATGCGACGCCGTCCACCTCGATCGGGGCGGCAGGTCGACCGGTCGCATCGGCCAAACGGGTGACGGCTCCATCAGCGACGGCCACCGCCACGAGGCCCGTCGCATCGGCAAGGAGAGCGCGGCCGGAGTCAGAGGACCCGTCCTGAAGCACCGCGTCGGTGCCAAGAGTGGTCGAGACAGGGGAGTCGAGGCCTTCGATCCACAGGGTGGAAGCCACGGGTGAGTACATGACCCAGTGGCCGTCGGCCATCGTCATGGCAAGTTCGGTGCCCTGGTCGGGGGCCGTGGGCACGGGGGTCATATCCCCCACAAAGGAACTGGTGGTGCTGTCGTAGATGCGCACGCCACCTTCGGCGCCTGAGTACATGGCAACCCGACCGTCGGCGTCCACTGCCGCAGCGTCGGCCACATAGGTGGGAGGGTCCTCGCCCTCGGCGACCTCGACGTTGACAAAGGGATCGAGCCTGGACGGCTGAAGCACCCCCGATCCGTCGGAGGGCATGATCCCCAGGTACACCTCCGAGGTGGACGTTTGGTACAGCACATACACGCCTGCCGACGTCACGGCGTCCGTTCCGGAGGGAGAGGGCGTGCTCACGGGGCCGCCGCCCGACTCGCCGTCGACGAGATCGGCCGGGTACGCAGGGTTGATGCCCCACGTCTGCAGGTAGCCCTGGGTGAAGATGAGGCCGTCGACCCCGTTCTGCACCACTCCCGCGGGCTCGGCGACCGCCTTGACGGTGTCGAGCTCGTGAAGATCGGTGTTGACGCGGGCGTAGTCGCCCGAGTCCCGCGTGACCCACACAGTGGTGGACACCTGCGGCACGTCCTTGACGTCGTAGCCGGGCACCACCACCGCGGCGGCGGTGAGGCCTCCCACGACCACGACGGCCGATGCGGCCCCGACGATCGGCGCGATCCGTCGCCGTGCCCCCTCACGCGCCACTTACAGCACCCCCACGCTCGCCAGGACGATCAACACCAGGGCGGCCGCGCCCACAGCGCCGCCGATCGCGCCCCACACGATGCCCTTGCTGCTGCTCCTGGGGGCGGCGGGCTCGGACGATGCCTCTTGCCGACGCTGTGCGGACGTGAGCTGCTGAGCCCGTGCCGCGCGCCGGGACTGGGGGTTCACGGTGGAGATCAC
>QKAX01000073.1 GCA_003246255.1 Demequina lutea
ACAAAGAGCATCGCGTACGGCGTGAGTGATGCGATCGCCATGGCGTCGTGGCCCGCCTTTGACAACAACTCCATCGGCACCTTGTCGCCAGTCACGGCCGTAATACCCGCCTCGATCGCCTCGCTGAGCCGATGCCCCGACGAGGTCGCGCGCGCCACATGCCGCAGTGTGGCCTCGAACACGAGCCTCCTCCGCCCTGCGGACTCGGTGGCTCGCTGCTTGATCTCGTCCCACGCGGCGTCGCGCTGCAGGTCTGTCGCGGCGCGCACGTCTAGCGAAAACTCTGCTCGACCAGGGATCACGTTGGCCGCGCCGGGGAACACGTTCATCTCGCCCACCGTGCCCACGATGCCCGCGTCGAGCGCCACCTGCTCCACCTCCAGCGCCGTCTCGGCCGCACCGAGCAACGCGTCGCGACGGTGCCGCATCGGCACGCCTCCCGCGTGTCCCGCCTCGCCCTGCATGGCCAGATCAAAGCGCTTGGCGCCCATGATGCCGCTCACCACGCCCAGCGCCTTGCCCGCATCCAGCAGCAACGGGCCCTGCTCGATGTGGGCCTCGAGATAGCCGATGACCTGGGCGGGATCCGCGGCTGCCTCGCCCACGCGATCAGGATCAAGGCCAAAGGCAGTGAAGGCCTCGCGCAGCGTGACGCCGTCCGGATCAGTCAGGTCCCACCAGGCCTCGTCCCAGTCGCCAGCAACGGCACACGAGCCGAGCAGCGTGCGACCAAAGCGCACGCCCTCCTCATCCGCGAAGCCCAGCACCTCGATGCCAAATGGAAGGTCGCCGCCGGCGTCGCGGAGCCGCTCCACGGCCGCGATGGCAATCATCACGCCCAGGATGCCGTCGTAGCGGCCAGCGTTTGGCACGGTGTCCAGGTGCGAGCCGAGCATCAGCACCGGGTCGCCCGGCCGATGCGAGGCGTACGTGCCGCGCGCATTGCCAGCCGCGTCCTGCCATGCCGTCATCCCGGCAGCCTCGATCCAACCGGATACCAGCGCATTCGCGCGGGCATGCTCGGGCGACAGGTAGATGCGCTCGATCCCATCCGCGCGGGACGAGATCGCCGCGAGCTGCTCGCACCGCTCAAGGGCGATGCGGGCGTCGGCCAGGCCGCGCTCCGTGGGCTTCGCGGGACTCATGCCTGCACCCCGCCCACCAGGGGCGTCGAGGCGGCCGCGTACACCTCGTAGGCCGCATCCACTCCCCCGCCGGCGGGCACGCCTGCGCCGGAGCGGCGCAACACCGCCTCGAGCGCCGCGAGGGTCGTGAGCACGGCGTCCTGGCGCGCGTTATAGCCCATCGTGCCGATGCGCCACACGCGACCGGCGAGCGGACCAAAGCTCGTGCCGATCTCAATGCCAAAGTCGCGCAGCATCTGGCCGCGCACTGCCTCGCCGTCCACCCCATCGGGAATGTACACGCCCACCACATTCGCCATCTTGTGGGCCCTGTCGCCAAACACCGTGAGACCCAGGCCCTCGACTCCGACCATCATGGCGCGGCCGTGGAGGCCGTGGCGGGCCTGGAACGAGCCGAGGCCCTCCTCCAGCACCACGCGCGCGCACTCGCGGGCGCCGTACAGCATCGTGGTGGCCTCGGTGTGGTGGTTGAGCCTGCGAGGAGACCAGTAGTCAAAGATCTGCGCGAGGTCGAAGTAGTTGGAGCGGATCGGCTCCGCGGCCACAGGGTCGCCGTCCACGCGGATGCCCGCCTCCACCTGCTTGCGCGAGTTGATGACGCCCACGGCACGCGGGCTGAACGTTGCCGGGGCTGAGCCCGACGGCCCGCCCAGGCACTTCTGCAGTCCGCCGGTGGCAGCGTCCACGCCCCACTTGTCGGTGAGAAACTCGTTGCCGCCGATCGACGCGGTGGTGTCCGCGTAGAGCAGGCACTCAAAGCGGTCGCACAGGTCGCGGAGTCCCTCGAAGGGCTGCAGCGCGGTGGTGGACGTGTCGCCGTGCACCAGCGCGAGCAGGTGCGGACGCACGCGCTCCATCGCTGCCTCGATCTGGTCCAGCTCGGCGATGCGTCCCCACTCGATGTCGATGGTGTGCACCTCAGCTCCGGCGCGCTCAGCGATCTCCACCAGCAGGTGACCAAATCTGCCAAAGACCGGCACCAGCACGCGCTGGCCGGGTGCGACGAGCGACACGATCGACGCCTCGATGGCGCCGCGCGCAGTGGAGTCGATCAGCAGCGTCTGCTCGTTCGCGGTGACGAACACGCGGCGATACAGCGCCATCACCTCGTTCATCGACTCCGTCATGAAGGGGTCATATTGACCCACCAGCGCGGCCGACATGGCGCGCAGCACGCGCGGGTCCGCGTCGATGGGCCCGGGGCCCATGAGCAGGCGTGACGGCGGGTTGATGGGACCCGGCTGAGACATGCAAGCCTCCGATGTTGGTGGGACTTACATAGTGTGCCTCGCCCATGTTTCACAGGTATGACAAGGCGCGGGCGGCGCGCTCTGGTCCCCACCGTCGCGCGCCAACCGCGCCCGCCTCGCGCTCCACGCACCCCCAGTGCGCGGCTCGCGACCCCTCGCGACGAGCCAGCTAGATGGCCGACCACCCGCCGTCGGAGGGGAGGATCACGCCGTTGACGTTCACGCCATCGTCGGAGAGCAGGAACGTGATGGACGCGGCGAGCTGATCCGGCCCCACCGGCGTGGGCAGCACGGCCATCGCTGTGGTGATGCGTTCCTGCGCCATGTCCGAGTCAAAGCGCGCCTCGATGTTGGTGATCACGGGGCCCGGGGCCACCGCGTTCACTCGGATGCCCTGCGGCGCGTACATGAACGACGAGGACTTGGTGATGCCCACCACTGCGTGCTTGGACGCGGTGTAGGCCACGCCCGCCGCCGATCCCCGGAAACCGGCCTCGGACGCGATGTTGACGATCGAGCCCTTGCCCGTGGGCAACATGACCTTGAGGGCCGCGCGGCTGAGGCGCATGAGGCCCTCGACGTTCACGGCGAACACGCGGCTCCACACCTCGTCGCTCACCTCATGCAGCGGGGTCATGTTGTCCATGATTCCGGCCACATTTGCGAGCGCGTCAATGCGCCCGCCGGCCGCCTCCATCACCTTCGCGATGTCGGCCTCCTTGGTGACGTCTGCAGTCACCGCCACCACGTCGAGGCCCTTGTGCTCAGCCACGAACTCGTCGAGCCGCTCGGCAGAGATATCGATCGCGATCACGCGGCCGCCCTCCCGGGCCACGCGCGAGGCAGTCGCCCGGCCGATGCCGGAGCCGGCTCCGGTGACCAGCACCGTCTGGCCAGTGAAGCGGCCAGCGGTGATCTTCTCTTCCCACTCGTGCTCGGGCACCTCGGGCACCGATGCAGCGGCGGGGCCAGCGGGGGTTTCGCCGGCGTCGAGACCTGCCTCGGCGCCCGCGTCGCCGGCGGCGGCGCGCTCCGCAGTCTTGGCCACCATCGCGTCGAGCATCTCTTGCGAGAACCGCCCGCCGCTGAGCTTGATGAGCTTGTTCATCGAGAAGCGCTTGACGGGCGCGAGCGCCTTCTCGCTTTGGCCGCCCTCCGCGAGCATCTCGCGCATGACGGGACCGCCGTAGGGGTGGGACAGCCAGTCGGCAACCTTGGTGTCACCGGTGGGCAGGGACGTGGACATAGGGACTCCTTGTGGGACAGGCCCCGCGGGGACAGGGCGATGGGGAGGGGGCAATGGGGACAGGCGAGACAGCCGGCGGCCGCTGGGTGAGCGGCCGCCGGCGGCTGCCTACGCGTCGGCTCGCTGCGCCGCGTGGCGCGCGGCAAGAAAGCCGAAGACGGTGGCGGGAGCGATCGTCGATCCCGCGCCGGGGTAGGTGTGGCCCATGACCGACGCGGTGGTGTTGCCCGCTGCATACAGCCCGGGGATGGCGGCCCCTGAGGTGTCGAGGACGCGTGCGTGCTCGTCGGTGAGCAGGCCGCCCTTGGTGCCCAGGTCGCCGGGAACCACCTGAACGGCCTGGAACGGGCCTTTCTCGATGGGTCCGAGGTTGGGGTTGGGCTTGACGCTGGGGTCGCCGTAGTAGTTGTCGTACGCGGTGCGGCCACGGCCAAAGTCCTCGTCCACGCCGGTGGCGCAGAAGCCGTTGAAGCGCGTGACGGTCTCGGCGAGCACAGCTGGGTCCGCGCCGATGGCCTTGGCGAGCTCGGGCAGGGTCTTCGCCTCCACGAGGATCCCGGCCTCCTTGAACGCCTTTGCCCCCGTAAGGAACGCGTTGAACAGGTAACGCCTGCGGTGCCGGCGGTCCATGATCATCCAGCACGGGATCGTGGGCGTGGTCTTGTGGTGCTCCAAGATGTCGTGGCCCACGTCGATGTAGCTCGCGGACTCGTTGGTGAAGCGGCGGCCCTCCTGGTCCACGATCATCGAGTACGGCAGCGAGCGCTCGGCCACGAGGAATCCGGCGGAGCCGTCGGGCATCGGCACGGAGGCCCCCCACCAGGCGTCGTCCATGAGCGCCACGTCGGCGCCCGCGTCGATGCCCAGCTGAATGCCGGTGCCGGTGTCGCCTGCCGGGGCCGAGGTATAGCCCTCGATGCCGTGGTACTTGAGGCGCCACTCCTTGTTGCGCGCGAAGCCACCGGTACCGAGCACCACGCCCTTGAGCGCGCGCACGGTGTACGCGCCGTCGGGACCCGTCACCTCCGCGCCCACCACGGCGTCGCCGTCCTTGATGAGCTTGGTGACGGGCGACGCGAGGCGCACCTCGGTGCCCTGGTCCTTGACGATGCGCATGAGGTGCCCCGCATACGCGCCGCCGAGGCCAAACAACCTCTTGCCCGTGATCAGGCCGCCCAGCGTGCGGAACACGAGCCGCGCCCCGCGCACAAAGCCCGACGGGGTGGACCATGCGCGCGCAATGAGCCACACGTCGTCGGTCTTGACCGGCAGCGGCGGCAGGTTCTTGACGGTGATGGACTTGTCGTACCAGCCCTTGAGGCGCTTCGCATTGAACGGCTGCGTCTCGATCGCTCGGCCGCCGGCCATGCCGCCCGGCTTGTCGGGGTAGTAATCCGGGTAGTCCTTGCTGAGAGCCCAGTCGAGGCCCAGCTTCTTCCACACGCGGTAGACCTCGGGGACGGTCTCGAGGAACGCGGAGCGGCGCTCGGGCGACGATGCGGGGCCTACCTCGCCGATCACGGTGTCCATGTAGAGTCGCGCGTTCGCCTCGGAGTCGGTCTTGCCAAGCTTGGCCATGTCGGGGTGGTTGGGCATCCACAGCCCGCCGCCAGACATCGAGGTGGTGCCGCCCCAGCGGTCCTCGCTCTCGACGACGAGGACGCTCAGCCCCGCCTCCTTGCCAGCAATCGCGGCGGACAGGGCGGCGGCACCGGTGCCAGCCACCAGCAGGTCGACCTGCTCGTCCCAGTGATTCATAGGGGGTGAATCCTCTCGGCTAACCGGACATCTTTGTCCGGTTGCTAGCGTATACCGAGTGAGCGCGCTCGAAAAGTCTCCCAAGGCGAATCGCGGCCCCCAGGCGGGCCCGGCGAACCGCGCCGCGCTCATCGCCGCAGCGCGTGACGTGTTCAACGAGGGCGGCATCGACGCGCCGCTGTCCGCCGTGGCCAAGCGCGCCGGCGTGGGCCAGGGCAGCCTCTACCGCCACTTCCCCGACCGCGTGTCGCTCGCGCTCGCAGTGTTCGAGGAGAACATGTCGCGCATCGAGGCCCTCGCCGCAACCCCCGGCACCCTGCCTCGGGACATCGCGGCCCTCGTCACGGACCAATCAGAGGGCGCAGCGCCCTTCATCGAGATGCTGTCGCGCGGCACCGACGATGCCAGGGTCGCGTCCTATGAGGCACGACTGCGGCGCGCAGTGGAGCAGGTGTGGCCGGCTCCGGCGTTGGGCCATGACGGGAACGACGAGGCCATTGCCGAGTTTCTGCTAGCCCTCGCATCTGTGTCGCTGACGGTGGCGAGTTTTCCCTCGGCCACGCGCCACGACGTCGCCGCGCGCATGTGGACGATGCTGGGGCGCGGCATCTCGCCGAGCCTCACTCCCCCGCGACGCTAGCTCGCTGCATCGGGCGAGAGCGGCGACGCGAGCGTAGCCTCCCACCGCAGCGCAAGCTCAATGAGCGCGAGGTCTGAGCCTCGCGGGCCTACCAGACACAGGCCCAGCGGCCCTCCGGGAGTGCGCAGCCACGGCACAGTGAGCGCGGGCCGGCCTGTGAAGCCCGCCACCGCCGTCATGCCCAGCGTCGCTTCGCGCAAGCCCTGCAAGGTCTCCGGTTCGGCCGCCAAGGACGGCGCCGCCGAGGCAGCGGCGGGGAGCACCAGCACGCCGTCGCCCAGCGCCGCGTCGATCGCCGCGGCATGCCCCGCGAGCGCCGCGAGCGCCGCGGCCTCCTGCTCCTCCGTCACCGAGGCCGCAAACTCAAAGCGCTGCTCCACGTCGGGCGCAAGAGCGCCGGGATGCGCCGTCACCCACGCGCCGTCCGAGCGCCAGGCCTCGGCGCTCTGAGTGATGCGGAACGTCTCGTAGAGATCGATCGTCGCGGGCAGGTCTACCGCCTCCGTCGCCGCCACTCCCGCGGCGACGAGACGCCCGAGGAACTCCACCACGGCGTCGGCGGCATCGCGCGTAGCCGAGGCGAGCACGCCGGGGGCAACGAGCACTCGAGCGCCGAGCTCAGTGCGCGGCTGGCCCACGAGCCCTGCGGTCGCCGCGGCAAGCAGCGTATCGCCGTCGCGCGTCATCCAGCCCACCGTGTCGTAGCGCGGCGCAAGCGGCGCGACGCCTTCGAGCGAGACGGCGCCATGGGTGGTCCGCAGGCCCCATAGCCCCTGATACGAAGCCGGCACGCGAATGGAGCCCGCGGTGTCGGTGCCGAGGCCAATGTCTGCCTGGCCTAGCGCCACCGCCGAGGCGGGGCCCGAGGAGGACCCTCCGGGGATCGCGCCGCGCACCGCCGCATTGGGCGGGGTACCGTAATCGGGGTTGAGGCCCGCGATGGAGTACGCGAACTGGTCTGTCTGCGCGATGCCGAGCACGTCGGCGCCCGCGTTGAGCAGGCTCTGCACCGCCGGGGCGGTCGCCGTCTCGACGGGAGCCTCCGCAAGGTATGCGCGCGATCCAACGCCGATGCGCTGCCCGGCGATGGCGAACAGGTCCTTCACCGCGATGGTCCTGCCGGCGAGCGGCAGCACGCCCTCGGCAGAGGAGGCCACGGCACCCGGCACCAGGGGCGCGCCGATCACGCGCCACACCCGTGCGTCCATGGCCTTTGCCGGCGCCGTCACGTGGGCGGCCTTGATGCGCCACCCGTGAGCGGCATCGGCCGCGCGGGTCCAGAGCTGCGTCACCACGCCGCTGCCACCCGCAGACGGCTCGTTGATGGTCACCGCGAGCCAGTCGTCGCCCGCTTGGACAAGGCGCAGGTCGCGCACCGACCGCTCGCCCACCCCACCGCGCGCGCCACGAAACGACGTGATGGCGTCGTGGCCCACAAGGAGGCCCTGCGCATCGGCGCGCAGCGTGGCGTCGCCGGGCGCGAAGAAGTCAGCGAGAGCGGCAAGGTCGTCGTCGCGAAGAGCCGCCTCATACGCGAGCACCGCGGAGACGAGGCCGTGGTGCTCTCCCTTGCCGTCTACATGGATGCGGGCCGGAAACGGCACTCGCGACGAGGCGCCGTGCACCGACTCGTGCACGCCGCCCGGGCTACGGTCATCAACCATGGCGCACCGCGCCAAAGTCCGCCACGCGAATCCGCGCGTGCACCCCCGAGACAAGATCCACCACTTGCGTGACCTCCAGGTCAGTCGCCGCCGACATGTAGGCGTACGCCAAGTGTGGCTCCATCCCGTAGCGCGCGCTCAGGATCGCGACCGCTTGCCTCACACACGCGCGCATGGCCTCGTCAAGGTCCTCGTCCATGCCCATGGGCATCAGGTGTGTCGCGTCCTGCGCCACGGGGCCCGCGAGGTCCCCAAAGCTCCGCGCAGCCTCGCGAGCCGGGACCACGTCGAAACGCACCCGCGCACGCAACGACGCTTCCAGGGCCGTAAGGGAGACCTCTCCGTTGCCCTGTGCAAAGTGCGGGTCGCCCACGTAGGCGAGAGCATCGGCCACTTGAACGGGGATGTAGAGGGTCGAGCCAACTGTGAGGTGCTTGAGGTCGATGTTGCCGCCATGCGCCCCCGGCGGCACGGAGTGGGCCCGCTGATCGGTATCGGTGGCCACGCCCATGATGCCCAAGAAGGGACTCAGCGGGAACGACACTGCCGGCATGCCACCCTCGCGCGTGGGCAGCCAGCCCTTCCACTCCCCGCCCACTCCTGGCGCTATGGGCGTGAATACCGACACGTTGCCGGGGCCCTGAGGGAACTCGCCGGGCAGGGCGCCCCGCCCATGCCGATTCGAGATGACTCCGTAATCCACACGC
Source organism: Demequina lutea (assembly GCA_003246255.1). Lineage (GTDB taxonomy): Bacteria > Actinomycetota > Actinomycetes > Actinomycetales > Demequinaceae > Demequina > Demequina lutea_A. Next base: position 8,411 of record QKAX01000073.1, read on the forward strand.
GGAGTGGCGTCCTCCAACGTGAGAGCGAGCACGTCGCCGGGCCTCGCGCCGTTGACGGCGATGGGGCCTGTCACCACGTGGGGGCCGTCATCGTCGGGGCGCGTGCGGCTGGCGGCGAGGGCGATGGCATCGTCGAGCACCCGCTCTCGCTCCACGCCGCAACGCCCAAAGAAGGCCGCCGGATCCGAACCCTGATCTGCAAGAACTCCCTCGTGGCTGATCGTGTCGATCACGAGCGAGTCTCCAGGGTCAACGCTGGCGACCGGCTCATCGCCGCGGCGCGGCAGGCGCCCCCAGAACACGCGATCGGGCTCGGCCGCGAGATACGGAGCGCCCGCGTCGGCGTCGCGCATCGTCCCTGGCTGGAGCGTGGTGGTGAAGTCGCCCACGGGCCACCGCCCTTCGTTCATTGCGCGAGCGGCGTGCCCTACGCTGACACCAGAGACTACCGCCGCCCCGCACGTCCCCGTGGGCGGCCCGACCGCTCGGAGCCCCCATGCTGCAGCGCCTGCGCGCCAACCCCGCGTCCACCCACCTCGGACTGATGCTTGCCCTCACCTTCTCCACCGGCATCATCGACGCCGTGGGCTACCTGGGGCTCGACCGCGTCTTCACCGGCAACATGACCGGCAACGTCGTGATTCTCGGCATGGGTCTCGTGGGCGGCACCGGCCTCCCGGTGGTTGGCCCCGCGATCGCGCTCGCGGCGTTCATGGCGGGAGCCGCCGCCGGCGGACGCGCGTTGCGCGGCATCAAGGACGCGTGGACCGACAGGCACACAGTGCTCTTTGCGGCAGTGGCCGCAGTGATCCTCGCGTGCGCCGCGCCGCTCGTGCTCCTCGACGAGCCCGCGAAGCCCGTGGAGCTCGCCGTGACAGCCGGGATGGGCCTCGCCATGGGCTGCCAGGCCGCGACGGCGCGTCACGTGGCCGTCAAGGACGTCACCACCGTGGTGGTCACCTCCACCATCACGGGGCTGGCATCGGACTCCGTGCTGGGCAAGGGCGGCGGGCAGCCGTGGGCGCGCCGCGCGGGTGCGGTGCTGCTGATCATGCTGGGAGCACTCGTGGGCGCGGCGCTGCTGCGCGTGCACATCGGCTGGGGCCTTGCACTCTCCGCCGTGGTGACCATCGCCGTGGTGCTCGTGGGCCACTACGCGCACCCCTCGCGCGGCCCCCGCATGCCGTACGACGGCGCACTGTCACAGTAGGGTCGGCTCGCTCGGGCGAGTCCAGCCCGGGCGGGGCGTGGTCTGACCTCACCCCGCCCGCTTGCGCGTTCGCGCGCTCTCACTCGGCGCCCCGCCGCCCGCGCCCTCCCACCCTGCGCAAGGTCACGCACGGCTGTGCCATCAAGCCCCAACCGCCGTCTGACGCGTGACGTGCACACGCCCACTCCGCGCCCGCCGCGAAGTGACGGCAAGATGCGGCCTTGCGCGGCCAACCCCGACGCAGACTTCGCTTTCACAGTCACTTTGCGACCGGCTGGGCACGTCGGGCGCGGGCGGGCACTCACCGGGGCCCGGGCCGGCACCCTCCGGCACCCTCGCACGCGGCGCGCGGGGCCGGGGCCTGCACCCACCGGCACCCCCGCCGCCGCCCGTTTCACACATAAGCGACACGATCAACGCGCAACAGCACGCCCTCACCCTGTCCGACGCGGATCGCGTCACTTCTGCAGCCCCGTCGGTTGGCGGCGACACGCGCGGCGCGCCCACACAACGAGACGCACACCCGGCACCCCGAGACCTACCAGGCACTTTGCCCCTTGGCGAACATACTTGAGCGGATGCCGCTCAAGTCGTAACATGAGTGACATGGACTCAACATTCGTCCCGGGCGTCGGGCTCCGGCGTCTCGGACAGCACCCCACCATGTCAACCAGGAGGTTCATCATGCGACGAGAAATGATCCGACCCACCGTCCCCGCGGCCACCCCGTGGAACGACGACTTCCAGCGCATCGTGCGCACCTTCCTCGGCGACTCCGAGGCACCGCTCGAGGGTTCGTTCACCCCCGCTCTCGATGTCGAGGAGACTGAAGACGCCTTCACCTTGCACCTGGAGCTCCCGGGCGTCAGCGCGGACAAGGTGGACGTCTCGATCGAGGAGAACGTGCTCACGGTCTCCGGCAGCCGGGAGTTCTACGCCGACAAGCAGGCCGACTCCTTCCGACGCGTCGAGCGCCGATTCGGCACCTTCCACCGCGCCGTGCGCCTCCCGGATCGCGTCAACCCCGACGCCATCACGGCGGCCTTCAAGGACGGACTCCTCACTGTCTCGGTGCCCAAGGCAGAATCGGCCAAGCCGCGCCGCATCGAGGTCGCAGCCTCGTAAGCTGCCACGCCACGCAACGAGGGCCGGGCAGACGCCCGGCCCTCGTTGCGTCTGAGCGGCGGCTACAGCGCCGCGTGCACCAGCCGGCCTGCCGTGAATGTCGCCGCCGCGTTCGTGTCGCGCATCGCGCCTACGTCGAGCGCAGCCGGATCGTGATCGAGCGCGATGAGATCCGCTGCCACCCCCTCACGCACGGCGGGCACCGCCCACGAGGCCCTCAACGCCGTCAGCAGGTCCAATCCGTTGTCGAGCCCCCACGCGGGCAGCTCGTCGCGGGTGCGATGCACGGCTGCAGAGAGCGACTTCCACGGGTTGAGGGGCGCCACGGGTGCGTCCGACCCCATCCGAAGCGCCACGCCCGCGCGAGCCAACGAGCCGTACGGGAACGCACGGTCGGTGCGCCCGGCCCACAGGGCATCGGTGACATCGCGATCGTCGAGCGCGTGCTCGGGGTGGATACCTGCCGCCACGCCGAGCGCCGCAAACCGGGGGATGTCCTCATCCCTCACCAGCTGCGCGTGCTCGATCGAGCCGGTGGCACCGCTCGCCTCGTACGCGTCGAGCGCCTCGGCCACCGCGCGGTCACCGATCGCGTGCAGCGCGATCTCGAACCCCTGGTCGCGAGCGTCCCGCAGGACCCGGTCAAGGTCGCCGCGCGGGTGCGCCGAGTGGCCAAAGTCGGACGAATGCGGGTACGGGTCGAAGCACCACGCCGTGCGCGTGTTGAGGGCCCCGTCCGCGAACACCTTGAGCGGCCCCACCGTCACGAGCCCGCCGGTGCCCGGCATGCGCTTGCCCGTGCGCTCTCCCCTGGCCACCGTCTTCTCCAAGTGCTGCGGATACACGCCTGCGAGCACCCGGAGACCCACGAGTCCAGAGGCAACGCGGCGCGCCCACATTGTGGGGTTATCGGCCATCTCCAAGTCCATGATGCCCGTCACGCCGCGCATATTTGCGGCAGCCACCGCCTCCGCCACCTGAGCCTCAACTCGCGCCGGATCGCCAGCCTCCACGGACTCCAGCGCGATCTCGAGGTTGAACGCAGCCTCCTCGCGCAACAGGCCAGCCGCCGTGCCAAAGAGCACGCTGGCTGCCGTGTTGATCCATACGGAATGAAGATCATGGCTGATGAGGACGATCGGCCGATGCAGCTGACCCACGCGCGCCGCGACATCGTCCAGCAGCTCGGCAGTAGGCGCATCGGCCCACAGTGCGTCCTGAAAGCCCCTGCCCACAAGTGGGGACTGCGTGTGCGGCAGATCAGCCGCAAGCGCGATGCGCACGCGATCAGCGGCGTCGGCCGCGCTGCTCGTGCCGGCGAGGCTCAGGCGATTGCGGTGCTTGGCCCACAACGTGAAGTGCACGTGGTGGTCCACCATGCCCGGCATTAGCCAGCGGCCTGCGAGGTCGATGCGTTCGCCCTCCAGGCCCGCACTGCCAGCCGGCACCACTGACGCCACCCTGCCGTTGCGAATCTGCACATCAACCAGGGGTGATGCAGCGGACTCGGCACCCCACAGTCGCGCCGACGAGATCACCGAAGAGTCCATCACCATGATGCCAAGCCTAGGGCTCTCGAGGCACGTGGACGCGCATCGAGAGGGGCGCCTATGCCTCAAGAACCGCGAGCGGATCGCGCGCTATCGCCTCGGCACGCCACCGCCATACACGGCGGTAGATCGCCCTCGACACGGCAAAGGCCCCCACCGCGCAGGCGGCTCCCGCGACGCAGTCGAGCACATAGTGATTCGCAGTGCCGAGCACCACCACAGTCATGATCGCCGGGTACAGCCATGCCGCATGACGCCACGGTCCACGGAGGCACGTCACCAGGGCGATCGCCACCCACACTGAACACGCCACATGCAGACTTGGCATCGCCGCGTACGGATTCGTGAGGTCACTTGCGCCGGCCGACCCCCCAAAGAGGACGGGGTGCACAGCCATCGTGTCCACGGCACCGTGAAGGGCGAAGCGGGGCGGCGCGAGCGGGTAGAGGAAGTACACGGCAAGCCCCGACGCCCACAGCAGGCCCAGCGCGGTCCGCAACACGCTGTAGCGCGCACGGTGCCGCTTCCACACCCACGCGAGCACAGCAAAGGTGAAGACAAAGTGGGCGATCTGGTACCAGAGACTCGCGGCGTCGGCAATCCACACGTGCGACCGGAAGAGGCGGTTGAAGGCCAGCTCCACGTCGACGCCCATGCCGCGCTCAAGCCACTCGACGGCGTCGGCATTGCGGAATGCGGTGAGCCGGTCATCGTGAGCCTCGGCCCTGGTCAGGGTGTACGTGGCATACAGGACCACGAGCAGTCCCACCTCGCGGAGCCAGGCACCGTGCCTGGCCCACGCCCTCGCGGGGAGCGACGCGCGGCGCGACGCCTCGACGGCCGTCACAACGGCCGCGGGCTGGCTCCTCCGCGATAGATCACGCGAATCCATAGGTTCCCCCGGTACACACAAGAAGGCTCGCCGTCGGCGACGGAGAGACGGCGACTATGCCGATGCGCGGCGCACGAGCTCCGTGGGGAGCATCGTGACCCTCTCGCGGTCACGATGACCCGCGAGCACGTCAAGAATGATGTCCACCATCGTCGCACCCATGTACTCCGATGGCTGACGCACTGTGGTGAGAGGCACGTCGGTGGTGAGCGCCGCCGGCGAATCGTCAAACCCCACGACGGCTACGTCGCCGGGAATCGACTTCCCTGCGCTCAGGATAATGGGCATTGCCCCTGTCGCCATGAGATCCGAGCTGACAAAGATCCCGTCGATGTCGGGATCGGCCGCGAGGATCGCGCGCATCGCCTCGGCACCGCCCCTCATGGTGAAGTCGCCCGAGACGACAGGCCCCGGCTCGAGCCCCGCCTCGACGAGCGCCTCCACAAAGCCCTGCGCACGCTCATTTGCCGCACGCATGTGCTGGGGCCCAGCGAGGTGCGCCACCCGCTTGCGCCCGATCTCCACGAGGTGCCGCGCGGCGGTGCGCCCGCCCTCGACGTTGTCCACGTCCACGACATAGCCGCCCGTGACTGTCTCGACCGGCAGGCCTCCGAACACCACCGGCAACGCCTCAGTGAGCGCAGCAAGGAATGAGTCGGAGGTGTGGTGGGAGACCACCACAGCGCCGTCGGCGTTGCCGCCCTGCAGGTAGCGCAGGGTCTTGCCGTCGGGCTTGTCCGACGCGACCATCAGGTTGAGCACGTAGTCCGACTCTTCGAGACGGTCATGGATGCCGGAGATGGTGGCGGCCAGGAACGGGTCGCCAAAGAAGCGGGCGATGTCCTCAGGCACTACCAGCGCGATCGCGTGAGTGGTCTTCGAGGCGAGAGTGCGCGCGGCCCTGTTGGGCACGTAGCCGAGCTCCGCAATGGCAGCGCGCACCGACTCAAGCACCTCAGGAGAGACCTTGGGAGAGCCGTTCACGACGCGCGACACCGTCGCGCGCGACACCCCTGCGCGCTCCGCGACGGCCTCAAGCGTGGGCGCTCCCTGCTTGGTCGCTGTCACCTGGTCATCACCACCATTGCGAGAGCGGGGCGGCCCTGACTAGGGCAACCCCGCCCCCATCGATCGGAATTGTCGGTTGAGGCCTACCCCTTGACCGCTCCCTGCATGATGCCAGATACCAGCTGACGGCCCGCAAAAATGAAGAGCATCAGCAGCGGCACGGTGGCCAGCAGCACACCGGCAAGCACCAGCGAGTAGTCCACGAAGTAGTTAGCCTGCAGCAGTGAGAGCGCCACCGGCAGCGTGGGGTTGCGCTGGTCGAGCACGATGAACGGCCAGAAGAAGTTGTTCCAGGTGGTCACAAACGTAAACAGGAACAGCATGGCCGCTGCGGGGCGCGCGGCCGGCAAGGCCACGTGCCAGAACGTGCGGATCATGTTGCACCCGTCCACACGTGCCGCCTCGATGAGCTCGCCCGGCAACGACTGGTCCAGGTACTGCGTCATCCAGAACACGCCGAACGCCGTCACCAGCGCGGGGATGATCACGGCGCCGATGTGCCCCGTCCAGCCGTACTGCTGCATCAGGATGTACAGCGGGACGACGCCCAGCTGCACCGGCACGGCCATGGTGGCCACCACGGCCACAAGCAGCGGGCCGGAGCCCTTGAAGCGCAGCTTGGCGAATGCAAAGCCGGCCAGCGTCGAGAGCACCACAGTGGAGAGCGCGGTGGTGGTGGACACGAGCACGGAGTTGCCGAGCGCGCGCCAGAAGTTCACCGCGGGGTTGTCGATGACGGCGCGGGCGTTGGAGAGGAAGTTGCCGCCCGGCCACCACGACATGTTCTGGTCGTAGATCGTGGACTGGTCTCCGGAACCGATCAAGAACGACCAGTAGAACGGGAAGATCGCGGCCACGAGCACAAGACCAAGGCCCACATAGACCACAGCCGGCGGCCGGCCCGTGCCCATCGAAACGAACTTGCGACGAGGAGTGGCCATTAGCGCGACACCTTCTTTCGGCTCGAGCGTTGTGCCGGCTTGTCGCCCGCGACCAGTCTCGTGGTGATCCAGTTATTGAAGAGGCTGATCCCCACGATGATGATGAAGAGGATCCAGGCCACCGCCGCAGCGCGGCCAAAGTTGAACTTGCCCCAACCCGTGTTGTAGAGGTACATCGTGATGGTCTCCCACTGGTGGTTGGCGCCACCAGTTCCCGTGGAGTCATACATGCGGGGCTCGTCGAAGATCTGCAGACCACCGATGGTGGACGTGATGATGACAAACACCATCGTGGGGCGGATCGAGGGCAAGGTCACGGAGAAGAAGCGACGCACGGCATTGGCGCCATCGATCGCGGCCGCCTCGTGCAGGTCGCGCGGCACAGCCTGCATGGCAGCCAGCAGGATCAGGGCGTTGTAGCCCGTCCACCGGAAGTTCACCATGGTCGCGATGGCGATGTGGGACGGCAGCACATCCGTGTGCCACAAGATGGGGTCGATGCCGACGTCGCCTAGGAAGGTATTCACCAGGCCAAACTTGTCGCCATACATGTTGGAGAAGATGAGGGCGACCGCCACGGGCGCCACCACATAGGGCAGCAGCACACCCATGCGCCAGAAGGTCTTGGCGCGCAGGTTCTGGTCAAGCAACACGGCGATGACGGTGGCGACGATGACCTGCGGCACGGAGCTCAGCACGAAGATGGAGAACGTGTTGCGCAGCGACAGCCAGAACTCGCGGTCCTGCAGCACCCACGTGAAGTGTTCGAATCCGATGTAGGTGCCGCTGTTGCGCACCAGGTCCCAATCCTGCAGCGAGATGTACGCCGTGTAGAGGATCGGGAACAGTCCAGTGATGCCAAAGACGATGAAGAAGGGCGCGATGTACGCGTAGGGCGAGTACTTCACGTCCCAGCGACCCAGGCGCTGCCGGAACGTCATGGGGCTCGACTCGCGCGAGCCTGCAGGGGCGGCCGGGGAGGGGCCGCTCGTCGTGGTGGTCATGGAAGTCTTTCTGACGAGGTGAGGGGCACACGCGGGTCCGGGCCGCCCGTGAGGACGGCCCGGACCGTATGGCGTGTTAGCCGACGGCGTTCACGTCAGCGATGAACTGGTCCCAGGACTCGCTGGCGCTCATGGAGCCGTCCTCGACACGAGTGAGGGCCTGCTGCATGGCGTCGTTGATCTGGAAGTAGAACTCACCCTTGTAAGGCGAGACCGTGATCGCGTTGGCGCGGTTCGAGAAGATCGTGCCCAGCGTGTCGGAGTTGAAGTACACGGCCTTGGAAGGCGTGCCGTCAGCGCCCGGTGCCGCGAAGGCCTCGTTCAGAGCCGACTCCTCGGAGAGCGAGCCGACCTGGCTCGGGAAGGTACCGGCCGCGGCCAGCGCCTTGAGCTGCTGCTCGGGAGCGGTGAGCCATGCGGCCAGCTCCTTCGCGGCGTCGGTGTTGGCGCCCGATGCGGGAACGGTCAGGTACGAACCGCCCCAGTTGCCGCCGCCACCGGGGAACACGTCGGCAACCTGCCACGTGGTGGTGTCGGGAGCAGCACCCTGGATCACGCCGAGCATCCAGCCGGGGCACAGCATGGTCGCGAAGCCGGAGCTACCAAGAGCGGCGAACCAGTCGTCCGACCACTGCGAGAGGTGAGCCGAGAGGTCGGCCGACGCGGCGGTCACCGAGTCGTACGCGGCCTTCACATCGGGGTTGTCGGCGGCGATAACCTCGCCGGTTGCCGGGTCCTCGTATGCGGCCTCGATCTGGTTGACGACACCCTGGTAGGTGGCGCCGGCGCCGTCGAACCACGGCTGGCCGGTCGCGGCGACGTAGTCCTCGCCCACCGAGTAGTAGGTGTCCCAGCCGCCCTCGAGCATCGCGGCCACGTCGGCCGGGTCGCTCGACATTCCGGCGGCCTCGAACTTGGCGCCGTCGTAGCAGATGGCCTCGGGGCCGATGTCGGTGCCGTAGCCGATGAGACGGCCGTCCGCGTCGGTCGCGGCGGCGGTCTTCCAGTCGAGCCAGCGGCCGTCAACCGACGGGTCGCTCAGGTCAACCAGGAGGTCGGAGTACTGCATGACCTCGGGCAGCCAGTCCACCTCGATGGCCTCGACGTCGGCGAGACCGCCGGAGCCGAGCTTGGCGAAGTAGTTGGTGCGGGCGTCGTTGGAGGTAGCTGCCTTGTTCTGGACAACCGTCACGCCGGGGTGCGAGTCCATGTACTCCTGGAGCAGCGCGTCGGTGTAACCGAAGTCGTTGAAGGTGGCAACAGTGAGGGTGATGTCCCCGGCGGGAGCCGAGGTGTCGCCCGATGCGCCGTCAGTGGCGGTGGTGTCGCCAGAGCTGGAGCAAGCGGCCAGGGTCAGCGAGAAAACCGCTGCACCCGCGATGGCCGCGAGGTGCTTCTTACGTCGTGAGAGGCTCACGTTCACTCCCTTGTGAAGTAGGTGCTGTCGTCGACATATGAGAGCGCTCTCTCCTTGCGTGAAAGCGCTCTCACGAGTCGAGACGACGGTAGGCCCGAGCGCACCACAAGTCAATTTTTCGAAGCGCTTCGAATGCGTGCCGCAACCGAATTGTTACCGAAACCGGTTCGTTGAACCGGGCCAATGAACGCAGGCCCCAGATGGGCCCTCTCGCGGCCGTCAGGCCAGGGTCGCGTGGCCAAGAACGCGACTGCCCTGATAGATCACGAGCGACTGCCCGGCAGCCACTCCGCGCATCGGTACGGCGAGTTCCACCGACACCGCATCCCCGGCCCGCCGCGCCACGCCGGGCACGGCGTCGCCGTGTGCACGCACCTGCACGAGGCATTCGGTGGGCACGTCGGCAGGGACATCCGGGGCGAGCCACACAGTCTTCTCCCCCGCGAGAGTGCGGACGCTCAACAGCGTCTCGGGGCCTACCGTCACCACGTTGCGCGCGGTGTCCACGCCCGTCACGTAGCGGGGCGCGCCGTCGGCCGCGGGTCGCGGCAGTCGCAGTCCCTTGCGCTGGCCCACTGTGAATGCGTACGCGCCGCTGTGGGCACCCACGACCTCACCGTTCTCATCCACAATCTCGCCCGGCCGCTCGCCGATCGAGCGCTCGAGGAAGCCCTTGGTATCGCCATCGGCTACAAAACAGATGTCGTACGAGTCCGGCTTGTTGCTCACGCCGAGCCCGCGCGCGGCAGCCTCGGCGCGCACCTCGGACTTGGACGCCATCTCGCCCAGCGGGAAGATCGCGCGAGCCAGCTTCTCGGGCCCCATGACCGCGAGCACGTATGACTGGTCCTTAGCCGCATCCACGGCTCGATGCAGCTCACGCACGCCGTCCTCGCGGTCAACGATGCGCGCGTAGTGACCAGTGGCCACGGCGTCAAAACCCAGCGCCGACGCCCGCTCCAGCAGCGTGTCGAACTTGATGTGCTCGTTGCACCTGACGCACGGGTTGGGGGTACGTCCCGCCTGGTATTCGCTAATAAAGTCGCTCACCACGAGGTCGTGGAAGTCCTCCGAGAGGTCCCACACGTAGTAGGGAATGCCCAGCTTGTCGGCGGCGCGGCGCGCATCGTTCGAGTCCTCGATCGAGCAGCAGCCGCGCGATCCGGTGCGATACTCGTCGCGGTTGCGGCTGAGCGCCATGTGCACGCCCACCACCTCGTGGCCCGCGTCCACGGCGCGCGCGGCCGCGACGGCGGAGTCGACGCCGCCGGACAGGGCTGCAAGCACGCGCATGGGGAAACTCCTGGGAAACGCTCGAGGGGACCCCACCATCGTACGCGCGCAGGGCGCGGCTGTATCTGGCGCGGCTACGCGAGCAGTCGCTGCCTCACGCGCGCGGCCGATGCCGCGGAGCCACCCACGGAGACGAGCCACTCCTCGGCGCCGCCGTCGATGCCGTCCCAGATGTCAAGCACACGCTCGATCGCGTGAGCGGGAGCCTCCAGCACGTGCGCGGGGATGGTGGCCGGGTCGTAGTCGGGGTTCGCCACCGCATGCGCCCCGGCGAGGCTCGTCATCATGTTGTGAATCACGCCGGGCATGTTGGCGGCGGTGGCGACGTAGTCGCGCACCACATCCTCGCGCGGCACGCCGGCCAGGGTGAGCAGCAGCGCCACGCTCACGCCCGTACGGTCCTTGCCAGCCATGCAGTGGATCAGCGCGGGGCCCGAGGCCTCGGCGACGCGGTCCACCACCTGCGAGATCGCGGCGGCCGCGGTGCCCACCAACATGAACTCGTACAGGTCACCCAGCGTCTTGTACCCCGAGACCTGCACGGGCGAGGCGTCCGCAAGCACCGGGATCGAGTGCACGGCCGACGCATGCTGCAGCGGGTGTACCGCCTGGCGCTCGTTGAGATCGCGCAGGTCCAGCACCACCTCGGGCGGCCACACGGCTGCCGTCGCCGGGCGCTCGTCCCCGAGCGGGGCGTCGGCCCTGAAGACCACACCCTGCCGCAGCATCGGCGAGGCGGTCGCGACATCGCGGAAGTTCGCATACCTGGCAGACAAGGCCGTCCCTTCTGGCCGGAGACGGTGCGTCTACCTGGCACGTCGACCCTGCCACATCGCGCGGCCGACCCGCCAGGGGCGTGCGGCCACTCACCGCACGCTAGTGCTCCTCTTCCACCTCGCGGGAGTCGCTCAGCGTCAGCGCTCCCCACACCGCGAGCGCGCCCACCACCACGGCGAGCACCGCGTAGACCACGCGCTCCCCCGCGAAGAACGACGAGACGAGCTCGGGCAACCACGCGCCGAAGGGCAGGCTCGTGGTGACGAGGACGGCGATAAGCGTGCCGACGAGGGCCGTGCCGATGCTGGAACCCACCTCCTGCGCGGCGTCGTTGAGCGCCGCGCCCAGCGACGTGCGGTTCTCCGGCATCGCGCTCACGAGCGCGACGGCGCCGATGGTCATGACTGTACGCAGGCCCATCGTAAAGACCACCATGCATACGGCGATGGCGACGTAGCCGTGCTCCACTCCCCATGCGAGGCCGCCGAGGCCCGCCGCGACGAGCACGCCGCCGATCGCCGCCGCGACGCGGTGGCCGAAGCGCCTGCCGAGCGCCTCCGAGAACGGCGTGGCGAGCAGCATCGTCGCAATGAGCGGCAGATTAGCGAGGCCCGCCACCAAGGGGCTCCAGCCGTAGGCGTACTGGAAGTGGAGGATCAGGCCGAACATCAGCCCGGCCATCGCGATGGACGTGCCGGCCTGAGCAAGCGACGCGCCCCGGACGGCGCCATTGCGGAACACCGCGAGGTCCAGCATCGGCTGGGCAGCGGTGCGCTCGCGCCACACGAAGCCGACCACCGCCGCGACGGCCGCGAGCGCGAGTCCGAGCGTAATGGGCGAGGCCCAGCCGCGCTCCACGCCGCTCGTGAGCGCGTAGCACGCAAGGCCGATGCTCGCGATGCTGAGCGCCGATCCGGGGATGTCGAGCTTGTCGTGGGTGAGCCCCTCGGCGCTGTCCTCGGGCACGCCTGCGCGGACGCCAAGCCACGCGATCAGCGCAAGTGGCGCGTTGACGAGCAGCAACCAGCGCCAGTCGACGTGCGCGAGCGCGGTGCCGCCCAATACGGGGCCAAGGATGAAGCCGCTCATGCCCACTGTGATCATCACGGTCATGGCACGCATGCGGAGCGCCTGGTCCTCGAACAGCCTGAATACCAGCGAGTTGGTGATGGGTGCCATCGCGGCGGCCGCGACTCCCAGCGCAGCGCGCAGGGCGATCAGACCGGTCGCCGATTCGACGAGCAGCACGCACAGGCTGATGAGCCCGAACAGCGCGAGGCCCACCGTGAGCACGCGACGGCGACCAAACCTGTCAGCGATAGAGCCTGCGCTGAGCAACAGGCCGCCGAACGTGAGCGAGTACGCGCCGGTGACCCACTGCAGCGCGGTGGTGCCCGCACCAAGGTCGCGGCCGATCGTGGGCAGCGCGATGGTCATCAGTGTGTTGTCCGCCATCTCCACAAAGAAGGCGAGGCACAGCGCCGCGAGCGGAATGGCGGCGGCGCGAAGGGACGTGTAAGTGCGGGGCCGGGCGACCTCGACGAGCGTGCGTTGCATGGGGACCTCCTGGGGATCGAACCGGCGGCAGAGCGGGTGGTCGGTCCTGAATCGAACATCGTTCAGTTATCGAACAACGTTCGAGATAATAGAACGCTGTTCGATTTAGCGCAAGATGTGATGGAATGGCCCCATGACCGATGCCCCGGCTCGCGCCGCCAAGCGCGCCTCGCTGTCGATGGAAGCCGTGGTCTCGGAGGCGGTGGCGCTGCTGGATGAGGCCGGCGACCAGGCCTTCACGTTCCGCGCCCTCGCCTCGCGCCTGGGTGCTGGCGTGGGAAGCGTGTACTGGTACGTCTCCAACAAGGACGAGCTCCTCGACCGCGCAAGCGATCACGTGCTCGAAGACGTGTTGGCCGCGACGGAGCACCTTGACGGCGCAGACCCCATCGAGGACGCGCGCGCAGTCGCCGTGACACTCTTCGACGCGATCGTCCAGCGGCCCTGGCTCGCCGCGTACTTCATGCGCGACGTCGAGCAGCAGCCAAACGCCCTGCGACTCTTTGATCGCCTCGGCCGCCAGATCATGCGGCTGGACTTGACACCGCGCGAGACCTTCGACGCCGTCTCGGCCATCACTGGATTCGTCATCGGCACCGCCGCAGACCTCAGCCAGCAGCCGCCGCAAGCCGTGCGCGACGGCAAGATCTCGGCAGCCCAGCAGCTCGACGACGCGGTGGCCCAATGGCGCGCGCTCGACCCGGACGAGTTCCCGTTCCTCCACCACGTCCTCGACGAATTTGCCGGGCACGACGATGCGACGCAGTTCCGCGCGGGTCTGGACCTGCTGCTCGCCGGGATTCGCCTCAAGGCCGGCGCGTAGCCTCATGAGCGGCGCACCAGCGGACGCCACCCCCGTGCTCATCGTCGAGGACGATCCCGAGATGGCCGATCTCCTCGGCACAGTGCTCGATATGGCCGGTTACCAGGTCACTCGCGCCGCGAGCGTGTCGGACGCCAAGCGCGCATTGCGCGACACCTCCCCCGCCCTCGCGCTTGTCGACCTGGGCCTGCCCGACGGCTCGGGCATCGACCTCGTGGACCACCTGGCGGCCCGCTACCCCGGCGTCGGCGTCATCGTGGTCACCGCAGACGGGCGCGAAGACGAGCACGTGCGCGGACTGCGCGCGGGCGCCGACGACGTGGTCGCCAAGCCCTTCAGGGTCTCCACGCTCATGGCCAGGGTCGAGGCGGTGCTGCGACGGCGCAGGGCCACGGCTCACGCGCCAGAGGTGCTGCGAGCCGGCGACGTCGAGATCGACTGCGAGGCAGTCACCGCGACGCGAGCGGGTACTTTGCTTGACCTCACAGCCACCGAGTTTCGCCTCCTCGAGTACCTGGTGCGCAACGCGGGCCGCGTCATGTCGAAGGGCCAGCTGCTCGAGGAGATCTGGGGCTACGACTTTGGCGGCGACGGCGCCGTGGTGGAGCGCTTCATGTCCACCCTGCGCCGCAAGCTCGGGGACCCGGACCCTATCTCCACCGTGCGCGGCTTCGGCTACGTCGTGAGGGTGACGTCGTGATCCGCGGCTCCGGCAGGTCGCTCGAGCGGACCCTCGCGTGGCGAGTGGTCGCGGTGCTCATCGTGGGCCTGCTGGCCCTCTCGGCCACGTTGGTGTGGACACTCGCGTGGCAGCTGCGCGGCGCGGCCGACGGTGACATCGAGACGGCGCTCGAGGTGGTCGCCGGCGCGCAGGACAACGCAGGCGACGGCCCCGTGGCCATCAACGAGGCGCGACTGGGCCGCATCCTCCCCTCGCGCACCCTCGTGGCGATCGTGGCCAACGACGGCGCGGTGCGGGCCATCAGCACCTCGGCAGTGGACGTGGGAGCACTGCCGGTGGACCACGCGACGGGCGAGATCTTCGCCTTCACCCTGGGCAGCAAGCGCTACCGCGGCGAGGTGGTTGAGGCCGATGCAGTGGCCGCCGACGCGAGCACTGGCGAGGTGATCGAGGTGGACCGCCTGCTGGTGGCCATCGAGACCACCTCGGATCGCCACACGGTGCGCAATCTGACGATCGTGGCGGGCGGCCTGACGGCGATTGCCGCCGCGGCGCTGGCCCTCGTGGCGCGCGCCGTGATCCGCCGCTCGCTCACGCCCGTGCGCGACATCGCGGCGGCCGCGAGCGCCGTGGCCGCCACCGGGGCATCGGAACCCATGCCGTCGGGCGATCCGTTCAGCGAGACGCAGGCGCTCGCGCGCTCGGTCGACGACGCCTTGCGTAGGCGCGAAACGGCCGAGCGCGCCATCCGCGACTTTGTCGCCGACGCCTCGCACGAGCTGCGCACTCCCCTCGCCAAGGTGCAGGGCTGGGCGGACCTGCTCGCGTCCGGCCAGCTCGACGACGAGGCTGCGGCCGCAGCCGCCGACAAGATCCTTGGCGCGGCGGAGGAATTGGGCGGCGTGGTGGACGAGCTCGCGCTGCTCGCCGCGCTCGATGTCGCCCCGCAGCGCGCCCAGGCCGAGGTGCGCCTGGGCGACCTGGTGCGCGAGGTCATTGACGAGGCGTGGGCGCTGTACCCCGACGCGATCCAGAACTTCTTCCCCGAACCCGAGGCCGAAGGTGCCACGGTGAAGGGCGACGCCACCGCACTGCGTCGCGCCGTACGCAACCTCGTGGGCAACGCCGTCCAGCACGGCGGCGAGGGCGTCCACGTGAGCGCCGCGCTCCACGCCACGGACGCCGAGCTCGTGCTCATCGTGAGCGACACCGGCCCCGGCATTCCGCCGGAATCCCGCGAGAGGATCTTCGACCGCTTCTTCACCACGTCGGCCGGCAACGGACGCCACAGCGGCCTGGGCCTCGCGATCGTCGCGGCTGTGGCCCGCGCACACGGGGGCCGGGTCGAGGTGCTCGACTCGCCCATTGGCGCCACCTTCGCTCTCACGCTGCCGCGATCGAAAGGTGATCGTAAGGAAGGCATCAGCCCCGCCACAGTCTGACCCCGTGTGATGGGGGCATGCGCAACCGCACGAGCCTCATCTTCGCCGTCATCGGCGTCGCGCTGCTGACCCTCGTCACTCTCGCAGAGGTCGTCGCGCGTACGGCGCTCGAGGGCCGCATGGGGCAGACGGTGCAGGGCGGCACCGTCAGCTTCGACGGCACCTCCGCGCTGTACTCGCTCGCAACAGGCGACCTCCCCGTGGCCATCACGTTCGATGAGGACGCCCTCGCACAGCGCCTGGGAGACGGACTCGGCCGCGCCGTGGACAACGTCATCCTGTCCGACGGCGCGATCGGCGTGGAACTCGCTGGCGGGTCCGGGCGTCTGGATGCCCCGATCACAGCGTGGCTCGCGCTCGATGCGGGGCCGGACGGCCTCGAGGCCACCGTCATCTCCGTCGAGGTGGCCGGCCTCCAACTCCAGCCGCGCCGACTGCTGGGCGACGATCCAGTGGTCCCGTTGGGCACCGGCCTGGGCGGCGGCTGCGCCGCCACCACCGACATCACGGGAGTGGACGTCGCCCCGAGCGGCGTGACCCTCCACCTCACCCTCACGTCCGAGACCCGGGCGTGCCTCACCAGCCAGGAGAGCTCATGATCACCGCCGTCCGTTCGCTCGCCGCACTGAGCTCCCGCAGGCCATGGGCGACAGTCGCCCTGTGGGCCGTGCTCGCCGTGGGCCTCACCGCGTCGTCCACGCTGTGGGGCCGCGACTACACCGACGACGTCAGCGTGCCCGGCTCCGATTCAGCCGTAGCCAACGACCTGCTTGCTGGCTCCTCCGAGGGTGCAGGGTCCTCGCTGCTCATCGCCTCGCCCGAGGCCCTCACTGATCCCGATGCCGCGGCGACTCTGCAGGGAGCGCTCGACGACGTCGCGGCTGCGTTGGGCACGGAGGTCACCAATCCGCTGCCGGACCCGGCTGTCTCGGTGGCGACCGGGCGGCTTTCGCAGGACTCGCTCGCGGTCAACGTTCAGCTTGCGGTGGACGTCGCGGCTGTCACGCCCGAGCAGGAGGAGGCGGCGCTCGAGGCCCTCGCTCCCCTCACCGACGCGGGTTGGGACGCCGCGTACGGCGGCGAGCTCGCACGCACCCTCGACCAGCAGCCGCAACACCGCTCGGAGATCATCGGCATCGCCGCCGCCGTGATCGTGCTCACGATCGGACTCGGCTCGCTCGCCGCGATGGCTGTGCCGGTGGTGGCCGGCCTCGTGGCAGTCGTCTCAGGCCTTGGCCTGCTCGCGCTGCTGTCGCACGCCACCTCGATCCCGGAGATCGCGCCCACCCTCGCCACCATGATCGGCCTGGGAGTGGGAATCGACTACGCGCTGTTCCAGGTCACGCGGCTGAGGCAGGCGCTCGCCACGGGTTCCACGGTGCAGCAGGCGGTGGCCATCACGGCCGCGAGCGCGGGCACCGCGGCGGCCTTCGCCGGTGCCACAGTGGCCATCTCCATCTGCGCGCTGGCCATCTCGGGCGTCACGTTCATCGGCTGGCTGGGCTATGCCTCGGCGATCATCGTGGCAGTGGTGGTCGCATCGGCCCTCACCTTCACCCCCGCGTTCCTCACGCTGCTGGGACGCCGCCTCAAGCCCTCGGCCCGCACCGCATCGAACGCCGGCGCCGGCACGGCCCGGCTCGCCGTGACGGTGACCCGCCGCCCGTGGCTGCTCGGCGGCGCGGCACTCGTGGTGCTTGGCCTGCTCGCCGCGCCGGCGACCTCGCTCCAGCTGGGCACCACGGGCCCCGGCGACAGGCCGCTCGACACGCAGGCGCGCACCGCGTACGACCTCCGCGCCGCGCACTTTGGCGAGGGCACGAACGCAGCCCTCGCCGTGGTGGTCCAACTCGACTCCCCCGCTACCGGCGCCGACGACCCACGACTCGCGGAGCTCAGCGCGGCGCTGCAGGCGTCCGGCGCGGCATCGGCCACCCCGCTCACCCCGCGCACCGACGACCCGACTCTCGCCACGGCCCAGGTCACCCCTGTCGAGGATCAGAACGCAGCATCGACAGCGCAGCTCGTTGACGACCTTCGCGCGATCGCTGCCCCGGACGGCGCGAGCCTGCACGTGGGCGGAGCGACAGCCACCCGCCTCGACCTCGCCGACCAGGTCACCGAACGCCTGCCATGGCTCATGGTCACCGTGGTCGCGGCATCGACCCTGCTGCTCGTGATCGCGTTCAGGTCCATCGTGATCCCCATCAAGGCCGCCTTCATGAACCTCATCTCCGTGGCGGCGTCGTACGGCGTGGTGGTCGCGGTGTTCCAGTGGGGCTGGGGCGCGAGCCTGCTGGGCCTGGACGGTCCTGTCGCCATCGACTCGTTCGTGCCCATGATCCTGTTCACGGTGCTGTTTGGGCTCTCGACCGACTACGAGGTGTTCCTGGTGAGCTCGATGCGCGAGACGTGGAGCACCACCCACAACGCGCGCGCCGCGATCATCGACGGCATGCGCAACTCCGGCCCCGTGATCACCACCGCGGCCATCATCATGATCTCCGTGTTCCTGTCATTCGTGATGCAGGAGGACCCCACGATCAAGATCTTTGGCCTGGGCCTTGCCGCCTCGATCCTGATCGACGCGACCATCATCCGCATGCTGCTGGTGCCCGCGATCATGTCAGTGCTTGGGGATCGCGCCTGGTACCTACCCGCCTGGCTGGATCGCATGCTGCCGCATGTGGACCTCCACGGGGGCGACGAGGCTCCCGCGCCGGAGCCCGTGGTGCCCGCCGGGGCTCGGTCGTGAGGCGCCTCGACCGGGTCGCCGGATCGGTGGCCTTCGCCACCGGGCTGGCGCTCTCCACCGCGGTTCTGGCCGGCTGCACGCCGAAGGACGAGACCACCGACGCGTCGGCCGCGTCGTTTGTCGCGACCGCCGTCGCGCCCTCCGACTGGGCCACCCCCTCGGATCCGCTGCTCGGCGAGCAGTGGGCCATCCCGGCGGCAGGGGTGGACGCGGCGTGGTCCGTGACGGGCGGCGCGGGCGTCACTGTGGCCGTCGTGGATACGGGCGTTGACCTCACACACCCGGACCTCGTGGACAATCTGGTGGCGGGCTGGGACGCTGTCGACGACGACGCGGATCCGCAGGATCTCAACGGCCACGGCACGCACGTGGCGGGCATCGTCGCGGCGGCGGCCAACGACATCGGCACCGCAGGCGTCGCACCGCAGGCGTCGATCATGCCCGTGCGCGTCCTGGACGCCGACGGTGCTGGCAGCGACGACGACATCGCCGAGGGCATCGTGTGGGCCGTGGACAACGGCGGGGACGTCATCAACCTGTCGCTGGGCCAGGCGGGCCTCATGGGCAGGCTCAGCAAGGGCGGGCCCATCAACCGGGCCATCCGCTACGCGACCGACGCGGGCGTGATCGTCGTGGCAGCCTCCGGCAACGAGGGCGAGGCCGGGCAGCAGTACCGCGTGGGCGTGGATGCGCTCGTGGTCAACGCGTCCGGGCCCGATGGCGAGCTGGCTGAATTCTCAAATGTGGGCGACGTGCGGTCCATCACCGCGCCCGGCGTGGACATCCTCTCCACCGCGCCCGCTGCACCCACGACGCTTTGGCCGGACGGCACCGACGGCACGGCCGTGCTCTCGGGGACATCGATGGCCACGCCGCTCGTCTCGGGCGCCGCGGCGCTGTTGCTAGCATCGGGCGTTCCGGCGGACGAGGTCGTAGCGGCGCTCACCTCCACCGCCACCGGCGCCGATGCGAATCCCCTCCTGGGCGTAGGCCGCATCGACGTGGCCGCGGCCCTCGGCCTGGACGCGACCCCCCAGCCCACAGCATCGGCCGCGCCCGCCATGCCGATGCCCTCTCAGTCCGCGCCACAGGTTCCCACTGCCAAGCCCACCAGCCCTGACCAGCCAGGCGGCTCGGTGACGCTCAGCATCACCGTGCCGCGCTCGCTGCGGCTCACCACCGCAGCGCCGGTGGAGTGCGCGGTCGATGGGCGCACGTACACGGCCACCACGGGCGCCTCGGGCCAGAACGCGAGTGTGCAATTCTCGCTCACGGGCGCCCCGTACCGCGGGCCGGGTGACGTGGTGTTCGCGGGCACCATGACCGCGACGCTCGGCACCGAGCAGGTCAGCGTGCCCATCGCCGGCAAGGGCACCGTCGGCGCTGACCTGTCCGGGTCGCTGACGATCGACACCGACGACGTGGCGCTGAGCCTCACCTGGATCTGCGGATAGGCCGCCCGGCACGACGCCGCGAGAGACGTGGCGGGGCGCACCAACCCTCAGCTGCCGTACGGCCTAGGTGCGTCCCGCCGCCATCGCGCGCTCAATCGCGGCCGGCAGAGCCGCCACCGCTGCATCGATGTCGGCGTCCGTGGTGGACCAGCCGACGGACAGCCGGAGCGTCTGCGACGCAAGCGCCGGACCGTAGCCCATCGCCTCCACGACATGGCTGGGCTCAATTACACCGGCTGTGCACGCGGCACCCGGTGACGCATCGATGCCCGCAAGGTCCAGCGCGGTGAGCAGCGACTCCCCCGGAGCACCCGGGATGATCGCGTGCAGGATGTGCGGCGCCTGACCGGGTCCGTCGCCGTGAACGATCGCCTCGTGCGCGAATGCTCGAATGGCGTCAGTAAGCCGATCTACCAGGCCCGACATGCGGGCGGCCTCCGCCTCGCGCGCCGCGAGCGCCTCGTCGAGCGCCACGGCAAAGGCCCACGCGCCCGCGGCATCGACGGTCCCCGACCGCAGCCGACGCTCCTGCCCGCCGCCGTGACTCACGGGCGCGAGCGCTGCATCGCGGCGGGCCAACAGCGCGCCGATGCCCACGGGGCCGCCCACCTTGTGCGCGCTCACCGCCGCGGTGGCGAGGCCGCTGCCGGCAAAGTCGAACGGCAGGTGCCCGATGCCCTGCACGGCGTCGGCATGCACGGGCACTCCCCGCGCGGCGGCCGCCTCAACCACCTCGGCCAGGGGCTGCACTGAACCCACCTCGTTGTTGACCCACTGCACCGAGACCAGGGCCGTGCGGCCCTCGTGCTCCACGAGCGCGGCGCTGAGCGCATCCACGTCGAGCCGCGCGTCGGCGTCCACAGGAAGCTCGAGCGCCTCGGCATCCTGCTCGCGCGCGAGCCAGCGCGCGGGGTCGAGCGCGGCGTGATGCTCAACGGCAGTGGTCATCACGCCTGTGAGCGCGGGATCGGCCGCGCGCCTCTTGTAGAACGCGCCAAGGATCGCGAGATTGTCGGCCTCGGTGCCGCCCGACGTCAGGATCACCTCGGTGGGATGCGCCCCCAGCGCGGCGGCGAGGCGCTCGCGCGCGTCCTCGACGAGCCCCCTCGCCGATCGCCCGGACGTGTGAAGGCTCGACGGATTGCCGATGCGCTCGGACGCCTCGAGCCATGCCTCGCGCGCGGCGGGGCGCAACGGGGACGTCGCCGCGTGATCCAGATAGTGCCGCACGGGCCCATCGTAGGCGGCGGGACCCGGGGCACGGCCGGTCCGGCCCGCCCCCGGGTAGCGTGGGCCGCGACCCCACGGAAGGACACCCCATGGCCACCTGGTTCATCACCGGCTGCTCCACCGGCATCGGCCGCGCTGCAGCAGACGCAGCGGCCGCCGCCGGCCACACAGTTGTTGCCACCGCGCGCAGGCCCGAGACCCTTGCCGACCTCGTCGCCGCCCACCCCGGCCGCGTCCACGCCCTCCCGCTGGACGTCACCGACGACGTCTCGGTCGCCGCGGCCGTCGACTCTGCCCTTGGCCTGGTGGATGGCATCGACGTGCTGCTCAACAACGCTGGCATCGGCCTGTTCTCCACCATCGAGGAGTCGGGCACCGAGGACGCTCGCGCGGTCATGGAGGCAAACTTCTGGGGCGCGGCCCGCGTCACCACCGCGCTGCTGCCGCACTTCCGCGAACGACGCGCAGGCCACATTCTCACTGTGAGCTCCATTGCTGGCGTGCGCGGATCCGCGGGCCTCGGCTACTACTGCGCGTCAAAGTTCGCAGTGTCCGGATTCATGGAGGCGCTCGCGGCGGAGGTGGGCCACCTGGGCATTCACGTGACGCTCGTGGAGCCCGGTCCTGTGCGGTCGCTGTGGATCCCCTCGGGCGCCAAGAACGAGGACGTGCTGCCCGACTACGAGCCCGTCATGGCGCCGTTCTGGGATCGCATCCACTCGCTGCCGGGCAACCAGCCGGGCTCGCCCGAGGCGCTTGCCGGGGCGATGCTCGAGCTCGTCGCCTCCCCCGAGCCGCCGCTGCACTTCATCGCCGGAGCGCATGCGCTCACGCAGACGCGCCACAAGATCGAGCGCCTGGCCGCAGACGTCGATGCGTGGGAGGACCTCACGCGATCGGTCGATCGCCCCGCCGATGCCTGACCCGGACACGACGAAGGCGCGGCGCCTCCCCTCGCGAAGAGAAGGCACCGCGCCCGTCGGCCGAATCGGCCTCGCCTAGCGCGAGGTCACCACCTCACAGGTCTCGCCGTTGAGCATGAACTCATCCGGCGCCGACGTGCCATCGCTCGTGGTGCCGACGAACCCGATCGTCTCCCATGCCCCCGGCCAAAGCCTCGCGTTGTAGCGCAGGTTGTCGACCGAGACATGCGAACCGGTCTGGGTCGCGTCGCCGCGCCACAGGTTGGTGATGCGCTCGCCGTGGGTGAAGTCCCACTCCAGCGTCCAGCCGTTGACGGGCTCGTCCGCAAGGGTGCGGAACAGCACGGTGCTGACGAGGCCCTTCTTCCACACGCTGGTGTTGAGGTAGCGCACCTGGCACGTGGGAGCAGGGGGCGCCAGCACCTCGACCGGAACCTCGAGCGAGCGGAACACGCGCTCGCCGTTGGGGCCTACGGCCTCGATGTACATGACGTAGGTGCGCTCACCGCCGTACTCCTCGGCACGGAAGCTCGCGGTATCGGCATCCACGATCACCGCGTCGTCGGCCAGGTCGCCGGGCGCAAGGCCCGCGTCATCCTGGTCCGAAAGCGCGGTGAGGATCGTGACCGCCCACGGCGAACCATCGGCGCCCGTCGCTGTGACATTCACGTCCACCGTCTGATGTTCAAGAGCGGAGACGATCGCGGGGTCGGCGGTGACAGTGACGTGGGAGTCAAGGTCCAGGCCCAGCAGCACCGGGTCGTGGTCCGACGTGCGGTACATGTCAGGCGCGTACAGGTTGGCGACCTGCCACGGTGACTGGAAGTTGGTGTTGTAGTCCAACACCGGCACCTCGTCGGAGTTGATGTGGAACTCGGTGACGCCGGCCACCTGCGGCTGCAGGCTGGGCGACACGAGCGCGTAATCGAGGTAGCCCCACTGGCCGTCGAACACGTAGGAGTAGCCACCCTCGCTGAGGTCGGCGTAGCCGGCGTTCTTGAAGACCATGATCGGGTCCTCCATGGCGTACGAGTTCATGTCGCCCATGAGGATCACATCGGGGTCGCCGTTGCCGGCGTGACCGCCGTCGATCCAGTCGACGAGCGCCTCGGCCGCTTGCGTGCGCGCCTCGTTCCAGCAACCAGCGCCGTCGCCCTGGTCAGTGTTGAGCCCGCTCGCATCGCCACACGAGCCCTTGGACTTGAGGTGGTTGACCACGAGCGTGACGTGCTCGGACCCGTTGCGCTGCACAAACGACTGCGCCACCGAGGGGCGGTTCAGGTCGTCGTCAAAGCG
>QKAX01000084.1 GCA_003246255.1 Demequina lutea
CGGGCCACGTCGATGATCTTGGCGATGTCGAGGTACGACTCGCGGGCTGTGTGACCGCCCAGGGCGAAGGCCTCGTCGGCCAACGCAACGTGCGGGGCGTCCCTGTCGGGCTCGGCGTACACGGCGATGGAGCGGAGCGAAGCATCCTGGCAGGCGCGGATCACGCGGACGGCAATCTCGCCGCGGTTGGCAACGAGGACCGATGAGAAGGCAGGCACGTCGTTCACCGTACTCTGCTCCGGCCCGAGGACCATGGCCCTACGGGGGGTGCGTGAAACGTTTTGTTCGCGAGCACAGCGTTGCCCTCGCGCTTTGTGGAATACCTACAAGGAATTCAATGGCCAGTACGGCTATAGGGACCAGGGTTGTGGGCAGGCGACAAAGAACGCGCTCACACGGCCCGGTTCCAGAATGAGGTGATGGACAGCCCCAGCTCACCCAGCAGCGTGCGTAGCAGCGGCAGGCTCAACCCGACCACGGCGTGATGGTCCCCCTCGATGCGCTCGATGAACGGGCCACCGAGCCCATCCACAGTGAAGCCTCCCGCCACGTGCAGCGGCTCGCCGGTGGCCACATAGGCATCGATCTCGGCATCGGAGAGGTTCGCAAAGTGCACGGTCGTGGCGGAGCTCGCGCCCACAGCGCTCTGGCGCACCGAGTGATGGTTGCCAGGGCCGCGCGTGACCTTGGACAGGATTGTCCAGTGACCGGTGCGCAGCACGCCCGAGTGCCCGCGCATTGCGCGCCACCTCTCCACCGCCACATGGGGGTCGAGGGGCTTACCGAGGATCTCGCCATTGAACTCGAGCATCGAGTCGCAGCCGAGGATCACCTCGTCGACATCGCCTCGCGCCACGGCCACCGCCTCGGCCTTGGCGCGAGCAAGCTCCAGCACTGCGTCGTCCGGCATGAGCTCGCGACCCCACTCAATCGGGTACGTCAGGGCGGTCGCGGCGAGCACTGCGTCCTCGTCGACGTCGCTCACGTGAACCTCCGGCTCGATGCCGGCGGCCCGCAGGGTGGCAAGACGGGCGGGGGACTGTGAGGCGAGAACCAGGGGCATGTCCACTCCCCGAGCCTATCCAGCGATCAAGGCCCGACGCTGTGCGACGGCCCGGCGCGGCGCGCGCCTACTTCCCGGAGAACGGGCAGCCAGCACACGCCGGAGACGACGTGGGCACGCATGTGCCGCACGCGGCGTTGGCGCGGATGACGAGTCCCAGGCGCTCGGCCTCGTCGGCAACCGCCTGCGCGAGGTCCAGGGGGATGCCCAGCGCGCGCGCCGCCGCGCGGGGGCTCTCGCCCCGCGTGAGCCGCTCCATGACCGCGCCAAACACTCCGCTCACAGCAGCAGCCTTCCCACTTGGAAGACCGCCACGGCCATGAGGTACGCGCCCACGAGTTGCGCGCCCGCAGCTCCGGCGGTCCACTTCCAGCCGTACAGCCGGCGCTGTTCGGCAAGCGTCGCAAAGCACGGCACGTACGACAGCGTGAAGATCATGAGCGCTAGAGCGGCGGCCCCGGCGTGCCCGCCCGAGGTCTCGTCCACGGTCGCGCGGAGCTGGTCTCCCAGCGTGGCATCGTCCGCTCCCTCGAGCGCGTACGCCTGAGCGAGGGCGCCGATCACGACCTCCTTGGCCGCGATGCCGCTGATGAGCGAGGCGGAGATGCGCCAGTCATCGAGGCCCATGGGGGCGAGGGCGGGCGACACGGACTCGCTCACGACGCCGTAGATCGAGTCGCCTACGGGCACCTCGGTGGGCGTGTAGCCGCCCCGCGCGGGGATGGCCTGCGCGACCCACAGGATCACCACGGCGATGACGATCACCGAGCCGGCCTTGCGGGCAAACGACCACACCCGCGTCCACACACCCAGCGCCAGCGCGCGCGGGTGGGGCAGCTGGTAGTCGGGCAGCGCGACCACGAGCGGGCCGGCCACGACGTCCCGCAGCACGGTCCTGCGAGCGATCAGTCCCCACCCGATCACCAGCGCGATGGATGCGACGTACATGAGGAACACAACGGTGCCGGCCTGCCCGGGAAAGAACGTGTGCGCGAGCAGCAGGTACACGGCAAGGCGCGCGGTGCACGTGGTGAGCGGGACCAGTAGACCCGTGAGCAGGCGTTGACGCGCGTGCGGCAGCACCGCGGTAGCGGAGAGCGCAGGCACGTTGCAGCCAAAACCCACGATGAGCGGCAGCATGGCTCGGCCGTCCAGCCCCAGCGCGCGCATCGCGCGGTCGGCCACGACGGCAACGCGCGCCAGGTATCCGGAGCCCTCGAGCACCGACACCGCGGCGAACATGATGGCCATGAGCGGCAGGAACGACAGCACGGTGCCCACGCCGGACAGCAGGCCGTCCACGGCGAGCGACGTGAGCCACGCCGGCGCGCGAGCGACGTCGAGCACCGAGCTGACGGCCGACGCGAGGGGCCCGGAGACCAGCCACGCCGCGCCGTCCATGAGCGGGGTGGCGACCACGGTGGTGAGCTGGAACACCGCCCACACCACAGCGAGGAACGCGGGGATGCCAAGCCAGGGGCGCAGCAGCACCGCATCCAGGCGGTCCGTGAGGGTGCGGCGAGGCGGAGTCGCAGGCACGGCAGCGTCGGCGACGCGCTCCACCCAGTCAAAGAGGTGCTGCGCGCATGCCAGGTTGTCGTGCAGCGAATCGGTGTGGCTGTGAGGGTCGATGCCGGTCACGTGTGCCGGGGTCTCGAGCGCAGCGCGCACGGCGTCTGCTAGCGCCTCCGCGCCCAGGCCCGTACGGCCGTTGATCTCCACGACCGGCACGCCTAGGGCGTCGGCCAGTCCGCCGATGTCGGGGCGTAGGCCTCGCGTCGCGGCGAGGTCTGCCATCGTCACGGCGGCGACCACGGGGCGCCCGGCCGTGGCGACCTGGCCAAGGAGGTAAAGCCCGCGGCTGAGCGCCGTGGCGTCCAACACGACCACTGCGAGGTCGTGCGACGGGTCGGCGACAGCGTCGGCCGCCACCTGCTCGTCGGGCGAGCGTGCGATGAGGCTGTAGGTGCCGGGGAGGTCCACGAGGGTCACGTCGGCGTCGCCCACGCGCCACGAGCCCTCGGCGAGCTCCACGGTGGTGCCCGGCGCGTTGACCACACGCTGCCGTGCGCGCGTCAGGTAGTTGAAGGCGGTGGACTTGCCCACGTTCGGGTTGCCCACGAGCAGCACGCTTGCGGTGCGCGCTGGCGAGGTCACGATGGCTCCACGTCGATGAGACCCGCGGTGGCGCGGTCAACCGCGAGCCTCGCAGCGCCAATCGACACGACGCGCGCACCGCCGGCCGCGACGGCGTCGAGCCGCACGAGCGCCCCGCCCCTGAGGCCCATCTCGCGCAGGCGCAGCACGGCGTCAGCGTCGGCGGAGATCGAGCGCACGCGCGCGGTGGCGCCCTTGCTCAGGTCGGTGAGAAGCACGCGCCCATGGTATTTCCGTGAGGGGAGCCTTGCCTAATCTCCTGGCGCGCGGCTACGAAGCGGGGGTGCGGCCGCGCATCACATCGATCACGGCCTTGGCCACCGCGGCCACCTCGCGCACGTTTCCCTTGGCGGTGCTGGACGTGGGGCGCGCGGGAGGGTGCACGCCCTGCGCGGCGAGTCCCGCCTGGTCGCATAGCCACACGGCGCGCGGGATGTGGAACTCCTGCGTGGCGACCACCACCGAGGAGGCGCCGAACTCGTCGCGCGCACGCACGCACGAAGAGTAGGTGTCGACGCCTAGCGGGTCCTCGATGATCGCCTCGGACGGCACGCCCATCTCCTCGGCCACCTGGCGCATCACCGTCGGCTCGCCGTGGCCCGAGGAATCGTCGCCGTCGCCGCTCATGATGAGGTAGTCGACCTTGCCTGCCAGGTACAGCGCGACACCCACCTCGACGCGCTCCCTCAGAAAGCGCGACGGACGCCCGTCCGTGTACACGCGGGCGCCCAGCACGAGCGCGGCATCGGCGTGATCCACGTCCTCGACGTCGGTATAGATGGACGACGCCGTGGCCAGGCGCACGTATCCCCACGGCGCGGCCACGAGCGTCGGGATCGCCACCACGGCTGCCACGAGCCAGCGATAGCGCGACGGAAGCCGCTGGGGACGCCTCATCGCAGCGAGTGCCTCCAGGCCGTCTCGCCGTGGCCGAGGGGCATGGTGGGGTGCTGGCCCCGCAGCGTGCGCGCCCGATCCATCCACGCCGACGTGGGTGAGCCCGGCTCCTCGTCGTCATGCTGCACGGAGGCCATGGCCACCATGCCGGCCACCAGCGCGGCGAGCTCCTCGTCGTCGGGAGCGCCACGCACCACGCGCATGCTCGACGCCGCGGCGAGGATCTCGTTGGGGTCTGTCACAGCGGAATGTTTCCGTGCTTCTTGGGAGGCATGGAGGCGCGCTTGGTGCGCAGCGCCCGCAGTCCCCGCACAATCTGCGCGCGGGTCTCGCTGGGCTCGATGACGGCGTCCACGTAGCCCTTGTCCGCTGCGTCGTACGGGTTCACGATGGCGTCCTCGTACTCGTGCGTGAGGCGCGCGCGCTCGGCCTCGACGTCTCCGCCGGCCTCAGCGACGGCGGCGAGCGCGCGCCGCTGCAGGATGTTGACGGCTCCGCCGGCGCCCATGACCGCGATCTGCGCGGTGGGCCACGCGAGGTTGATGTCCGCGCCCAGCTGCTTGGAGGCCATCACGATGTACGCGCCGCCGTACGCCTTGCGCGTGATCACGGTGATGAGCGGCACTGTCGCCTCGGCGTACGCGTAGATGAGCTTCGCGCCGCGGCGGATGATGCCCTGGTACTCCTGATCGGTGCCAGGCAAGAAGCCGGGGACGTCCACGAGCGTGATCACGGGGATGTTGAACGCATCGCACGTGCGCACAAAGCGCGCGGCCTTCTCGGCGGCATTGATGTCGAGCGTGCCGGCCATGGACAGCGGCTGGTTGGCCACCACGCCCACCGAGTGGCCCTCGACGTGGCCAAAGCCCACCACCACGTTGGGGGCGAAGAGTGGCTGCACCTCGAGGAAGTCGCCGTCGTCCAGCACTGCCTCGATGAGCGTCTTCATGTCGTACGGCTGGTTGTCGCTGTCCGGCACGAGCGAGTTGAGCTCGAGGTCCTCGTCGGACGGCTCCAGGTCCGTCTCCATGTCCCACACAGGGGGGTCCGAGAGGTTGTTCTGCGGCAGGAACTGCACCAGGTGCTGCACGTATTCAATGGCGTCGTCCTCGTCGGAAGCGAGGTAGTGCGCCACGCCGGACTTCACGTTGTGGGTCTGGCCGCCGCCCAACTGCTCGAACGTGACCTCCTCGCCCGTCACGGACTTGATGACGTCCGGACCGGTGATGAACATCTGGGACGTGCCGTCCGCCATCACGATGAAGTCGGTGAGCGCGGGGGAGTACACGGCGCCGCCGGCCGAGGGGCCAAGGATGATCGAGATCTGCGGGATCACGCCCGATGCCGCCACGTTGCGGCGGAAGATCTCTGCAAACTGCGTGAGGGCGGCGACTCCCTCCTGGATGCGCGCGCCGCCGCCGTCGGAGATGCCGATGAGCGGCACGCCCGTGCGCAACGCGAAGTCCTGCACCTTGGTGATCTTGTGTCCGTGCGCCTCGCCCAGCGAGCCGCCGAACACCGTGAAGTCCTGCGAGTACACGGCCACCTGGCGACCGTCGATGGTGCCGTAGCCGGTAACCACGCCGTCGCCGTAGGGACGATTGCGGTCAAGCCCAAAGTTCGTGGAGCGGTGACGTACCAGCGCGTCGAACTCCACGAACGAGCCGGGGTCCAGCAGCGCGTCAATGCGCTCGCGGGCTGTCTTCTTGCCGCGCGCGTGCTGCTTCTCTTGCGCGATGGCCTCGGGGGCGTCGATCGCGGCGGCGCTGCGCTCGCGGAGCGCGTCGAGGGCGCCTGCCGTGGACTTGGGGGTAGGGGGAACGGACACGTCTCTCCTTGTTTCGTCGGAGCAAGCCTAGCCGTGGACGGCCGTGCGGCCCTGTTGGCGCGGCTCCGGTGGCCGCCCGCTGCACCCGGGAGGCAACATCACGGAACCGCAACGCGGCGATAACGACGCGATAACGGCGGGCCGCAAGCGCGACAGAACGTGCGTCGCTGATGACAGGTCATGCGGGCATCGCGGCGAGTTTTGGGCCTGCTGTTTGACTCCTCGAAGGCACCGACATGCCCATCAACCTTCCGGCGAGGACGCTCGGGCGGCGCAGGGCAATCAGGTCACGTCGGTGCCCGTCACGGACTGCGTCCGCGGCACACACGGAGACAGCAATGAAGTCAACGAAGACGAATGGAGGCGCCCCATGAGGCCCCTGCCTGTCAAGGGAGCTACTGCTTTTGCGGGACTCACCCTGATGCTTTCCCTTACCGCTTGCACTTCGACCGAAGAGGTCGACCCGACTGCGGGCGCTAGCGACTCGTACACGACCTCGGAGGTCACCGACGGCGACACGACCTTCACCGTCGTTGACAACCCCGGCGACTACCCGGACCTCTCGTTTGGCGCCGAGAGCGGCGTCACCCTCATCGAAGAGGAGATCGACGGCTCGACGGTGGCGTTCAAGGACATGAACGCAAACGGAACGCTGGACACGTGGGAGGACTGGCGGGTCGAGTCGATCGACCGTGCTGCCGACCTCGCGTCGCAGATGTCGATCGAGCAGATCGCGGGCCTCATGCTGTTCAGCTCGCATGAGCGCTCTCCTGCAGACGGCCTGACCGACGCGCAGAAGACGTACCTCTCCGAGTCCAACCTGCGCGCCGTGCTGAACGCCGCCGGCTCGGACGCTGAGGTCACCGTGCCGTGGGTCAACGCCATGCAGGCCTACGTGGAGACCCTCGCCACTGACGACACCCCCTATGTGCCCGTCAACTTCGCATCCGACCCGCGTTCGGAGGCCGCAACCGGTGGCGTCTACAACGCGGATGGTGCCGACATCTCGCGCTGGCCCGGCAACCTTGGCCTCGCCGCGACGTTCGACCCCGCATACACGCTGCAGTTTGGCCAGATGGCCTCCGCCGAGTACCGCGCGCTGGGCATCACCACGGCTCTGAGCCCGCAGATCGACCTCGCGACCGAGCCTCGTTGGCTGCGTGTCAACGGCACGTTCGGCGAGGACTCCGCGCAGGCCGCTGAGCTCGCAGGCGCCTACGTCGACGGTTTCCAGGGTTCCGAAGGCACCGACGAGTGGGGCTCCGAGTCCGTCAACGGCATGATCAAGCACTGGCCCGGTGATGGACCCGGCGAGGGCGGCCGTGAGTCGCACACCTGGGCCGGCCACTACGGCGTCTACCCGGGTGACAACCTCGACGAGCACATCTCGGTGTTCGAGGGCGCGCTCGACTCGGCGGCCATGATGACCTCCTACTCGGTGTCGCTCGACGCAGACGGCAACCCGCTGTTCGAGGACCGCATGGGTACCGCGTACGACAACGGTCTGATGGAGATCCTCCGTGGCGACCTGTCCTACGAGGGCGTGGTCGTCACCGACTGGGGCGTGATGACCGGTGCCAACGATGAGGGCGCATTCATCGCGACCGCGTGGGGTGCCGAGGACATGACGCCTGTCGAGCGCTACGTGTGGGTGCTTGGCACGGGCCACGACATGTTCGGTGGCGTCAACGACGCGACCTACATCCTCGAGGCCGCCGACGCCTGGCAGGCGAAGTTCGAGGCCGGCGAGCTCGACATGGACGCGGCGACGCGCTTCCAGCTCTCGGGTGCGCGCATCCTCAACATGATGTTCCAGGTGGGCCTGTACGAGTCGGCCTTCCTTGACCCCGAGGAGTCCGCATCGATCCTTGCCTCCGAGGACAAGGTCGAGGCTGGTTACAACGCACAGCTCGCGTCGATCGTGATGCTGAAGAACGACGGTGCCATTGCCGAGGGCGTGGACTACTCGGACAAGACTGTCTACATCCCGCAGTCGTACGACAACGGACTGCCGAGCCTCTTCGGTGAGGCGGCATACACCGAGGGTCCGACCCTGGACCTCGACGTCGCCGCGCAGTTCTTTGGCAACGTCGTGACCGATGAGATCGAGTACGACGCCGATGGCAAGGTCGTGAGCTACACCGCTCCTGACCTGTCCGATGTGGACATCGTGCTGGTCGGCATGGATAGCCCCAAGACGGGTGCCGTGTTCGGTAACTCCGGCTACGACGCCGAGACCGACACCTGGTACCCGATGTCGCTGCAGTACCGCACGTACACGGCGGACGGTGACAACGTGCGCAAGGTCTCGATCTCGGGCGACATCCTCGAGGATGGCAGCAAGGAGAACCGCTCGTACTTCGGCAACTCCGTCACGCCTTCCAACGAGGCCGACCTCGACGCGTTCGAGCGTGCCGTTGCGGCTGTCGAAGCCTCCGGCAATGACATCCCCGTGATCGTTGCGCTCAAGGCGACCAACGCGACCATCCCGGCCGAGTTCGAGGCGGACGCTGACGCGATTCTGGTCAGCTTCGGCACGTCCGACCAGGCGCTGTTCGATGTCGCTCTCGGCAACTTCGAGCCTACGGGTCGCCTGCCTATCCAGTTCCCCGCGAACATGGACACGGTCGAGGCGCAATCCGAGGACGTCGCTAAGGACGTGACGCCGTACACCGATGCTGCAGGCAACGCCTACGACTACGGTTTCGGTCTCAACTGGTCCGGTCCCATCGCCGGCTAGTCCTCACGGTGTGGTCGGCGGCGTCCGCCGCCGACCACACCCCAAGGCCCTTGCGAGCGTCAGCGAGCAGGGCCTCTCAGCCGTATCAGTCACCATGAACCCTGACCGTGAGCTCGCCTCGCGGCCCGATCCCAAGAGGAGCAATCATGAACACCACCAAGGCAAAGGCATCGGCCCTTGCGCTGCTGATCACCGCGGCCGGCACCCTGGGTCTCGCGGCCTGCTCGAGTGATGACGCCGCGCCCGCGGACACCGGCAGCAGCGCTGCGGCTGCCGCTTCGTGCGAGGCGATGACCACTGACCTGGAGACCGCGAAGCAGGCCGTG
>QKAX01000031.1 GCA_003246255.1 Demequina lutea
GCCCTCGCGCCCGAGGACGTCCTCTACGCCAACTTCGCCATTCGCGGCCGGCTCCTGGAGCCGATCGCCACCGAGCAGCTCGACGCGGCGCTCGCCCTCGACCCCAAGCCGGACCTCATCACGATGGCGGGCGGCGGCAACGACATGATGCGGCCCGGCTGGGACTTTGACCGCGCCATGGAGCTCGTGGGCGAGGCTGTGCGTCGCACGCGCTCGGCGGGCGTGCGGTTGCTCATCATTAGTGGCGGCGACCCCTCCGCACAGCTGCCCCGCGGCGGCCCCTTCATGGTGCTTGCGGATCAGTTCATGGACGCGATCGCCGAGCTGGTGGAACACGAAGACCATGTGGTGTTCCTCAACAACCTCGCGGTGCCGCAGCTGCGCACCCCGCGCGTGTGGTCCGAGGACCGCCTCCACCTCAACCCTCTGGGTCACCGCGTGGTCGCCGCGCGCGCACTGGCCGCGCTGGGTCATGCCGCCGAGGTGCCGGAGGTGGACCTGTCCGATGTGCCGCGTGCAGGGCTGGCTGCCCAGGCTCGCTACACGGTGCGGTATGTGTTGCCCTGGATCGGACGCAGGCTCACGGGACGCTCATCCGGTGACGGGCGCGTGCCCAAGTTTGCGGACTGGACCCCGGTGGACGCGAGCGTCCCGCTCTAGGCGACGGGGCCGTCGGTCTCTACTCCGAGCGACGCGAGCAGTTCCAGCACGCGACGCTCGACCTCGTCGCGGATCGGGCGCACCGCGTCGACGCCCTGGCCGGCCGGGTCCTCAAGCTCCCAGTCCTCGTAGCGGGTGCCGGGGTAGAAGGGGCACGTGTCGCCGCAGCCCATGGTGACCACGACGTCGGCCGCGCGCACGATCTCGTCCGTCCAAGGCTTGGGAAACTCGCCCGTGATGTCGATGCCCTTCTCGTTCATGGCCTCGACCGCGGCGGGGTTGACGGCATTGCCGGGGTTGGAGCCGCCCGACCACGCGACGACGCGACCCTTCGCGTGGTGCTTGAGGAACCCGAGCGCCATCTGCGAGCGGCCGGCGTTGTGGATGCAGAGGAACAGCACCGCGGGCGGGGCGTCGGAGGCCTCGTCCTGCGACGCGAGCAGTGCCTGGATGCGCTGACGCGCGAAGCCCTCGGTCTGCGACAGCAGCGTGGCGTCCTCGGCGGCGCGCGACGCGTAGGTCTCGTAGGACGCGCGCACAAACTCGGCGGCGGTGGAGCGCGGGATGGCGGGGGAGAACTCCTGCGCCAGGGCGTCGGTGATGGCCTCGACGTCGCCCTGGTGGTGGGCGGGGATCGTGGCGTTCGCGTCGGTGGACGTCATGGCTTCTCCTAGGAGTGGGATGGGTTCCGGCGTGCGAGACCAGGCAGGGCCGTCTCAATACCTCAATCGTGGCTGAGGTAACCGCGCATGTCAAGGCGCGACCCGCGCGTCGGTCGTAGTCTCGGGAGGTGACCTACCAGCGACCCGACATTCCCCGCACCACGTTCGTGGACGCGGACGGCGCGGTGATTCCCTACGGGTCTCGTTGGGCGTTCGCCGCCGGCCCGCCGGAGGACGCGTACTCGGTGCTGACGCACCCCGAACGCTTCGCGCCGTTGATGGACGTGGCCGATGCCCTGATTGACCACCTTGCGGCGACGTACCACGTCACGAGAGAGGACGCCGAGAGCTTTCCTGAGTTCGGGGAGTGGGGCTCGCTGCGCGCCGTGAGGCTCACGCCTACGGACCCCCTTGCGGCGCGGCTGACGTTTGGATTCGCCGATCATCCGGGGCTTCGCGTGCGTGCGGGCGTACTGCACGAGGACCTGTTTCCCGTGTGCGCCTGTGACGCATGCGACGAGGACGTGGAGGCGCTCGCCGAGCAGCTCGAGGACATGGTCTTCGACGTTGTCGAGGGTAACTTCCGGGAGCGCGTGTCGCCGGGGCTGGACCTGCGAGTGGGGTTCGAGTTCGAGAGTGTGCGAGGTGGCAGATCGGGCGAGGGGTCGCCAAGCCTCAACGTGAGTCGACGCGAGCTCGTGGCCGCGCGCAAGCGCCTGCGTGGCCTGCCCGACGGTCGCTGGGCGGCCTGGTCGCGGCGCTAGCGTGTTGCGCGTTCGACGCCGTTCGACTCGATCACGCGACAGATTCGACAACCACGGGGGAGGCGTCGACGCAGTGAGGGTGGGGCCACTCGGCGTCGACACGCGCCGACTGGTCGCCGCCCCACACGCCAAAGGTGCCCGTTTACCTGGATCGACGCTCGTTCGACGGCGTCGCCGAGGCGGCCGAATTTGATAACGATTGGGTCAAGAGGCGCCCACTCCATTGCGACGCCATTCGCCGCCGACCTAGTGTCGAACCGGTACGATTCGAACCGATTCGAAGAGGACGTGACGACGTGGTCACCATTGGAGATGTGGCGAAGGCGGCGGGTGTTTCCCGCAGCACCGCCTCGTATGCCCTGACGGGCAAGCGGAGCATTTCGCTGGCCGTGAGGGAGCGGGTGCTGGCTGCCGTTGACGAGCTGGGCTACACGCCCAACGCCGGCGCCCGGGCGCTTGCCACCTCGCAGACGCGAGTCATCGGCCTGCTGGCCCGATTCCTCGACGACGAGTTCGCCCCCGCGATGCTGCAGTACATCCTCGGCGTGACCAACAGGGCCCGCGAGCTCGGCTACGACACCCTGCTGGTCTCCGAGGAGGACGGCGTGCGCGCCCTGGCCCGCCTCTCAGCGTCGCGCATGGTCGACGGCTTTGTGCTGCTCAACGTCGCGGAGGACGACGATAGGCTCCCCGTCTTGCGCGCGGCCTCCCAGCCCGGCGCCCTGGTGGGGCTTCCTGGCATCACCAAGGGCGTGGACGTTTTTGACCTCGACTTCGCGGCGAGCGGCCGCGTCATGGTGGAGCGCCTGCACGCCCTGGGCCACACCGAGCTGATCCTCGTGTCGCAGCCCGAGCATGTGGTCGAGCGCGGCGGGGCCTACGTGTGGCGCCTCGCAGACGCGGCGATGGACCGCGCGCAACAGCTGGGCGTGACGCTCCACCACTATCACGCGTCGTCCAGCCAGCCGGGCATCGGGCGCGACCTCAACCGCTACCTCGACCGCCACGTAGCGGCCACCGGCCTGCTGCTCAACAACGAAGCGGCCGCGGCGGCCCTGCCCCGCGTGCTAGCGGACCGAGACCTCGAGTCGCCGCGCGACCTGAGCGTGATCGGCCGCTACTCCCAGGAGTTCGCGCGCACCTTCTCGCTGCCGTACTCCGCCATCGACTCGGCCGCCGACGAACTCGGCCGTCGCGCGGTTCAGCAACTCGTCGCGCGCATCGAGGGCGGGCTTGAGCTCAACGCCAAGACCGTCGTCGACCTCATTCCCCCCGTGATCGAAGATCGCGGTTCCATCGCGCCCCCGCCGTCCCGCTGACGGGGGTTAACCAGCGGCCCGCGCCACGGCGGGCTCACGTTCAAGGAGGAACGTTATGCACCACCACCACAAGTCCCGTGCCATCGCCGCAGCAGCGGTGTCGGCGGTCTCGCTGCTCGCCTTGACGGCGTGCACCGCGTCGGGCGATTCGTCCGGCGAGTCCTCGGGAGCCTCCGGCTCCGACACCTACACCTGGTGGGACCCGTACCCCCAGCACACAGATGGCTCCGATTGGCAGAACCGCGTGCAGGCGTGCGGCGATGAGGCGGGCGTGACCATCGACCGCACCGCGTACGACACGACGGCGCTCACCAACCAGCTGCTGCTCTCCGCGCAGGAGGGCACCTCGCCCGACGTCGTGCTGCTGGACAACCCGGCCGTCTCGACGCTCGCTGACACCGGAGCCATCATCTCGATGGACGAGCTCGGCTTTGACACGAGCGCCATCGACCCCAACCTGCTGGGCGCGGGAGTCGTGGACGGCACCGCGTACGGCATTCCGATTGGTGCCAACACGCTCGCCCTCTACTACAACCAGGACATCCTGGACGCTGCCGGGGTTGACCCTGCCTCCGTCACCGACTGGGACTCGCTGAACGCCGCCCTGGAGCAGATCGATGCCTCCGGTTCGCGGGCCATCACGTTCGCGGGCATCGGTACCGAGGAGGGATCGTTCCAGTTCCTGCCGTGGTTCTGGGGCGCCGGCGCCGACCTCACTGAGCTCAACTCGCCGCAGGCGGTTGAGGCGCTCGACCTGTGGGTGTCGTGGCTCGACAACGGCTGGGCCCCGCAGTCGGCGATCCAGAACTCGCAGAACACGGCGTGGGAGGAGTTCCTCGACGGCACGGTGGGATTCGTGGAGAACGGCACGTGGCAGGTCAACAGCGCCGCCGACGCCGGCTTCCCCACGGGCTACATCACGATCCCCGCGATGAACGGGGGAGCGGCGCCTGCTCCCACCGGCGGCGAGTTCATCATGGCGCCCGCGCAGAATGACTCGGCACGCTACGACGTGACGCGCCAGATCATCGAGTGCATGACCACGCCCGAGGGCTTTGTCCAGACCGCGGACACGTTCGCCTACTACATCCCGCCGACGGCCGACGGCCAGGCCCAGTTCCTGGACGAGCACCCCGAACTCGAGGTGTGGGTCGACGCCGTGCGCGCCGCCAAGGGACGCACTAGCGACAACCTGGGCACCGACTACCCGCTGATCTCCGAGCAGCTGTGGACCGCGGTCCAGAGCGCGATGAGCGGCGCGCAGTCCTCTCAGGACGCTCTCGACGCGGCTCAGGACGCCGCCGTCGCAGCGACTGGTCGCTAACACTCACCGCTCATGGCGTGGGGCGGGCTCGCCCGCCCCACGCCGCAACCCAAGGGAACACCTTCAGCATGACCACGACCGCCACCACAGCAGACGGCGAGGTGTCGAGCCCCGCTCGGGCCAGGCGTCGGCGCAGCACGGGATCGCCATGGGTCGCCGTCGCCTTCGCGGCGCCGCTCATCGTCTACCTCGCCGCGTTCTATGCCTACCCGCTCATCCGCAGTGTTGACCTCTCGATCCACGACTACAACATTCGTGCGTTCGTGCAGGGCAACGCGGAGTTTGTGGGGCTACAGAACTACGCCGACATCGTCTCCTCGCCGCTGTTCCCCAGCGCGCTGTGGAACACGGTCCTGTTCGTGGGTGTGTCCCTGCTGTTCCAGTACGCGATCGGCCTTGCGCTCGCCGTGTTCTTCCGCGCCAACTTCAAGCTCTCCGGCTTCTTGCGGGCGCTGTTCCTGGTGCCGTGGCTGCTGCCGCTCATCGTGTCGGCGTCGACGTGGTCGTGGATGATGAACAGCGACTCGGGCATCATCAACTCGTTCCTCGGCGCGGTCGGTGTGGGGCAGATCAACTGGATTACCTCGCCCGATACGGCCCTCACCGCCGTGATCATCGCCAACATCTGGCTCGGAATTCCGTTCAACCTGGTGATCCTGTACTCGGGTCTTCAGAACATCCCGGGAGACGTCTACGAGGCCGCGTCGCTGGATGGCGCCGGCGCGTGGACCACGTTCTGGCGCGTGACGTTCCCGCTGCTGCGGCCCGTGTCCGCCATCACCGTGCTGTTGGGCCTCGTCTACACGCTCAAGGTGGTGGACATCATCTGGATCATGACCAAGGGAGGCCCCGCCAATTCGAGCCTCACGCTTGCCGTGTGGTCATATCGCGAGGCCTTTGGCACCGGCCAGCCCGCCTTCTCGCCCGCCGCTGCCGTGGGCAATGTGCTGATCGTGATCGCCCTGATCTTTGGCCTGGCGTACGTGCGCCTGCAGCGCCGAGAGGAGCACTGACATGACCGCCCGCCGCACCTGGTGGAAGACGGCTCTCGGCGTGCTCTTCGCCGCGATCATGCTCTTCCCCGTCTACTGGATGATCAACGTCTCGCTCACGCAGCGAGGCGACCTCCGGTCGAATCCGCCTCACCTCTTCCCCGTGAACCCCACGCTCGAGGGCTACTCGGCCATGCTCGATGGCCAGCTGCCGTCGCTCGGAGTGAGCCTGCTGGTGGGCCTCGGCTGCGTGGTGCTCACGCTGGCCATCGCGGCCCCGGCCGGCTACGCAATGTCGCTGCTCCGCCTGCCCGGCGGTCGCACGCTCAACTTCATCCTGCTTGTCGCGCAGATGATCCCCGCCGTGGTCATGGCCATGGGCTTCTACGCGATCTACGTGCGCCTGGGGCTGCTGAACTCGCTGTGGGGGCTGATCCTGGCGGACTCCACGATCGCCGTGCCCTTTGGCGTGCTGCTCTTCACCGCCTTCATGAGCGGCATCCCGCGCGAGCTGATTCAGGCCGCCAAGATCGACGGCGCCGGGGCGTGGCGCACCTTCGTGTCGATCGTGATGCCCATCAGCCGAAACTCCGCGCTCACCGTGTCGCTCTTCGCCTTCTTGTGGGCGTGGTCCGACTTCGTGTTCGCGTCCACTCTCAACAGGAACGGAAGCATGGTTCCCGTCACCCTCTCGATTTACGCGTTCATTGGGAACAACACCACCCAGTGGAACGCGATTATGGCCACTGCGGTCGTTGCCTCCGTTCCGGCCGCGGTGCTCCTCGTCTTCGCTCAGCGCTACGTGGCCGCAGGCGTCACGGCCGGCGCGGTGAAGGACTAGAGCATGACCGCACACAGCAGGGTGCGCGGCAACGCCGACGCCATTGCCCCCGTGGTCGCGACCGCTCTGCCGAGGCGCGGCGTCGGTCTCGACGAGTTCCGCTGGAGCCCGGACGGCTTCTGGGGCGAGCGCCAGTCAACCAACCGCGACGCCACCTTCGCGCACTGTGTTGCGTGGATGGATCGGGTGGGCTGGCTCGAGAACTTCGACCGCGTGGCGCGCGGCGAGGTCACCGAGGCCCACGCGGGCTGGGAGTTTTCCGATTCTGAGATCTACAAGCTGCTCGAGGGCATGGCGTGGGAGATGGCGCGAGAGCCGAGCGATGCTCTCGCCGCGACCTATGCGGACCTTGTGGCCCGCGTCGCGGCCGCGCAGGACGCCGACGGCTACCTGTGCACAGCCTTCGGGCACCCCGGTCTGCCCGAACGCTATTCCGATCTTGAGATGGGCCACGAGCTCTACAACGTGGGCCACCTCCTCCAGGCTGC
Source organism: Demequina lutea (assembly GCA_003246255.1). Lineage (GTDB taxonomy): Bacteria > Actinomycetota > Actinomycetes > Actinomycetales > Demequinaceae > Demequina > Demequina lutea_A. The sequence continues at coordinate 7,051 of QKAX01000031.1, forward strand.
CGTCGCGCGCGTGCGATCCCATGGCGAGGACCCCCTCGTGCACGTCGCGCGACGAGCAGCCGACCACGTATGCCGCGAGTTTGGCGCCGACGCGCGCCAGGGCCTGTGCGGCCACCCCGAGATTGAGGTGGGGCTGGCCGAGTTTGGTCGCGCGGTGGGGGAGCCGCGGTACATCGAGCAGGCCCGCTTGTTCATCGAGAGGCGGGGTCACGGCACTCTCGCTGTACGCCCGCTGCTCTCCGCCGACTACTTCCAAGACGACATCCCCGTATCGCAGGCCGACGTGCTGCGCGGCCATGCGGTGCGCGCCCTGTACCTCTCGGCCGGAGCGGCGGATGTGGCGGTGGAGACCGGCGATGACGAGTTGCTGGAGACGCTGCGCAGGCAGTGGTCACGCACGGTCGAGCGGCGCACGTACCTCACGGGTGGCATGGGCTCGAGGCACCAGGACGAGGGCTTTGGTGCCGACTGGGAACTCCCACCGGACCGCGCGTATTGCGAGACGTGCGCTGGGGTCGCCTCGACGATGTTCGCGTGGCGGCTGTACCTGGCAACCGGTCAGGCGCAGTACGCGGACTTGATCGAGCGGACGCTCTTCAACGTGATCGCGACGTCGCCGAGCGCGGAGGGCACCTCGTTCTTCTACTCCAACCCGCTGCAGGTGCGAGAGGAGGCCCCGGCGGCGGTGGCCAACGAGGTCAACATGCGGGCCGAGGGCGGAGTGCGAGCGCCATGGTTTGACGTCTCGTGCTGTCCCACCAACGTGTCGCGCACCATGGCGAGCCTGGCCGCGTATGCCGCATCGATCGAGGGGGACACTGTGGCGCTGCTGCAGTATGGCGCTTCGACGGTCGTCGCCCCGCTCGCCTCGGGCGTGCTCAAGCTACGCGTCCAGACCGCGTATCCCAGCGACGGAGCGATCCGCGTGGTCGTCGACGAGGCGCCCGATGCCGAGGTCACCGTGAGGCTTCGCGTACCGGCCTGGTCGCGCGCATCGGGCACGGCGCCCGGCGGCGAGCCGGAGTCCCTTGCGCGCGGCTGGTGGGATGTCACGCGCGTCTGGTCTCCGGGCGATGCGGTCTTGCTGGAGCTCGATACCGCTCCACGTGTCACCTGGCCTGACCCGCGCATCGACGCTCAACGCGGCACTGTCGCGATCGAGCGCGGCCCTCTGGTGCTGTGCGCGGAGTCGCACGACCTGCCTGAGGGGGTCGAACTCGACGACGTGGTGGTCGCGCTCGACGGCTCGCTGGCCGCCGACGCCGACGGCGCCACTGTGTCCGCCGTCGCCCGCCCGGTCTCGGGAGCATCGGGCGCCGTCGCCTACGCTCGCGAGCCGTACGAGCCGCTGGCCGAGACGCCTCTCACGTTGCCGCTCGTGCCGTACTTCCGGTGGGCCGAACGCGGCCCGTCGGCGATGCGCGTGTTCCTGCGCGCCGAGGGCTCGCGCTAGTCCTGGTCTGTCGGCGGGCGGTTGGGCCACTCCACCTGGGCGCCCTCGATGGGGTGCTCGGTGAGGTACGTCGCGATGAAGGGGCACAACGGGATGATGCTCTTGCCCTTGTCCACGGCATCGGCCAGAGACGCCTCGGCGAGGCGCTTGCCTAGACCGCGCCCCTTGAACTCGGGGTCTACCTCGGTGTGGGTGAACGCCAGGTGGGAATCGGAGGCGAGCACCTGCACAAACCCGCCCACCTTGCCGTCCACGAACACCTCGTAGCGGTCGCCTGCGTCATTGAGCTTCACGTCAAACTGCGTCATTTCGATCTCAACGCTGAACTTGACGCTGCGCTTCCGGGATCCCCGGCCGGGCATTAGTGGCCCGCAGGAACGCCGTCGACGGATGCCGCTGGTTTGGGAACCAGGGCAGAGAGGGGGA
>QKAX01000063.1 GCA_003246255.1 Demequina lutea
CCTGTTCCGCGGCTACTGGAACGCGCCCGCCGAGACTGCCGCAGTCATGGAGGACGACTGGTTCCACTCGGGCGACCTGGGCCAGATCGTGGACGGCAACATCACCGTCACCGGCCGCAAGAAGCAGATCCTGGTGCTGTCCTCGGGCAAGAACGTGCAACCCGCGGTGCTCGAGGACGCGATGCGCTCGCACCCCGCGATTCAGGACACGATCATCGTGGGCGACGGCCGCCACTTTGTCTCCGCGCTGGTCGCGCTTGACGAGGTGCTGCTGCCCGCGTGGCTCACCGCGCATCACCTGCCCGAGATGACTGTCGAGGAGGCCGCGGTGAACGACCGCGTGCGTGAGCTTGTGGGGCGCGCCATCGCGGCCGCCAACGAGCACGTGTCTCGCGCCGAGGGCATCAAGGAGTTCAGGATCCTGCCGCGTGGCTTCTCCGAGGCGCGCGAGGAGATGACCGCGTCGCTCAAGGTGCGCCGCGAGGTGGTGCTGGCCAACTTTGCCGACGTCGTGGAGGCTATCTACGCGCGCGCCACCAACAAGCGTCCCGACGGCTCGCTGGGTTAGGGCTGGGCGCGGGGCTGGCGCTTAGGCTGGCCCGATGGGCTTTCTTGCCGACTTCTGGTCCGCTGTGTGGGGCGACGTGACGTCGCGCGTGTCGCCGTCGCCGGTGGCGGCGCTGGTGCCGCTCGCTGTGGTGTTCGTGGCGCTGGCCGTGCCCACGCTGTGGCATGCGGTGCGGCATGCCGTGACCATCGTGCACGAGGCCGGGCATGCGCTCGTGGCGGTGCTGCTGGGGCGTCGCGTGAGCGGCATTCGGCTGCACTCGGACACCTCCGGACTGACCACCCACGCGGGTGACACGCGCCGGCTGCCTCTCGCGCTGGTCGCCTTCGCCGGCTACCCGGCCGCCGGCGTGCTGGGGCTCGGCGCCGCCTTCGCGCTGGGCGACGGCTGGGCGTACGGCGTGCTGTGGGCCTTTGTGGCGGTGCTGCTCTTGGTGCTGGTGCAGATTCGCAACGTCTACGGCTTTGTGGTGATGGTGGTGGCGCTGGGTGCGCTCGGGTGGGTCGCGTGGGCGGCGCCTTTGGCGTGGGCCGTGGGCGTGGCGTATGGCCTGGTGTGGCTACTGCTGCTGGGCGCGGTGCGCGCGGTGGTGGAACTGTCTCGCACCCGCCGACGCCCGGGCGGGGGAGGCTCCGACGCCGACAACCTCGCGCGGCTCACCCGCGTGCCTGCTGGTGCTTGGGTGGGGCTGTTCTGGCTCGTGACCGTGGCGTGTGCGGTGGCGGGGGCTTGGCTGATTGTGGGGCCTTTGGGGTTGGGCTAGCCGAGTGGGCATAGGCGCACGGTAGCGACGGCGCATCAACGAAGAGCCGTCGTGAAGTCGACTTCGCACGGGCCTCCGGTTCGACGACTCAGTGGCCTCGCCCACTCAAACCTCCACGCGGTGACGGTTCGACATCCAAAGCCGCAGTACATTCGATGCCATAGTGTCTAGACGCAATTCTCTGACGGGGGCTCGGTTTGCATATCGGTTTTCAACGCTCGGGCGGGCGGGGCGAGTACGAGGTTGTGGGGAACCATCATGGTTACGCGGCGATTGACCTGGAAGGATGGCGCTTCTTCTTGCGGTGGCCGGACGGCCTCATCCGCGAGACGGGACTTGAACTCGAGGCCGCGGGGAGCGGGAAACCGAGGCTTCGGTCGAACTGGTCACCGCAGTTTCAGATTGGTCGCATCATGGCCGCGATGCTTATGCTGCCGGATCCACGGAGGGAGTATGCACAGACGTACGACGCGTTGCCAATCGCACGCGTCAAGGGATATGTGCTCGCTCGCGTTGGCTTTGGCCCGGGGACCGAGTTCGCCGGCGTTACAGATCAGGTGACAATTGACCCGTCGTACATCACACTTGTGAATCTTGCGGACGAGGTCTCGATAGGTGTGACCCAGAGGTGGCAACGCCTTCAGGCTGTCTACGCTGCGGCCAACACTCTTCCCGATTCGGTGTCGAGCCTGGTGCGGCAGCATCGAGACTTCCTAGCGACGGGAGAACCAGTCACGGCGAGCCTCACCAATGTTGTCTCGCAGCTCGTGAGGTTGCTAGACCCAAATGGCCAGGGCGACCCGTTGCCCTGGCTCGAACGTGCGGTCGGGATCGCCGAGTCTGCTGAGCCGACGCTGCCCTCTCCAGATCAAATCGGCGAAGAGGATCGCGATCTGGCGATTCGAGCGGCTACCCAGTACCGGCTCACCCGAGCGCGCGGGGCAAGCGCGGCGAGATTCAGCCGGGCCACTCGCGATGCCTACGGCCATCGATGCCTCTTTTGCGGAGGAAAGTTCGGCGGAATCCCGCAGATTCGTTCGGGCGTAGACGCCGCACACATACTGGCGTGGAATACGTACGATCTCGACGTTGTCCCGAACGGGCTTTGTCTCTGCAAACTGCACCACTGGGCGTTCGACGCTGCCTTGGTTCTACCGGTCTATCGGGACGGGGAGTTGTATCTCGCCTTCACCGAGCTAGCAACCGAGCTCGACGACCACTCCTGTGGACTGCTCGGAATCGACGGCGCACCTTTGGATAGGGCGTACCTCCCCGAGACGAAGGCTCTTTGGCCAAGCAAACGGTACCTCGATCATCTCTACGCTGACTTGGCCATTTCCTTTACACCCTGACTGTCGTCGACAAGAGCAAGGTCTTGGAACTGGGCAACAATACGCTCGCCTATCCACTGCACTACAGGTACCGACACCGCATTGCCGCAGGCGTGGTACCTCGCAGAGTCGAGAGTGTCGATGCTTCCGTATTGCTTTGCGGGCAGCGTCCACCCGTCGGGAAACCCCTGCAGCCGTTCTGTCTCGAGCGGCGTAAGTCTGCGCACGCGCCCCTCGGGATAGGACACATAGTTGCGCGACCAATCGGTGCCTGTGTGACGCGCCGACTCGGCGTAGAGGCAGTGCGCGAGCTTCTTTACGTATCCTCGCTCAGAATCTCCAACGCTGATCGCAAAGGGGGAAAGAGATTTCTTCCCATTCGATCCGCCCTTCTCAGAATCCCGGTCGCCGCATTCGGGCTCAAAAAGTACCGATCCGGCGGCGTCTGCTCCTCTAAGAGATCCGACAATGAAGACTCTGCTGCGACTCTGGGGGATGCCGAAGTGTCGACTGTCAAGAACTCGCCAGGCGACGCCATACCCGATGTCGGCCAACGTCCGAAGGATGATCGCGAAATCTCGTCCATCGTGGGAAGAGAGGAGCGCCGCAACGTTTTCGAGGACGACAACCTCGGGGCGACGTTGCTCAATGAGTCGAGCAAAGTCGTAGAAGAGTCCCGACTGGCTTCCTCTGAGTCCTCGGCGAGGCCCCATGCGTGCGAGGCTGACGTCTTGGCAGGGAAATCCTCCGACCCAGATGTCCGCTTGGGGGATGTCATCTGCTTGTACCTCCGTGATGTCTTCCTGTCGTGGCACGTCGGGCCAGTGCTTCGACAGGATGTCTAGGCAGAAGTCCTTCTTCTCGCACTGCCAGACGGTTTCCATGCCTGCGTTCTCGAATCCGAGATCGAAACCGCCAATTCCCGCAAAGAAACTGGCGACGCGTAACCTCCGCGGCGCCGCAGGCGCGTGAACCTCGCTAGGTGACTCAAGGGGTCCTTCGAGCTGCGAGCCCGTTGCGAGCGCAAGGGTGCGGTCTTCGTTCGGCACCAACCAACTCCTAACCTAACCGGCCTGCGGCATCCTAGTCTTGGGTCCCAACCCTATGGGGACCCGGCGCTCAGGGGATCCTGGCGCGCCGCGGTCGAGCAACCGCACTGCCGCAGTGACTGCCTGACGCTCCTACATTAGAACATATGTTCGAATGCTGCGAACTGGAGTGCGCATCGTCAATTCAGGCGGGGTAGTCCACGCCGCTAGCTTGTCGGACTTTCGCCGCACAAGCTAGTCAGGTGAAAGGGCCAGCGCGATACCACTTTGATACCATCGCCGCATGGCCATGACGCTTCGCACTGACCCCGAGTTCGAGGCTGCCCTCGCGTTCCTTGCCGGACGTGACGGCGGTTCCAAGCAGGAGGCTGTTCGCCGTGCAGTGATGGAGCGCGCAGAGCGCCTCGGTCATCGAGACCGAGTCGCCGCACTCTCGGCAGCCGCCAAGGAGGAGTGGTCCGAGACGCTACACAAGCTCGGCACGGTGTAGGCGGTGACGGAGTTTCTCGATCTTGAGGACCTGATGTTCCTGATCGAAGACATTGAGGTCGGGCCCGTTCGCGACGCGGGGCTCCTAGAGGCCGCCGTCGCGCGCCCCGCCACCACGCTCATGGGCGAGGACGCCTACCCGGATCTCGCAATCAAGGCCGCGGCACTGCTCCACTCACTGGTGTGCAACCACGCGCTCTCAGATGGCAACAAGCGCATCGGCTGGCATGCGGCTGTGGTGTTCCTGGGTCTCAACGCTCACCGGCCCGCGCTCACGCAGCAGCAGGCGTTTGAGCTTGTCATGGCCGTCGCCTCCGGCGAGCTGCGCGACGTCGCCGAGATTGCCGCGCGCCTCAACGTCGCGCCCCCCGACTAATACAGCCCTACGCCGCCAAGCCCAGCCGTGCGATCTCCGCGACCTCCTCGCGCGAGGCGTTGCCGCCCGTGCATGCGAAGCCCACCACGCCAGGCCGCGCGGCATCGGCAAGGGCTCCGGCAAGTCCTGCCGCCCCCGCGCCCTCGCACAGCGTGTGCGCCGAGGTGGCCATGACCGCCATCGCGGCGCGCAGCTCGTCATCGGACACCAGCAAGAAGTCGTCGAGGCCGTCGGCCAGTACCGCCTGTGTGGCCGCGAAGCCGACGCCCGTGGCGAGGCCCGCCGCAAACGTTGACGGCGCCACGGCCTCTAAGGTGCCCGATTTCCAGGAGCGATACCCGGCAGGAGCACCGGCAGCCTGAACCGCGACCACCCGCGTCGGCAGCCCCAGGCCATCGCGCACCAGCACCGCACCCGCGGCACCCGAGCCTGAGCCCACCGGCACGTACAGCGTCTCGATCTCGGGGTGAGAGCGCAGCAGCTCCAGGTACACGGTCGCGTGGCCCAGGATGATCGCGGGCTCGTTGCCGGGGTCCACCATGCGCAGCCCCTCGGCCTCGGCGAGCGAGACGGCGACGGCTGCCGCCTCGGTCATGTCGGCGCCAGACAGCACCGCCCGCGCGCCCAGCGCCTCCACCGCGCGCACCTTGTTGGTGCACGTGCCCACGGGCATCACGATGGTGGCCGCGACGCCCGCCCTGGCCGATGCCCACGCGATGGATTGCGCGTGGTTTCCGGTGGAGACGGTGACGAGCCCTGCCGCCCGCTCGTCCGCCGCCAAAGACGCGAGCAGGTTCACGCCGCCGCGCACCTTGAACGCCCCGGTGGGCTGCACGTTCTCGTGCTTGACCACCACGCGCGAGCCCACCGCCGCGTCCAGCACGGGGTAGGTCCACGTGGGCGTCTCGGGCAGCACCTCGGACACTCGCGAGTGGGCCTCGAGCACGGCGTCGAACGTCAGATCCGTCATGACACAAGCCTGGCAATCGGAAACCCAAAGGTCCAATGAAAGTCTTCGACCCAAACTAGAGACCGCATCAATACAATGGCAAGCATGATCGACCTCACGCGCCTCCAGGTCCTGGTCGCACTCGCCCGCCACGGCACCGCCTCGCGCGCCGCCGAGGCGCTCCACTACAGCCAGCCCACCGTCTCCCACCACCTCAAGCGTCTCGAAGCCGAGACGGGCGCGGTGCTGGTGCGCCGCGTCGGCCGCGGGCTCGTGCTCACCGCCGAGGGCCGACGCCTGGCCGAGCGCGGCGAGGAGATCATAGGGCTGATGGCGCGCGCCAGCGGCGAGCTCGCCAGCGCCGTCAGCCTCCAATCCGGTCACGTGCGGCTCGCGATCTTCCCCTCGGGCATGGCCACGCTCGCGCCGCGCGTCGTCACGGAACTCGCGCGCCGCCACCCCGGCATCGTGATCGACGTGACCGAGGCCGAGCCGCCCGACGCCGAGCGCCTGCTCATCGAGGACGCCGTGGACCTCGCCGTCACCTTCACGTACCCCGAGCAGACGTGCAGCGACGCCATCACATCAGAACCCCTCGCCGAGGATCCGCTCTACCTGGTGACGCCGGGCGGGGGAGGGGCGGCCGATGCCGGGCCTGGGGACGACGCCGCGCCCGACGCCCCACTAGCCGTCGCCGACCTGCTCGCCTTTGAGCACGAGCCCTGGATGGCCGGCTGCGAGCGCTGCCGCGGCTACCTGGTGAGCGCGTGCGACACCGCGGGCTTCCGGCCCCACATTCGCTTCGCGTCGGACGACTACGTGGCCGCGCAGGCTCTCATCGCCGTGGGACACGGGGTCACCATGCTGCCCGGGCTGGCGCTCGCGGCGCATCGGCACCCCGAGGTGGCCGTCCAAAGGGTCGACGGCGCCGCCCGCCAGGTGCGCCTGCTCTCGCTGGGCGCGCCGCCGCTCCCGCCGGCCCTGGACGCGGCCAGCGAGGTGATCCGCGAGGTGATTCACGAGGTGGTGGGAGCGCCCCTCGCCCAGGCAAACGCACTCCTCGAACCTTCCCGCGCGGGCTAGGGTGAGAGGCATGACCGCAGCCCCCTCCGCCACCGCGTTCCCCATCACTCGTAGCGCCACGCCGGTGCCGGCAGCGGAGCGCGCGGCGCGCATGGAGAACCCCATTTTTGGCAAGGTCTTCAGCGACCACATGGGCTACGCGGTGTGGCGCGAGGGCGAGGGCTGGGGAGAGCACCAGATCGCCCCGGTGGCCAACCTGCCGCTGCACCCCGGCGCCGCCGCGCTGCACTACGGCCAGCAGGTGTTCGAGGGCCTCAAGGCGTACCGCTGGGCCGACGGCTCGGTGGCCCTGTTCCGGCCCGATGCCAACGCGGCTCGCATGGCGCGCTCGGCCGAGCGCATGGCGCTTCCCGCCTTCCCCGAGGCCGATTTCCTTGCCGCCCTGGACGCCCTGGTGGCGCTCGACGAGCCGTGGGTGCCATCGGCGCCGGGAACCAGCCTGTACCTGCGCCCCGCACTGTTCGGCTCCGAGCCCTCGCTGCTGGTGGTGCCTCCGCTCGAGGTGACCTACACGCTCACCGCGTGCACAGTGGGCGCCTACCTTGCCCCCAGCAAGCAGGGTGCGTCCATTTGGGTGACCCGCGACTACCACCGCGCCACCGAGGGCGGCACGGGCGAGGCCAAGACCGGCGGCAACTACGCGGGCGGCATGCGCGCCACGCAGCAGGCGCACGAGCACGGCTGCAGCCAGGTGCTGTTCCTGGACGCCAAGCACGGCCGCTTTGTGGAGGAGTTTGGCGCGATGAACTTCATGGCGGTGCGCCGCGACGGCTCGATCGTCACTCCACGCCTCAGCGGCACCATCCTGCCTGGTATCACGCGCGATTCGCTGCTCACTCTGTTCCGCGACGAGGGTCGCGAGGTGGAGGAAAAGGACATCGCGATCGACGAGCTCATCGCAGACGTCCGCACCGGCGAGATCACCGAGATCTTCGCGTGCGGCACCGCGGCCATCATCACGGCCGTGGGCCAGCTCAAGTCCGACGACTTTGACGTGACCGTGGGAACCGGCGAACCCGGCCCCGTGACCGTCGCCGCGCTCACGCGCCTCACCGACATTCAGTACGGCCGCGCGGAGGACCCGCACGGCTGGATCCGCAAGGTGGTCTGATGACAGCTCCGTCCGCGCACCTCCCCGGTCCCGTGAAGCTCGTGGGAGCCGGCCTGGTGTTCATGGCCGAGATGGGCATGTACGTGTGCCTGGGCCTGTCCGGCATCGAACTGATCGACGGTGTGTGGGGCTGGGTGCTCGGCGTCGCGATGGTGCTGGTGGCCATTGGCATCTGGGCCATGTTCCTTGCACCTCGCGCCCCGCGTCCGCCGTCGATCGCGGGCCTGATCGTGCTGCGCCTCGCCCTCGTGCTGTTCGCGGCCGGGCTCATGATCTGGCTGGGCGGCTACTGGCTCGGCGGTGCGACCGCCGCGGCCATGCTCATCGGCACAGTGCTGGCGCGCGGCGCCGAGCGCGACCCGGGCTGGGGGCAGGCCATGGGCGGCAAGCCGTAGTGGCGCTCGCGGCGCACGACATCGAGGTGGGCGGCCACGCCGTCCGCTGGTACGACTCCGCCGACGAGCAGGGGCTTGCCCCGGCCAACGTGCGGCTCACCGTCCTGTGGCACCACGGCACGCCCAACATCGGCGAGCCTCCCGCTCCGCTCTTCGAGGCATCGGCCGCGCGCGGGATCCGCTGGATTGGCTTCGACCGCGGCGGCTACGGAGGCTCCGAGCGAACCCCCGGTCGCAGCATCGCCGATGCCGCTCGCGTGGCCCTCGCAGTGGCCGACGCCGCGGGCGCCGAGCGCTTTGCCGTGATGGGGCACTCGGGCGGGGGTCCGCACGCGCTTGCCACGGCGGCGCTCGCGCCGGAGCGCGTGGTTGCGGCGGTGTCCGGGGCGGGGCTGGCGCCGTTTGGTGCGGAGGGGCTGGACTGGTTTGCCGGCATGTACGCGGGCGGGCTCGCGGAGCTCGAGGCGTCGGTGCGCGGCTCGGCGGACCTGCAGGCGGTGCTGGAGGCGGGGGAGTTTGACCCCGCGATGTTCACCGCCTCCGACTTTCGCGAGCTCGAGGGCCGGTGGGCGTGGTTCAACCACATCGCGGGTGCGGGCATGGATCAGGGGCTCGGCGGGATGGTCGACGACGATCTCGCGTACGTCGCTCCCTGGGGAGTTGACCCCCGCGCAATCGCCGTGCCCACCCTCATCGTGCACGGCGACGACGACCGCATCGTGCCCATCGCCCACGCCCGCTGGCTCGCCGCCGCGATCCCCGGCGCGCAGCTGCTGGTGCGCGAAGACGCCGGGCAC
>QKAX01000143.1 GCA_003246255.1 Demequina lutea
CGTTCACCGTACTCTGATCGGGCCCGAGGACCATGGCCCTAAGGCAGTGGACGAAACGATTTGTTCGCGCGTACAGCGTTGCCCGCGCGCTTTGTGGGATACCTACAAGGAATTCGGCGGCCGGTACGGCTATAGGGGTCAGTGTTGTGGGCAGGCGACAAAGAACGCGCTCACATGGCCCGGTTCCAGAACGACGTGATGGACAGCCCGAGCTCGCCGAGCAGCGTGCGCAGCAGCGGCAGGCTCAGGCCCACCACCGCATGGTGATCGCCCTCGATGCGCTCAATGAACGGGCCGCCGAGGCCGTCGATCGTGAACCCGCCGGCCACGTGCAGCGGCTCGCCCGTGGCCACGTACGCGTCGATCTCGGCGTCCGAGAGATGCGCGAAGTGCACCGTGGTCGCGGCGCTCGCCCCCACAGCGCTCTGGCGCACCGAATGGTGATTGCCGGGGCCGCGCGTGACCTTCGACAGGATCGCCCAGTGGCCCGTGCGCAGCACGCCCGAGCGGCCGCGCATCGTGCGCCACCGCTCCACCGCCACCTGAGGATCGAGCGGCTTGCCAAGAATCTCGCCGTCGAACTCGAGCATCGAATCGCAGCCCAGGATCACCTCGTCCTCGTCGCCGCGTGCCACCGCCACCGCCTCGGCCTTGGCGCGCGCGAGCTCCAGCACCGCGTCGTCGGGCAGCAGCTCGCGGCCCCATTCGATGGGGTAGGTGAGAGCCGTTGCGGCCAGAATCGCGTCCTCGTCCACCTCGCTCACATGCACCTCCGGCTCGATGCCGGCGGCCCGGAGGGTCGCAAGGCGGGCGGGGGATTGGGAGGCGAGTACGAGGGGCATGTCCACGCTCCGAGCCTATCCAGGCTCCACGGCACGGCGTGGGGTGACGGCCCGGCGCGGCGCGCGCCTATTTCTCGGCGAAGGGGCAGCCGGCGCACGCGGGCGACGACTTCGGCACGCACGTGCCGCACGCAGCGTTCGCGTGGATGATCAGGCCAAACCTCTCGGCCTCGTCCGCGACGGCGTGCGCAAGATCCAGGGGGATGCCCAGGGCGCGCGCGGCCGCACGCGGGCTCTCTCCGCGCGTCAGCCGCTCCATGACGGCGCCAAAGACGCCGCTCACAGGATCAGCCTTCCCACCTGGAACACCGCCACCGCCATGAGGTAGGCGCCCACGAGCTGCGCACCCGCAGAGCCGGCGGTCCAGCGCCACCCGTACAGCCTGCGCTGCTCGGCGAGCGTGGCAAAGCACGGCAGGTACGAGAGGGTGAAGATCATGAGCGCCAAGGCGGCCGCGCCAGGGTGTCCGCCCGACGTCTCATCGACGGTGGACCTGAGCTGGTCGCCCAGCGACGCATCGTCGGCGCCGTCGAGGGAGTAGGCCTGCGCGAGCGCGCCGATCACCACCTCCTTGGCCGCGATGCCGCTGATGAGCGAGGCAGAGATGCGCCAGTCGTCGAGGCCCATGGGAGCCAGCGCGGGCGACACCGAGGCGCTCACGACGCCGTACACCGAGTCGCCAACCGGCACCTCGGTGGGTGTGTAGCCGCCGCGCGCCGGGATCGCCTGCGCCACCCACAGGATCACCACGGCCATCACGATGACCGAGCCGGCCTTGCGTGCGAACGACGAGACGCGCGTCCACACGCCCACGGCGAGCGCGCGGGGGTGGGGCAACTGGTAGTCGGGCAGGGCGACAACAAGGGGGCCGGCCACCACGTCGCGCAGCACGGTGCGGCGCGCGATGAGGCCCCACCCCACCACGAGCACGATGGACGCGACGTACATGAGGAACACGACCGTGCCGGCTTGGCCGGGGAAGAACGTGTGCGCCAGCAGCAGGTACACGGCAAGGCGCGCGGTGCACGTGGTGAGCGGCACCAGCAGGCCCGTGAGCAGGCGTTGGCGGGCGTGGGGCAGGACGGCGGTGGCAGACAGTGCGGGCACGTTGCACCCGAAGCCGACGATGAGGGGAAGCATGGCCCGCCCGTCGAGGCCGAGCCTGCGCATCGCACGGTCAGCCACGACGGCGACGCGCGCCAAGTAGCCCGAGCCTTCGAGCACGGACACGGCCGCAAACATGATCGCCATGAGCGGCAGGAATGACAGCACTGTCCCCACGCCGGAGAGCAGTCCATCCACTGCGAGCGACGCGAGCCATGCGGGCGCACGAGCCAGGTCAAGGAACGAGGTGACGGCGGATGCGAGGGGGCCCGACACGAGCCATGCGGCGCCATCCATGAGCGGCGCTGCGACGACGGTGGTGAGCTGGAAGACCGCCCACACCACCGCGAGGAACGCGGGGATTCCGAGCCAGGGTCTCAACAGCACCGCGTCGAGCTTGTCCGTGAGGTTGCGGCGGGGAGGGGTCGCGGGCACGGCCGCGTCGGCGACGCGTTCCACCCAGTCGAAGAGGTTTTGCGCGCAGGCGAGGTTGTCGTGCAGCGAATCGTTGTGGCTGTGCGGGTCGATGCCCGCGACATGCGCGGGGACGTCGAGCGCCGCGCGCACTGCCTCGGCCAATTCCTGTGCGCCCAGGCCCGTCCGGCCATTGATCTCCACGACGGGGACACCCAGCGCGGATGCCAGCCCGCCGATGTCGGGGCGGAGGCCGCGCGCCGCAGCCAAGTCCGCCATCGTCACGGCGGCGACGACGGGGCGTCCGGCAGTGGCGACCTGGCCGAGCAGGTACAGGCCCCGGCTGAGGGCCGTGGCGTCCAACACGACCACGGCGAGGTCGTGCGCCGGGTCGGCGACCGCGTCGGCCGCCACCTGCTCGTCGGGGGAGCGTGCGATGAGGCTGTAGGTGCCGGGGAGGTCCACGAGGGTGACGTCTGCTTCGCCCGCGCGCCACGTGCCCTCGGCAAGCTCCACCGTTGTGCCGGGGGCGTTCACCACGCGCTGGCGGGCGCGGGTCAGGTAGTTGAAGGCGGTGGACTTGCCGACGTTGGGGTTGCCCACCAGCAGCACGCTCGCGGTGCGAGCCTGGGCCGTCACGACGGCTCCACGTCGATCAGGCCGGCGGTGGCGCGGTCGACAGCGAGCCGCGCGGCGCCGATGGACACGACGCGTGCGCCGCCCGCCGCGACGGTGTCGAGCCGCACGAGCGCGCCTCCCCTGAGGCCCATCTCGCGCAGGCGCAGCACGGCGTCGGCGTCGGCGGAGATGGAGCGCACGCGCGCGGTCGCGCCCGTGCTCAGGTCGGTAAGAAGCACGCCCTCACGGTATTTCGCGACGGAGCTGTGCCGTAATTACCTAAGTCCCGGTTGGTCCTACGACGCGGGGGTGCGGCCCCTCAGCACATCGATCACGGCCTTGGCCACGGCGGCCACCTCGCGCACATTGCCCTTGGCGGTGCTCGACGTGGGGCGCGCGGGCGGGTGCACGCCCTGAGCGGCAAGCCCCGCCTGGTCGCACAGCCACACGGCGCGCGGAAGGTGGAACTCCTGCGTGGCCACCACCACCGAGTCGGCCCCAAACTCGTCGCGCGCACGCACACACGACGAATACGTGTCCACGCCCAGGGGGTCCTCGACGATCGCCTCGGGCGGCACGCCCATCTCCTCGGCCACCTGGCGCATCACTGTCGGCTCGCCAAAGCCCGATGAATCGTCGCCGTCGCCGCTCATGATGAGGTAGTCGACCTTGCCGGCGAGGTACAGCGCCACCCCCACCTCGACGCGCTCCCTCAGGAATCGCGACGGGCGCCCGTCCGTGTAGACACGGGCGCCCAGCACGAGCGCGGCGTCGGCGTGGTCCACGTCCTCAACGTCGGTGTAGATGGACGACGCCGTGGCCAGGCGCACGTCTCCCCACGGGGCGGCCACGAGCGTCGGGATCGCCACCACGGCTGCCACGAGCCAGCGATAGCGCGACGGGAGCCGCTCGGGACGTCTCATCGGAGCGAGTGCCTCCAGGCTGACTCGCCGTGGCCGAGCGGCATCGTGGGGTGCTGGCCCCGCAGCGTGCGGGCGCGGTCCATCCATGCCGACGTGGGGGAGCCGGGCTCCTCGTCGTCGTGGTGCACGGAGGCCATGGCCACCATGCCGGCCACGAGCGCGGCGAGCTCAGCGTCGTCGGGCGCGCCGCGCACGACGCGCATGCTCGACGCCGCGGCGAGGATCTCGTTCGGGTCCGTCACAGCGGGATGTTTCCGTGCTTCTTGGGCGGCATCGAGGCGCGCTTGGTGCGCAGGGCTCGCAGGCCGCGCACAATCTGCGCGCGGGTCTCGCTCGGCTCGATGACGGCGTCCACGTAGCCCTTGTCCGCCGCGTCGTACGGGTTCACGATCGCGTCCTCGTACTCGTGCGTCAGGCGGGCGCGCTCGGCCTCGACGTCGCCGCCTGCCTCGGCCACGGCCGCCAGCGCGCGACGCTGCAAGATGTTGACGGCGCCGCCGGCGCCCATCACGGCGATCTGAGCGGTGGGCCACGCGAGGTTGATGTCCGCGCCCAGTTGCTTGGAGGCCATCACGATGTACGCGCCGCCGTAGGCCTTGCGCGTGATGACGGTGATGAGCGGCACCGTGGCCTCGGCGTACGCGTAAATGAGCTTGGCGCCGCGGCGGATGATGCCCTGGTACTCCTGGTCGGTGCCGGGCAAGAAGCCGGGCACGTCCACGAGCGTGATGACGGGGATGTTGAAGGCGTCGCACGTGCGCACAAAGCGCGCGGCCTTCTCCGCCGCGTTGATGTCGAGCGTGCCGGCCATCGACAGCGGCTGGTTGGCCACGACGCCCACGGAGTGCCCCTCGACGTGGCCAAAGCCCACCACCACGTTGGGCGCGAACAGCGGCTGCACCTCAAGGAAGTCGCCGTCGTCCAGCACCGTCTCGATCAGCGCCTTCATGTCGTACGGCTGGTTGTCGCTGTCCGGAACCAGCGAGTTGAGGGCGAGATCCTCGTCGGACGGCTCCAGGTCCGTCTCCATGTCCCACACGGGCGGGTCGGACAGGTTGTTCTGGGGCAGGAACTGCACGAGGTGCTGCACGTACTCAATCGCGTCGTCCTCGTCGGAGGCGAGGTAGTGAGCCACGCCGGACTTCACGTTGTGGGTCTGGCCGCCACCCAGCTGCTCAAAGGTGACCTCCTCGCCCGTGACCGACTTGATGACGTCGGGGCCGGTGATGAACATCTGCGACGTGCCGTCGGCCATCACGATGAAGTCGGTGAGGGCGGGGGAGTAGACAGCGCCGCCAGCCGAGGGGCCGAGGATGATCGAGATCTGCGGGATGACTCCCGAGGCCGCCACGTTGCGGCGGAAGATCTCCGCAAACTGCGTGAGCGCGGCGACACCTTCCTGGATGCGCGCGCCGCCTCCGTCCGAGATGCCGATGAGCGGCACACCCGTGCGCAGGGCGAAATCCTGCACCTTGGTGATCTTGTGGCCGTGCGCCTCGCCCAGCGAGCCGCCGAAGACCGTGAAATCCTGCGAGTACACGGCCACCTGACGGCCGTCGATGGTGCCGTAGCCGGTGACCACGCCGTCGCCGTACGGGCGGTTGCGGTCAAGGCCGAAGTTGGTGGAACGGTGACGCACCAGCGCGTCGAACTCCACGAATGAGCCGGGGTCGAGCAGCGCCTCCACGCGCTCGCGGGCCGTCTTCTTGCCGCGCGCGTGCTGCTTCTCTTGCGCGATGGCCTCGGGGGCGTCGATCGCGGCGGCATTGCGCTCGCGGAGCGAGTCGAGGGCACCTGCCGTGGACTTGGGCGTAGGGGGAACGGACACGTCTCTCCTTGTTTCGTCGGAGCAAGCCTAGCCGGGGCGGGCGTCGCGGCACGGGCGGCGCGGCGCATCGGGCACCGTCCGAGGCCGCGGGAACAACATCACGGAAGAGCAACGCCACGATAACGGCGCGATAACGGAAGGGCGAGGGGGCGACAGAACATGCGTCGCTGGTGACAGGTCGTGCGGGCGCCGTGGCAGGCTTTGCGGCCGCTGTTTGACTCCTTCAAGGCACCCACATGCCTCGCAACGCCCTCCGGCGAAGACGCCCGGATCGCGGGCCGCGCGAGGGACTGGGACGGGTGCTCGCCACGGACGTAGTCCGCGGCATTTACGGAGACAGCAATGAAGTCAACGAAGACGAATGGAGGCGCCCCATGAGGCCCCTGCCTGTCAAGGGAGCTACCGCTTTTGCGGGACTCACCCTGATGCTTTCCCTTACCGCTTGCACCTCGACCGAAGAGGTCGACCCGAGTGCGGGAGCAGCAGACAACTACACCACGGCGGAGGTGACGGACGGCACGACCGCCTTCACCATCGTCACCAACCCGAACGGTGGCGCCGAGCTGTCGTACGCGACGGACGGCCCGATCTCGCTGATCGAAGAGACCGACGCTGACGGCTACACGCTCGCGTTCAAGGACTTCAACGGCAACGGCACCCTCGAGTCCTTCGAGGACTGGCGCGTGGCCCCCGCGGAGCGCGCGGCCGCCTACGCCGCGACGCTGACCCCCGAGCAGATCTCGGGCCTGATGCTGTTCAGCAACCACGAGCGGGCGGCCGGCGACGGCCTGACGGACGCTCAGAAGACGTACCTGTCCGAGTCGAACCTCCGCAACGTGCTCAACGCGAGCGGTTCCGACGTTGAGGAGAACGTCACCTGGGTGAACGAGATGCAGGCATACGTGGAGACGCTCGCCACGGCGGACGCCCCGTACATCCCTGCCAACTTCTCTTCCGACCCGCGCAACGAGGCGACCGCTGCGGACGCCGGCACCGTGGGTCAGATCTCGCGCTGGCCTTCCAGCCTCGGCCTCGCGGCGACGTTCTCGCCCGAGACCGCAGAGCTGTTCGGCCGCTACATCTCCGAGGAGTACCGCGCGCTGGGCATCACGAATGCGCTGAGCCCGCAGATCGACCTTGCGACCGACCCCCGCTGGCTGCGCGACTCGGGCACGCTGGGCGAGAACGCCGCGCTGGCCTCCGAGCTGGCCGCCGCGATCGTGGCCGGTTACCAGGGCACCTACGACGAGGAAGGCAACAACCTCGGCTGGGGCATGGACTCGGTCCCCACGATGATCAAGCACGCTCCCGGTGACGGTGGCGCGGAGGGCGGCCGCGAGTCGCACACCGACGCCGGTAAGTACGCCGTGCCCGGCGAGCACATGGCCGATTCCCTCGAGGTCTTCGCCGCGGCTAGCGACTCGATCGGCATGATGACCAACTACTCGATCACCATGAACCCGGACGGCACTCCGATCGGCGACGAGTTTGTCGGTACCGCCTACAACACCGAGATCATGCGACAGATCCGTGACCAGTTCGATGGCGTCATCGTCACCGACTGGGCCGTGATGAACGCGCAGTCCGACCCCGAGGGTGGCTGGCAGGGCATGCCCTTCGGCACCGCATGGGGCGTCGAGAACATGACCCCCGTCGAGCGTTACGTGCGCGTGATGGAGAACGGCATCGACCAGTTCGGTGGCGTGAACGACGCGACCTACATCCTCCAGGCCTACGACGCGTGGGACCAGAAGTTCGCCGCTGGCGAGGAGGACGAGGACGCAGCGACCCGCTGGGCCGAGTCCGGCACCCGCATCCTCACCGGCTTCTTCGCAACAGGCGTGTTCGACAGCCCGTTCGTCGACCTCGACGACTCTCTCGCAGAGGTCGGCTCGCAGGAGAAGGTTGACGCCGGCTACCAGGCGCAGCTCGACTCCGTCGTGATGCTCAAGAACGATGGCGCGATCTCCGAGGCAACCCTCGAGGACTGGGCCGACAAGACCGTCTACATCCCGTGGACGCACAGCCACACCTTCGACTCCGTCTTCGGCCCCGGTGCCGAGAGCGACAACGCGACCCTCACCATTGAGGTGGCCGAGCAGTACTTCGCCAACGTTGTCACCGACACCGTGGAGTACGACGAGAACGGCGTGGTGACCTCCATCACCGCTCCCGACCTCTCGGACGTCGACATCGCCCTGGTGGGCATGCGTTCGCCTCAGGGTGGCGCGGTGTTCGCCAACTCCGGTTACGACGCCGAGACCGACACGTGGTACCCGATCTCGCTGCAGTACCGCCCGTACACCGCTGACGGACCCAACGTCCGCCAGGTGTCGATCACGGGTGACATCCTCGCCGATGGCACCAAGCAGAACCGGTCGTACTACGGCAACACCGGCACCGTGGGCAACGAGGCCGACCTCGACGCCTTCGAGCGTGCGCGTGCTGCGGCAGACGCCTCCGGCAAGGACATCCCCGTGATCGTCGCCCTCAAGGCGACGAACCCGGTCGTCCCGACCGAGTTCGAGGCCGACGCCGACGCGATCATCGTGGGCTTTGGCACCAGCGACAAGGCGCTGTTCGACGTGGCGCTCGGCCTGTTCGAGCCCCAGGGCCGCCTGCCCATCGGATTCCCCGCCAGCATGGACGCCGTTGAGGCCTCCTCGGAGGGCATCCCGGAGGACGTCGTGACGTTCGTCGACGAGTCCGGCAACGACTGGGCGTTCGGCTACGGCCTCAACTGGTCCGGCGTGATCGCGGGCTAGCAAAGCCTACCCTCGGGTGTGGTCCGGCGGCGCTTGCCGCCGGACCACACCCGGAGCCTTCGGGCGGCCCGGCCCTTGCCGGCCCGCCCTTGACCCACATCGACCACAAGACCGCGGGATCGTCTCGCGGCCCGATCCCCACAGAGGAGCACCCATGAACATCAAGAAGGTTCAGACCACCGGTCTTGCCCTGCTGATCACCGCGGCCGGCACCCTGGGTCTCGCGGCCTGCTCGAGTGATGACGCCGCGCCCGCGGACACCGGCAGCAGCGCTGCGGCTGCCGCTTCGTGCGAGGCGATGACCACTGACCTGGAGACCGCGAAGCAGGCCGTG
>QKAX01000169.1 GCA_003246255.1 Demequina lutea
CGCACGATGCGGCCGTAGCCGGTCGCGTCGGGCACCACTGCCGACATCACGGTAGCGGCGCGGCCACCCGCGAGATGGTCCTGCAGCATCGCCTCGAGCAGGTGCGTGTCCACGAGCGGCACGTCGGCCGAGGTGACCACCACGGAGCCCTGCAGCTGCTGCGCCATGACGTGGTCGCGATCGTGTCCCTGCGCGGCGGCTGCGGCCTGTGCCGCCGCATCGAGAGCGCTCAGTCCGCACCACACGGCACGACCGGTGCCCGGGACGTCGTCCTGGTCCGCGATGAAGGCATCGGGCGCCGCCTCGAGTGCATGAGCAGCGACGCGATCCCGCTCGTGACGCACCACCACGGCGAGCCGCTGGGGCTCGAGGCCCTGCGCGGCCTCGATCGCGTGGTGCAGCAGCGTGCGGCCCCCGATGGCGTGCAACACCTTGGGGGTTGCCGAGCGCATACGGGTACCCTCGCCTGCCGCGAGAATCATGACGGCGGCCGGACGATTGGCGCTCACCGCACCCCCTTGAGGTGTAGGCGGATGTGTCCCGGAGCGTGGACACCGCCCAGTCTAGCGGCGCAAGTTCCGCCCCTAGGATTCGAACCTAGACCGCAAGGCTCCAAAGGCCTGCATGCTGCCATTACACCAGGGCGGAACGGGGCCATCACTGACTCCCGGCGCCCCAGTCTGCCAGGATTCGCGGCAGACTAGGGACGTGACTGAGGAGGCAAAGCGTGCGCCGCGCGCCCGCATGACCGCGCGACAGCGGCGCGAGCAGCTGATCGAGGTGGGTCGCGCCCTGTTTGCCGAGAAGGGTTTTGAGGGCACGTCGGTCGAGGAGATCGCGTTTCGCGCGGACGTCTCCAAGCCCGTGGTCTACGAGCACTTTGGCGGCAAAGAGGGCCTGTACGCGGTGATCGTCGACCGCGAGGTCGAGGCGCTGCTGGGCGCGCTCACCGGGGCCCTCTCGTCCCGGGCGCACCCGCGGCAACTCGTGGAACGCGCGGCGCTCGCGCTACTGGGCTACATCGAGGACTCCCCGGATGGCTTCCGCGTGTTGGTGCGCGACTCTCCCGTGGCGCAGGCCACCGGCACCTTCAGCTCGCTGCTGGGAGACGTGGCGGCCCAAGTAGAGGGCCTGCTCGCCTACCAATTCGAGCGCCGCAGCCTCAACCCGCTCGTCGCGCCGTTCTACGCGCAGATGCTGGTGGGCATGGTCGCACTCGCGGGCCAGCACTGGGCCGAGGTGCGCGAGCCCTCCAAGCACGTGGTCGCCTCCCACCTCGTCAACCTCGCATGGAACGGGCTGTCGCAACTCGAGGCGGCTCCCGAGTTGCCGCACACCGACTAGCGTCCACGACATGCCGAGGCACGCGCACACCAGGCCCTGTGTCCTAGATTGATGCGTGTGGCGCCGGGCGGCGCCCATTCTGGGAGGGAACCTCACATGCTCAAGGGCTTCAAGGACTTCATTGTCCGTGGCAATGTCATCGATCTTGCCGTGGCAGTCGTGATCGGCGCCGCGTTCGGCGCCGTGGTGACATCGCTGGTCAACGACATCCTCAACCCCGTCATTGCGGGCGTGTTCCGCGTGCCGGATCTGTCGCATTTCGCCACCTGGACCATCTACGACGGCGGCACCCCGGGCGACGCCGCCGACGACGCGATCGTGTCGTTTGGGTCGCTGCTGAACGTGATCATCAACTTCCTGCTCGTCGCCGCAGCGATCTACTTCGCGATCGTCATGCCGCTCAACAAGCTTGCCGAGCGCACCAAGAAGGACGAGCCGGCCCCCGACGAGGCCGTGTCGCCCACCGAGATCGAGTTGCTCACGCAGATCCGCGACTCACTCGCCACGAAGGACTAACCCTCCAGGATCACGGTGCCCGTCGCGGGGCCGTCGGCCGTCACCACGGCGGCGGCCACGCCCGCGGCCGTCACGTGAGCCGCCATCTCGAGCGCGTGCTGCCTGCTCACGGCGAGCGCAGCAACTGTGGGCCCGGAACCTGACACGATCACACCGGCCGCCTCGGCCTCCTCAAAGGCCTCGATCACCCCAAACAACCTGGGCGCGAGTTCGAGCGCGGCCTCCTGCAAGTCGTTGGTCAGAGCCAGGCCTAGCTCGAGCGGGTCGCCGGACATGAGTGCCTGCATCACCCGCGTATCCACGCGGGGAGGCTTTGCGAGGCGCACACCGTCCTCGACAAACTCGTCGTAGCGGCCAAACACCGCCGGGGTGGACAGGCCCTCTGCCTGCAGGGCGAAGACCCAGTGAAACTCGCCGTGGGTCATCGCGGGCGAGAGCTCGTCTCCCCTACCCAGGCCCACCGCCGTGTGACCCAGCAGCGAGAAGGGGACATCGGCGCCGAGCCCCGCGGCCAGGTCCAGCAACTCCGCACGCGTCGCACCGCAGTCCCACACCTCCGCGCAGGCCACCAACGCGGCAGCAGCGTCGGCGCTTCCGCCCGCCATGCCACCTGCGATGGGCACGCCCTTCACGATGTGAAGGTCAACCCCATCCACGATGCCGTAGGCCTCGCGCACGGCCTCGGCCGCTCGCCATGCGAGGTTGGTCTCGTCGAGCGGGACGCCGTCGAGGTCACCCTCAAAGCCCGGCGCGGCCGAGACGGTGAGGGTGATGGCGGCATCGGCGCGCGTCGCGGCCGTGACGGTCTCGTAGAGGTTCACCGCTTGAAACACCGTGGCCAGGGGGTGATAGCCATCCTCGCGGCGGGGGCCCACCGAGAGTTGAAGATTGACCTTGCCCGAGGCGCGGGCACGCACCAGCCTGCGCGCCACCCCATCGGTCGCAAGGCCAGCCGTCATCGCAGTGCCTCCACGCCAGGCACCTGCTCAGCGATGCGCACAAAGTCCTCGATGCCCAGCTGCTCGCCGCGGGTCAGCGGCTCGATGCCCGCCGCGCGCAGGGCCTTCTCCGCCGCTGCGGCCGATCCCACCACCCCCGCGAGCGCGCCGCGCAGGCCCTTGCGCCGCTGGGCAAAGGCGGCATCGATCACGGCGAAGACTGTCTCGCGGGGCACGGCGCTCAGCGGCTGGGCGCGACGCTCCATGAGCACCAGCGCACTGTCCACTCGAGGCACTGGCCAGAACACGGCCCTGCCCACATCGCCCGCGCGGCGCACGTCGCAGTACCAGGCGGCCTTGGCGCTCGGCACGCCGTAGGTGCGCGATCCGGGCGGCGCGGCCAGGCGATCGGCCACCTCGGCCTGCACCATCACCAGCACCCGCTCCAGCGAGGGGAAGTGTTCAAGGAAGTGCAACAGCACCGGCACCGAGACGTTGTAGGGCAAGTTGGCCACGAGGAGCTTGGGCGCGTGTGGCAGCGACCCGATCTGCAACGCGTCCTGGTGAAGCACCGTGAGCGTGGCATCGGCACCCGCGCGAGCGGCCACGGTGTCCGGCAGGGCCTTGGCAAGAATCGGGTCGATCTCCACTGCCGTGACCTCGGCGCCGGCCTCGAGCAGAGCGAGGGTCAGCGAACCCAGCCCGGGGCCCACCTCCACCACCTGGTCGCCCGGCTCCACACCAGCTATCCGCACGATGCGCCGCACTGTTCCCGAGTCGACAACAAAGTTCTGGCCCCACTTCTTGGTGGGGGCCGTCCCCAGCGCCTCGGCCAGGCTACGAATATCGCTCGGGCCAAGCAGATCAACGGGCGGCACTAGTACCAGTTCTTCTGGGTGAAGTGAGACCACGCGCCGCACGGAGTGCCGTGCCGGCCCTGGACGTATGCAAGGCCCCACTTGATCTGCGTGGCTGGATTGGTGGCCCAGTCAGCTCCGTAGGTGGCCATCTTGCTGCCCGGCAGCGCCTGGGGGATGCCGTATGCGCCGGAGCCGGTGTTGTGGGAGGTGTGTGACCACCCTGACTCGCGCGCCCACAGATTGTCGAGGCACGCCCACTGGTCGCCCGTCCAGCCGTACATGTCGGCTGCCATCTGCTGGCCAAGCTCCCGATTAGAGCCCTGCTGCACGGGCGTGGCCGGAGGAATTGTCAGCGCGCCCACGGCCACAATCTCGTCGGTGGGCTCGTCCATCACCACCACGATGCCCGGGGTACGGCCCACCTCCACCCCGTCCACCGTGGTGACGGTGTAGCTCACCATCTCGGTGCCGGGGGCGCCCTCCTGCACCACCACGCGGGTGCCCTGCGTGAGGTCAAAGTTCGGCTGCTCGATGGTCTGATTGGCGATCTCGTTGGTGGTGGTCTCGGTGACCACCTCCACCTGAGCGTCGGCCGCCTGCAGCGGGGCCTCGGTGGTGAGCGCGATCGCGTCGTCTGCACCAAACCAGGTGTGGGCAAAATCGCTGGCGCCGGCGGTGGAGAACGTGCCTGCTGCGAGCGCCACGACGGCCGACGTAGCGGCCACCTGGCGGTAGGTGCGCAGGCGCGCCTGTTCCCGCAACCGACGTTCGCGTCGGCCGCCGGGAGCGGGCGGAAGCTTGCTATAACTCATGTAGTCCTAGTGGTGAAGGCGTCAGGGCTCTGGCCCTTTTGTCTCACATCGGCACGTCGTCGCGCAAACCAAAGGGACGTGTGGTACGAGATTTTGCGGAGGATTTACCAGGGTCCGTACACGTCTTCGGACGTACGGTTGACGACCTCGCACACGCGCTCAAGCGACTCACCAAGGGTCTCGGCGGCACAGCGCGCGGTGTTCGCCACCTGCGCGGGGCTGTTCACGCGACCGCGCTGGGGGTGCGGGGTGAGGAACGGGGCGTCGGTCTCGAGCAGCACCCGCTCAAGCGGCGTGACAGCGAGCGCGGCGCGCAGATCGCCAGCATTCTTGAAGGTGACGTTGCCGGCAAAGCTCAGGTAGTAGCCGCGGTCCACGCACAGGCGGGCCATCCCCGCGTCGCCGGCAAAGCAGTGGAAGACAGTGAGGTCCGGGGCTCCGTCGCGCTCCAACACATCCAGCACGTCCGCGTGCGCGTCGCGGTCGTGAATCTGCAGCACGAGGTCGAGCTCCTTCGCCAGCGCGATGTGGTCCCTGAAGGATCGGATCTGCGCGGCACGCCCCTGCTCGCCAGTGTGGTGATAGTCCAGACCGGTCTCGCCGATGACGCGGATGCGCGGCGCGCGGGCGAGCCGTGCGATCTCCGCGAAGGCCTCGTCGTAGTCCATTCCCGACGCATGCTCGCCCGAGGCATGGAGCGGCGCCTCGTTGGGGTGCAGGGCCACGCCGCCCACGAGCCGCGCGTCGGCGGCAACTGCCTCGACGGTCCAGCGCGCGGACTCGACCTCGCATCCGATCTGCACGGCCCTCGTCACGCCCGCAGCCGCCGCCTCGTCCATACGCTCGGCCGGGGTGCGCGGCGCGGCGCCCCTGAAGTTGAAGTCAAGGTGCGTGTGGTTGTCGACGACCGGCGAGGGCAACGCCTCGGGCGCCTCGGCCCACGTCGCGTCGGCCACTACTCGGACCGCATCCGCTCGAGCTCGGCCTCCACCATCTCGTCATCGAGCTTGGTGAAGATGGGGGACGGCGCGGGCACCTCGGTGCCAGCGACCAGCTCGTGGCGGTGCCACGTGCCGTGCTGCGCCGAGTAGTCGCCCTCGATGATCGGGTACGAGCGGCCCGCCTTGTCGAGGTCGTCCACCTCGGAGATGTGCGGCATGGGCGCGAAGGTGCCGGTGCCGCCCAGGGCCTCGTGGACCTTCTGCGCGGAGTGCGGCATGAACGGCGAGAGCATCGTGTTGGCGTCTGACACGAGCTGAGCGGCGACGCCCAGCACGGTCTTCATGCGCTCAGGATCCTCGTTCTTGAGCTTCCACGGAGCGGTGTCTGCGAGGTACTTGTTGGCATCGCCCACCACCCGCATCGCCTCGGAGATGGCCTGGCGCTGGCGCTGCAGGCCAATCAGGTTGCCAATCTCGCCAAAGGCCGCCTCGGAGCGGGCAAGGGCGGCGCGGTCCACGTCGGCAAGCTCGCCCAGCGCGGGGATCGAGCCGACGTTCTTGTTCAGCAGCGACGCCGTGCGGTTCACCAGGTTGCCCCAGCCCGCCACGAGCTCGTCGTTGGTGCGACGCTTGAACTCGGACCACGTGAAGTCGGCGTCGGAGGACTCGGGACCCGCCACGGCGATGAAGTAGCGCAGGGCGTCGGGCTGGTACCGGGAGAGCATGTCGCGCACGTAGATGACGTGGCCGCGGGAGCTTGAGAACTTGCTGGACTCCATGGTGAGGTACTCGCTCGACACCACCTCGGTGGGCAGCTGGAGCTCGCCAAAGGAACCGAGCTGGCCGCCGCGATCGCCCTTGCCGTTGGCCGCGAGCAACTCGGCTGGCCAAATCTGCGAGTGGAAGGTGATGTTGTCCTTGCCCATGAAGTAGTAGGACAGGGCCTCGGGGTTGTTCCACCACTGGCGCCACGCGTCGGGATCGCCGGTGCGGCGCGCCCACTCGATGGAGGCACTGAGGTAGCCGATCACCGCGTCGAACCACACGTACAGGCGCTTGGCGGGGTTGTCCTCCCAGCCCTCGAGCGGCACCGGGATGCCCCAGTCGATGTCGCGCGTCATTGCGCGAGGGCGCACGTCCTTAAGCAGGTTGAGAGAGAAGTTGAGCACGTTGGGGCGCCAGTCGGTGCGACCACCCAGCCACTCGCCCAGGGCCTCGGCGAGGGCGGGAAGGTCGAGGAAGAAGTGCTCGGTCTCGATGAACTTGGGAGTCTCGCCGTTGATCTTGGAGACGGGGTTGATGAGGTCGATCGCGTCCAGCTGGTTGCCGCAGTTGTCGCACTGATCGCCGCGAGCGCCGTCGTAGCCGCAGATGGGACATGTGCCTTCGATGTAGCGATCCGGCAGCGTGCGCCCCGTTGAGGGGGAGATCGCGCCGCGGGTGGTCTGCTCCACCATGTAGCCGTTGGTGTGAATGGTGCGGAACAGCTCCTGCGCCACGGCGTAGTGGTTGCCGGTCGTAGTGCGCGTGAAGAGGTCATAGGTGAGGCCCAGTTGGGTGAGGTCCTCAACAATGACGCGGTTGTAGCGATCCGCGAGCTCCTGCGGGGTCACGCCCTCGCGCTCGGCCTGCACCAAAATGGGCGTGCCGTGCTCGTCGGTGCCCGACACCATGAGCACATCGTGGCCCGCCATACGCATGTAGCGGCTGAACACGTCGGACGGGACACCAAAGCCCGCGACGTGCCCGATGTGACGAGGCCCGTTGGCATACGGCCAGGCAACGGCCGAGAGGATGCGCGACATGGCGAACATCCTATCGGCGTGGGTGGCGGCTGAGTCCGGGCGGCTTCAGTGGGATGGGGCGGGCCCCGACGCCGTGGAGCCTCCCGCGTGGGGCGCGCCAGGTCTAGCGGCCGGACCGCGCGGCCACCACGGCCGCGTAGAGGTCGCGCTGCGGCACCCCGAACGTCTGGGCCAGCTCGGCCACCACCGTCTTGGCGCGCTCGCCCGCCTCCACTCGAGCCAGCGCCTCGTCCACGAGCGCTGGCAACGAGGGCGCGTGCGCAGGGCGGCCGGCCACCACGATCACGATCTCGCCCTTGGGGTGCGCCTCCTCGGCCCACCCAGCAAGCTCGGCGAGCGAGCCGCGGCGGGTCTCCTCGAACTTCTTGGTGATCTCGCGCGAGACGGACGCGCGGCGGTCGGCGCCAAACGACTCCGCCATCGACGCCAGCGTGGCCGCAAGCCGATGCGGGGACTCGAAGAAGATCAGCGTGCGCTCCTCGGCAGCGAGCGCGGCGAACGCATCGGCCTTGCCCGCCTCCTTGCGCGGCGGGAAGCCCTCGAACGCGAAGCGATCCGTGGGCAGGCCGCTCAGGGCGAGCGCGGCCAGTGGCGCCGACGGCCCGGGCAGCACCTCCACGGGCACGCCCGCCTCGATCGCCGCGACCACGAGCCGGTAGCCCGGGTCCGAGACCAGGGGCATGCCGGCATCGGACACCAGCAGGATCGTTTCGCCGGCCGCCGCCCGCGCCACGAGCGCCTCGGCGGCCGCGCCCTCATTGTGATCGTGCACCGCGACGAGCTCGCCCCGGATGCTGAGCTCGGCGCGTGCGGCGAGCTCGCGGGTGACGCGGGTGTCCTCGGCGGCCACGACGTCGGCCGTGCGCAGGGCGTCCCACAGGCGGGCGGTGCCGTCGCCGATGTTGCCAATCGGCGTTGCCGCCACCACGATGCGCCCAGACATGGCTCAAGACTGGCACACCGTGCGTGAGCGGAGGGGCGGGGGCCCGGCGGCACGGCGGCGCGGTGGCGCGGCGGCGGGCCCCTCGCGTCGGCACGGTGGCGCACGCTCGTCACTAAGTGACTGTCGATGCTGGGTCTGCGCAGCTGCTGGGCGCGCTGGCCTCGATTCCACAGTCACTGAGCGCGCGGGGTACGGGGCCCGCGCGGGGTACGGGGCCCACGCAGCAGCGGCACGCACCGCCGGATGCGGGGCCTGCGCGGGGTACGGGTGCAGTCGGAGTAGCAGGGAGGGGCGGCTAGCGCTGACGCGCAGGCCGCGCACAGTCCGCCGCCTCGCCCACCTCACACGCCCACCCCGCACCAGGCCGTAGGCTCGTGCCGTGATCTCGGCCCGCCTCCTGGTGACCCTGTGGCGCTTTCGTGCGTGGGTGATGGCCGGGTCCGTCACCCTGCTGGCCGGCTGGCTGCGGTTCGCCAACCTGGGCACGCCTCGCACGCTCGTGTTCGACGAGGTGCACTATGTGCCCGGCGCGTACTCCCTGCTCCGGTACGGATACGAGGCCGATTGGACCGGCGACAAGCAGGTCTTCGCGGACGGCGACTACTCGGGCCTCACGACGGACGC
>QKAX01000157.1 GCA_003246255.1 Demequina lutea
GAACGCGGGCAGCGGCTCGAGCCATGCGGGCCTCTCGCCGCCGGCGGCCGCCACAAAGCCCGGCCCAAAGCCCACGGTGATGGTCAGCCCGGCGGGCGTGGCCGCCACCTCGGGCTCGATGTCGGCGAGCGCCGCGCGCCCCTGCGTGAGCCGCGCCGCGTCGTCGGTGATGACGCGCATCCACGCCGCGAGGCGGTCGCGCGTCACGCCGGGCAACAGATCGAGCGCCACGAAGGCCGCGAACGCGCCGGGGAACGCGGTCACGCCGGCCTGGTGCTCGCCGTAAAACGGGACGACGCGCTGGCCGTTGACGCCGGCATCGTCCGGGCGCGCGGGCCGGCCGGGGATGGCGCCCGCCCGCTCCAGGCCGATGCCCGACGCGGCCCCCGCGAGAAGGCCCGCGGCACCCGCGCCCGCGGCGAGAAAGCCGCGACGCGACGGCCCGCCCGAGGGCGCGTGAGCGGCGCCCTCGGGGGTGATGTCGTGGACCGCCATCAGTCGTCCATGCCCTCCATGGCGGACGGCGACGGCGATGCCGACATGTCCATGCCCTCCATCGACTCGTGGTCCATGTCCATGTCGCCGGCGTACTCCTCGTCGGCGCCGGTGAAGTCCTTGACGACGGCCGTGAACGGCAGCGTGGAGCCATCCTCGAGCTCGAGGGTCACGGACACCTCGTCGCCGGCCATGAGGGGCGCCGGGATGCCCATGAACATGAGGTGGAAGCCGCCTGGCTGCAGCGTGAGCTCGCCTCCGGCCGGGATGGTGAGCCCACCGTCGACCTGCTGCATGACGGCGTCCACCACTTCGTGGAGCTCCACCATGGTCGCGGCATCGGAGCTGGCGCCCACGATGGTGATGTCGTGGTCGGAGTCGTTGGTGACCACGCCGAATGCGGCAGTCATGCCGCTCTCGGCGGCCTTGACCCAGGTGTCGTTGATGGTGAGGGAATCGGCATCGGCGCCGGAGCCGCCCGTGGAGCAGGCGGCGAGGGCAAGGGCAATCGTCGCCAGGATGGCGGCGCGGGACAAAGTACGCATGGGTAGTTCTCTCTCAAAAAGGTGTGGGGGTGCGCGCCGCCGGAGGTGTGGGTGCGCGGGGGGTTAACGGTCTGAGGAGAGAGCGACCGGGGGTCCGCGCAACAGGCGCGGGGTGGACGCCACGCGGGTGCGCGTGAGCGTGGGGGTCCAGGCGGCGGCGCGAACCGCGGGCCTGGCCATGAGCGGAACGGCAGGCAGCGCCAACCGCGACCACAGCGCCCGCGCGAGGCGAGCGCCCCAGGCGAGCAGCACGTCGGCGCGGCGCAGCAGCACATAGGTGACGACGGCGGCGAGCGCGTGCGCGGCGAGCATGGCGGGGCTCGTGGACGTGTGGTGGTGCGCGGCGACGATGCCCGAGGAGTCGAGCACGAGCGAACCTGCGTCGTGCGCGGCGTGAGGATCGTTGCCCACGACCCCCAGCGAGCCTCCCGCGCCGAACACGAAGGTGGCGTGGAACGCCGCCTGCGAGGCGATCACCGCGAGCGCCAGGCGCCACCGCGACATCGCGACTGACGCGAGCTGCGCCGACACCACAAAGGCGAGCGCGAGCGGAACGACGATGCCGGGCGCGGCGGGCATCGAGCCGCCGCCGGCGACGTGCATCCCGAGCGCGACGCCCGTCGACATGCATGCAGCGGCCACGGCACGTAGCAAACGTTCCGAGCGGCGCATGGGACCAGTGTCCCATGCCCGCCCGGGTATGCGCGAGGCGGCTACCAGGGGGGACGTCTGCGGTGGGGTGGTGCGACGAGCGAGACCGCGCCGCTACAGCACGGATGCCATGCGACGCACTGCCTCCTCGAGAATCTCGGGAGTGGTCGCAAAGTTGAGGCGCACGTGGCCCGCGCCTCCACTGCCAAACGTGGGCCCCGAGTTGAGGGCCACGCGGCCCTGCGTGAGGAACACGGCTGCCGGATCGTCGCCCAGGCCGAGCTCGCGGCAGTCGAGCCATGCGAGGTAGGTGGCCTCCGGCATCAGGTACTTCACGCCGGGCAGGTGCTCCGCGAGCAGGTTGCCCAGGATCACGCGGTTCTCGTCGAGGTCAGCGAGCACGCCGTCGAGCCACTCGCCGCCCTCGCTGTACGCCGCCTCCTGCGCCAGCACGCCAAAGTGCGTGGGCCAGTGGTGAGCGCCCTTCACAAACTCGGCGTGGGCATCGGCGGCCTCGGGCCCAAAGACGAGCAGCGCGGCGGGCCACGCGGCGAGGTTCCACGCCTTTGACGCGGCCGGATCCACCGTGAGGTACGGCGTGAACACGCCGGGCGCGTAGACGAGCGGCGCGTGGATCTCGTCGGAGACGACCACGGCGCCCCGTGCTGCCGCCACCGCGGCGAGCTGCTCCAGCTCGGCGCGCGTGTGGAGCGCGCCGCCCGGGTTGTGGGGGTTGCACAGCAGGATCGCGACGCCGGGGGCACCTCCGGCGGTGGCCGCGCCTAGCGCGTTGTCGATCGCGCCGTGGTCAAGGCGCATCGCTTCGGTGAGCGGCGCCTCCACCACCGTGAGGCCCGCCTCGCGCAGATACGAATAGAACGGCGGATACACGGGCGACGTGACGACGACGGTGCCGCCAGGGCCGGCGGCCTGCAGCAGCGCGTCGGTATAGCCGGGGATCACGGCGCCGACGGGGCGCACCAGCTTGGCGTCCAGCGTGGGCCATTCCCAGCGCGCCGTGGCGAACGAGACAAAGCTGTCGACCAGCGGGGCGTCGCCCGGGTAGCCGGCGTCGCCATCGCGGAGCGCGCGCTCGAGGCGCTCCCGGATGGGGTCCGCCAGGTCAACGTCCATCTCGGCGACCCACAGGGGCAGTACGTCGGGCTCGTAGGCCCGCCACTTGATGGAGGTGCGCTTGCGGAGGTGCTCGACGGGAACTCCCCGGAGCGGGTGAAGCTGAGGCATGCCTTCAGTCTGGCACGCGGCGAAGGGGGCGAGTGGTGGCTACGCGCGGCGGCCGCGGTCGCACTCGCTGCCGTCGGAGAAGGCGTAGTCCCGCCAGGTCTCGTACTGCTGCGGAGACTCGACGCGGTCCGACTTACGGGCCAGCGGAATCTCGGTGGTGTCGGGGGCGCGGGTGTCGCTCTCGTACATGGTGTGACCAGTGTCCTTTCGCTGGACCAGTGGGTGGTTGGCCCTGCGTTGGGCGGATCGGCGGCGCTGGTGGCGCGAACGGCCGGTCTCAGTTTGTTGGCTTCGACAACAATCCTAGCGAGAGGCGTCATACCGCGCTAGGCGAGCAAGTGTGACGTACGTCACACTGCTGTCAGCGCGACATGAGTTGAGTCAGCAGGCGGTCGTAGTTCTCGGAGGACTCGGCCATACGCTCCAGCGCGCCCATCCGCATGTACCCATGTCGGTTGGCGTCGGACAGCAGGTCGTGCGTCGTCACCACGAGCGTGCCCCGCTCGGTGGTCGCGAACTCCGTGGTCAATCGGGTGGTGAGGTGCGGGAAGAGCTCGGAGACAAAGGTCTGCACCACCGACTCCATCGCGTCGACCTCCTCGTACTGCCCGTAGAACGCGAACTCGTTGCCCTCCGGGTCGCGCTGCACGATGCGCCACAGGCCGCCCGACATCAGGTCAGACTCGACGATGGGGTTCGAATAGCCACGCGGGCGCCACCATTGCGCCAGGTACAGCGGCTCGTAGCGGGCCACCCATGCACGTTCCAGCGGGTAGGGCATCTCTTCCGTCATGACGATGACGGGACGCTCCTCCGGGAGTGCGAACTCACGGCGCATGCAGCGGCCTTCCGTAGCGACGACGCGTGGGACCCCCCAGGACCGCGGGGGTCCTGCGCCAAGCCTGGTGCCACCGGGCCCGAGCGTCAAGCGACGCGCGGGCATGGTGAACTAACGGGCGGCTACAGCGTCCCAAATACCGCCGCCGCGCGCTCAGCCGCGCCCTCACGGCACGCGAGAAAGAGCGACGGCTCGGTGAGCTCGAGCTCGAGCAGCACGGGCCCCTCGTCGGCGGGAAGCAGATCCACCCGGGCGTAGGCCACGCCGTTGCCGCCCTCCACGAGCCGGGGTAGGGCCGCGACGATGCTGTCCGCCACCGCACGCTCGGCGTCGGTGGCGCGCGTGGCCACCACGCGCTCGTCCGCATACAGGCCCGTGCTCCACGAGATGTCCTGCGACAGGAT
>QKAX01000205.1 GCA_003246255.1 Demequina lutea
TATGACACGCAGACGTGGACCCAGAAGGCGGAGCTCGAATGGTGGAGCGAGGACACGGGGTGGGGCGAGGTGCCGCTCAGCGCCGGGGTGACGCCCTGGGGCTTCTACGCGTCACCCACCGGCGAGTGGGCCTTCTCCGAGTACTACTCCCAGGTTGACTCGAAGCTCGCGAGCGAGAACTCCGGGCCTCCTGGAGAGCCGACGTTGCTGGCGGTGCACCTCACTGACATGACCACCCGGGTGATCCGGCCCGACTACAGCGCGCTCGTGGACCCGTGGTGCACGCTCAGCGGCGTGACGCAGGAAGGCACCCCTCTGGTGGTCTGCTACCTCGCTGATCAGGAGGACGTCTACGAGGTCCCAGCAGATGGCGCCGTTCGTCTGTACGCGGGGGGCGAGGCACCCACCTGGACAGCGGCGACCGTGACGTCGCCGGATGGCTCCATCACCGCCACCTCCGCACTCGAGGACGGCTCGATCTACGATCTGCGCGTCACGGTGGACGGCGACGAGGTGGTGGTCGCGCGCAGCGGCGAGGGTTTGCCCGTCAACGGTCTGCGCGCACCAGTGTTCCGGGACGCGGGAGACGGGCTGGTGCTGGTGACGGGCGTCAACGGCTGCACCCTTGTGGACACCCGCTATGGGTACGCGGTACCGCTGCTGGTGGCCGCCAACACCGACGTGGTGGGCTGTGTCGGCTACGGCATCGGCTCGGAGTGACCCCAACCGATCCAGCGCTCGCCGCGTCTTCCCTGTAACGACCTGAGGGGATTCGAGCGTGAGCAGGGGATGGGAAGCCGTGGCGACTGAGCTGGTGCGCGCGCGATACGGCGCGCTCGTGGGCTTCGCTTCGACGCTCACGGGCTCCCGCGCCGCGGCCGAGGATCTGGTGCAGGAGGCGCTCGTCGCGACGTTCAGCAAGAACCGCCGACTCGACGGCCTCGCCGCCGCCGAGGCGTATGTCCGCAGAGCCATCGCCACCCGCTACGTGGACACCGCACGGAGGGCCAGGCGCGACCGCGCCACAGTGCAGCGGATCGCGGCGCAACCGGAGCGGTTTGCCGAGGCGGCCGACGTGGGCATGGGCTCCCGCGAGGTCCTCGACGAGGCCCTGGCCGCGTTGAGCCCCAAGGAACGCGCGTGTGTGGTGCTGCGGCACCTTGAGCAGCTCTCGACTCGCGAGACGGCGAACGCGTTGGGCCTGTCAGAGGGCGCGGTCAAGCGCTACGTCTACGACGGCGTCCGCAAGCTGTCGCGGGCGCTGCTCCTCGACCTGCCGCTCGAGGAACCCGAGTTCAGTGCTGTCGAGTCGCGAGAGGAGGCGCGTCGTGGCTGACGAACTGGGCAGGATGCTGGGCGAGGCGGCGCGCAGGGGCGAGCTACACGAAGCCGATGCCACAGTAGACGCGATCGCGGCCCGCGTGGTGGGCGCGTCGCGTCGGCGCAGGCGCGTGCGGGCCGTCACCACGATGGCGGCATCGTTCGCCGCAGTGGCGGTGCTGGCCGTCGGTTCGCTGGCTGTGAGCCAGTGGTGGGGCGGCGACAGTGAGCCTGCCGGGCACGCGCTCGACGTCTCGGCGTCGCAGCGGCCCACCCCAGCGCCGTCGGAGGCGGTGGCCGTCCCGTCGCCGTCGGCCGGCGACGCCTATCCCCAGGCCTACGAACTCACGCCGGACGTGTTGGACCAGGCGGGCGAGGGCTGGACTGTCGACTCGTTCTCGATGGCGCTCGACCCCTACGGCGACAGCAATCCCGACCTCACCCCCGCAGTGGTGTACCTGGAGAACCCCAAGGGCGTGCGGTACCTGGCGGCCACGTTGCCCCTTGAGTGGTCGCACGACCTGCGGGTGGTCGCGTGGCATGAGGAGCAGCGCGAGGTGATCGTGTGGCGCGCCATCACACCCGCGGACGCGACCGGCAGCGCCAATTCCGCCGCCCTGAACCTTGAGACGGGCACCCTCACGCCTCTGCGGCTCACGATGCCAGGGGGCGTTCCCACCGACACGCTGGAGCCTCTTGCCGTGGACACGGACGGTGACGAGCTCTGGGAGGCCCACGGCACCGCCGACGACGGCTCAGCGGTGTCGCGCTTCTACCGTTGGTCGCTGCTCGAGGGCTGGACAGTCGCGGCCCTCTCGCGCGACGTCCAGCTGGGGCCGGATGAGGCGCTCGCGAGCCCTCGGCTCACGCCCCTCGTGCGGGCCGACGGCGGCGCTGTCGTGCTCGAGCTGACCGAAGAGGTGAGCGGGCCAGACGGTGACTACTGGCAGTCCGCTGGCCGCTTTGTGGTGTACGACCTGGGGCGCGACGAGGTGACCTCGAATCCGCTGGGCGACGGGTGCGTCGTGGGCGACTGGATCGACGCCGAGACGCTCGGCGTCCAGTGCGATACCGGGGCGAACGACGTCGAGCCTTCCGAGGTCTTGCTCGACGCCGCCTCGCCACTGGGCGCGCCGATCGGTCCGGCTCCGACGCCGGGAGAGCTTGACACTGTGGGCCAGCGGGGCGTGGTCGGCTGGAAGACGTCCACGAACATCGCTGTCACCTACCGCGACTGCGCCTGCTAGACCACCGGCAGCATCGGCGGCTGCTCGCCGTGCGGGCCACCAGGCGGCACGTCGTCGTGACGGGGACGTCCGCGCAGCGTGTCGCGGCGCACCCAGTAGATGCCCGCGACCGCAGCGACGGCCACAAAGATCGCGGAGATGGCCACCACGTGAAGCCCCGAGCGGTAGCCCTCGGTGTCGATGAGGCGTCCGGCAAGCCAACTGCCGGCGGCCACGCCGGCGCCGAGGCCCACGCGCAGCCAGGCCATGCCCTCGGTGAGCTGGGACTGCTTCACCAGGCGCTGCACCACTGAGTCCTGCGAGGTGATGGTGGGAGCGATGGTCATGCCCGCCAGGAACCCGATGCCGGTGTACCAGGCGAGAGTGGGCGCGAACGACAGCGCGGTGAACCCGATCGCGAGTGCCGTGGAGGTGAGCAACAGTCGCGCCCACAGCGGGGTGGACCACTTGCGGGCACCGAAGGCGAGGCCGCCCACAAACGAACCGGCCGAGATGATGCCCAGCACCGCGCCACCCAGCGACTCGTGGCCGGCTGACTCGGCGAAGGCCACGGTGGAGATGTCGAAGGCACCAAACATTGCGCCCAGCGCGGCGGCGGTGAGGGCCACGGCGATCACGCCGGGCGGCACCTTGAGGCCAAGACCCGTGGCTCCCGTGCCCTTGCTGGCAGGGGGCTCAGTGTCGGTGCGGGCCAGCAGCAGGGCCATGCCCACGCTCATGCCCACGGCGGCGATCACCAGTCCAGACGCCGGGTGCACGGCGTAGGCGAGGAACGTCACCAGCGCGGGTCCCGCCACAAACAGCACCTCATCAAGCGCGCCCTCGAGCGAGAAGGCGCCGTGAATGTCGTCGTCGTTGTCGAGGATGTGCGACCAGCGGGCGCGCGTGAGCGAGCCGAGGGGGCCAGACAGCGAACCGATCGCTGCCCCGAGCCACAGCATCCACTCCGGCCCGTGCGACATGGCGGTGGCGATGAGAATGGCCACGCCCGTCACGAACGCGACAGTGAGCGGGATCATCTTGCGCTGGCCGCTGCGGTCGATCCAGCGCGCGGTGGGCAGCGTCTGCAGCGCCCACACGATGACGCCCACGGCGGCCACGCGGCCCGCGATCTCCCAGCGGTCGTACTGGATCTGAATCATCAGAATCGCTGAGATGTTGAAGGTCGAGATGGGCAGGCGCGAGATCAGTCCGGCAAAGACAAACTGGGCCGCCCCAGGGCGGGCGAGGAGGGCACGGTAGGGCGAAGACACGCTGGACATGGTCTCACCAATGGCCGACGACTCGCGCCGCTACTCCTCCCGGGTGTCCGGCTCCGCGGGTGCTGCGTCGGCATCGGCCTTCGCGTCGGAGGGGGGCAGCGGCGCAAGGTTTGTGCGCCGGCGTGCGCGGAGATCCTGCGCTATCAGCGCGGCGGCGCCGCCAACTATCAGCAGGGCCACCAGCACGATGCCGCCCCACTGCAACAGGGGTCCCCACGCGATTCCGTCGGTGGCTTGGCCGCGAATCTCGATGTCGCCCGAGCCCAGCAGATCCTCGAGGCCCAGGGTGACGGTCTTGCCATTGACCTCGCCGGCGGTCGCCGAGCGCACGGGCCCCGGGAATGTGACCGAGACCTCCACGTCCACTGCGTTCGCCACGAGCGCGACCTGCCCCGATCCGACGGCCTGGGACAGCTCCCCGCCCTGACCGGCGGAGACCCTCACCACGTAGTCGTCGTCTTCCCGCGTCACCGTGAGTGGGGCTCCGAGGCCAAGCCCCAGCTGGTCGGCACCCGCTGATGACACCGAGTTGATCTCGTCGAGAGTGAGGTCGGTGGCCACGATGCGCACGCCGCGAAGGTCGCCCTCGGAGTAGTCGGTGATGGCCACCTTTGACGGGTCGATCCCGGGGAAAGTGGCGCCCTGCTCCCTCATCGCGTCGGCCGTGAAGTCGGTCAGGTCGATGCCCAACTGCTCCGCGGCGCTTGGCTCGAAGGCGATGATCGTGTCCTGCGACACGGTGTCGTGAGAGCTGAACGTGTTGTCAGAGGTGAAGCGGACGCAGCCCGTGAGCGCGACGGCGATACCCAGCAGCGCTGCCGCGCGCGTCAGACGTGTGGTCACGCCTTCGAGTCTGCCTCGCCGTCGCCGCTGCCGTCCACCACAGCGTCGGGCGCTGGGGACTGCGTGGCGGGCGTCACCTCGGCGGGGAAGGTCGCCACCTGGTCCTCGCCCACCACCGGCACGTGGGCCGCGGCAGGAGAGCCGCCGCGACGGGAGAGCAATACGGCGCCCACGATCACGCCAACGATCACGATCGCGGCCGCCACGATGATGACGATCAGCACCCACAGTGGGAACGGCAGCCCACCGGTGGACGCTGCGCCCACGGCGGAGAGAGGCTCGTACGTGGTGAACAGGTCCCACGTCACTGTGGTGCCCTCGACGGTGCCGTTTGACGACGTCACCTCGCCGGGGAACGTGATGCTCAGGTAGGACTCGGCGCCCTCCGGCACCTCGGAGGCATCGTCCTCGGTGGACGGCGGCTCAGTGCCCGCCACCACAAAGTCGCCACCCTCGCGGGTGATGGTGAACAGATCGGCGAAGTCGCCAAGCTCCTCGATCGGCAGGGACTCGAAGGTGTACTCCTTGCCCACGAACCCGTCGGCCGCGTAATCGGTCTCCGTGTACGCGTCGCCAAACGTCTCGCCCTCGAAGAGCTGATCGAGTGCGGCCTGATCGGACTCGAGGCCCATCTGCTCGCCCACGCCCTCCTGCACGGCCAACACAATCGAACCCGACGCCGTGTTGTCCGAGGACAGCGTCATGTCCACGTTGTAGCGGAGGCAGCCCGAGAGGGCGAGGACGGCGATCGCGGCCACGGCGGCCACGCGTGCAAAGCTCTTCATGGCCCTTACCCTCCCATGTTCGGCTGGGGGCCGCTATGGCGAGCGGCGGGCGAGCCTCCCGGCAAGGCCGTACGCGACTCCGCCGGCCACCAACAGGCCCAGGACCGCGTAGGACACGATCACCGCGTTGTCCCGGCGGGCCACCGCGGACCCCGTCGCCTCAAGCTGCTCAGGCCCGTGCTGCAGGTCCCACGTGACGGTGCGGCCGCTCACGTCGCCGTTGGCGCTCGCGACGTTGCCGGGGAACGTGACGGTGAGCAGAATGCGGGACTCGCCCAGCTCGTCGAGCTGGCCGTCGAAGGCCCCACCGGTCTCCTCGGTCGCATCGGCCGCGGCGGCGCTCGCGTCGGATGGCCCCGAGACCACGAACGTATCGCCCGCGCGCGTGATGCCCCACGCGTCGGCCGTGGGGGAGAAGTTGGCGAGCGGGGCGTCGGCAAAGGTGATCTCGATGCCCGTGTAGCTGTCACCGCTCCAGTCGCCGATGCTCGTGTCACCCAGGCGCGACGCTTGCGGGTAGTCCTGCCAGATGGCGCGCGCGAAGTCGCCGTCGCTCATGCCGTACGACTCCCCGGTGCCGTCCTTGACGGCCACGATGTAGGTGCCGGAGACGGTGTCGTCGGGGGAGACCGTGAGGTCCGCCGTGAAGCGCAGGCAGCCGCTCAGGCCCAGCGTCACCAGCGCCGCCAGCATGGCGAGTCCCCACCGCTTCATGGCCCCACCGTGACATGCGGGGGCGGGCTTGCCGGGGAGGCGCGGCGCGCTGTCCATAGGCTGTACCTCATGTCCCCGACCTCGTCGCCGTCCCCGCGCGCCTCGCTGATCTTTGACTTTGACGGCACCGTCGCGCTGGGCGACGGCCCGATGCTCGCGTATGCGCGGCAGGTCGCGTCGCGCCTGAGCGGCGCCGACGCCGATGCGGCCCTGGCGGCGGCGGTCTCGCCCTCCTCGGTGGCGGACGCCGCGGGGGTGGCCGCGCGCGACGCATACGACGCTGTGCGGATCGTGGCTGAGCGGGCTGGCCTGGTGGGCGAGGCGCTGCAGGCTGCCTACAACGACTCGCGCGCCGAGCTGGCGACCGATGCCGCGCCCGTGTGGGTGCCGGACTCTCTCGCTGAGGTGCTGCGCGCCGTCGAGGGCCGCGCGTGGCGCATCCTGGCCACCAACTCCCCCGCGATTCGGCTCGAGGAGGCGTTGGCGTCGCTTGGGCTTGCCGGACTGTTTGACGAGGTGCGGGTGTCGCTGGGCAAGCCCGCGGGGCTCACGCCCTTGGTCGCGTCGCGCGCGGCAGTGGGTCCGGTGATGTGCGTGGGCGACATCTGGGTCAACGACCTCGCGCCGGGTGCGGCGCTGGGGGCCGCCACGGCGCTCGTGTGCGACCCGGCCCTCACCCCGGCGGACGCCGCGCCGGACCTCGTGGGCGAGACGTTCGCCGACATCGCCGACGGTCTGCTCGCGTGGGTGGAGCGGGTGGCGCCGGCGGCGCGCTAGTCCGCCAAGGCCTCCGACACGACCTCGCGCGCGGCCGCCTGGACCTCGCCCAGGTGGGCCTCCGAGACGAACGACTCCGCGTAGATCTTGTAGACGTCCTCGGTGCCGGAGGGGCGTGCGGCGAACCACGCGTCGGGCGTCGTCACCTTGAGTCCGCCGATGGACGCGCCATTGCCGGGCGCCGAGGTGAGCTTGTCGGTGATCGGTTGGCCAGCGAGCTCCTGCGCCGTCACCTGCGAGGGGCTCAGCTTGCCCAGCTTGGCCTTCTCCTCCTTGGTAGCGGCCGCGTCCACACGGGCGTACCAGGATTCGCCCAGGCGCTCGGTGAGCGAACGATGGAGCGCGGAGGGGGACTTGCCGGTGGTGGCGGTGATCTCGGAGGCGAGCAGCGCGAGAATCAGGCCGTCCTTGTCGGTGGACCACACGCGACCGTCGCGACGCAGGAACGACGCCCCTGCGGACTCCTCGCCGCCGAACGCCACATCGCCGCGCAGCAGGCCGGGCACAAACCACTTAAAGCCCACTGGCACCTCGACCACTGTGCGGCCAAGGTCGGCTCCGACGCGATCAATGAGCGACGACGAGACGAGCGTCTTGCCGATCTTGGCATCGGCCGGCCACTCGGGCCGCGCGCCGTCGTAGAGGTACGCGATGGCCGCCGCGAGGTAGTGGTTGGGGTTCATGAGGCCGCCGTCGGGGGTGACGATGCCGTGACGGTCCGAGTCCGCGTCATTGCCCGTGGCGATGTCGTACGGCGCGTTCGCGCCCTCCATCAACTTGCGCAGGCTCGCCATGGCGTACGGCGACGAGCAGTCCATGCGGATCTTGCCGTCCCAGTCCAGCGTCATGAAGCTCCACGCCGGGTCCACCTTGGGGTTCACCACGGTGAGGTCAAGCTTGAACTCTTCGCCGATCGCGCCCCAGTAGTCCACCGAGGCGCCACCAAGGGGATCAGCGCCGATGCGCACGCCGGCCTTGCGGATCGCGTCAAAGTCGATCACGGAGGGCAGGTGGTTGAGGTAGAGGTCAAGGAAGTCGAAGCCCTGCGTGGTGTCCGCCGCCTTCGCCTTGGCCAGTTGGAAGCGCGGAACCTGCTTCCACGCGCCGCCCTTGAGCAGCTCGTTGGCGCGGCCCGCGATCCAGCTGGTGGCGTCGGTGTCGGCGGGGCCGCCGTGCGGCGGGTTGTACTTGAAGCCGCCGTCGCGCGGGGGGTTGTGGCTGGGGGTGATGACGATGCCGTCGGCCAGGCCAGAGCCCGACGTCCGCAGCCCCGCCTCGCTCACCGCGCCGTTGGCCACCAGGATCGCGAGCGACACGGCCGGGGTGGGCGTGAAGCCGTCGCGCGCATCGATGCGGGTCTCCACGCCGGCCGCGGCGAGCACCTCAAGCGCGGTGTCCTGCGCGGGGCCGGAGAGCGCGTGCGTGTCCTTGCCCATGAACAGGGGGCCGTCGATGCCCTGCGACCGGCGGTACTCCACGATCGCGGCGGTGATGGCTACGATGTGCGCCTCGTTGAAGGCCGTGTCGAACGCCGAGCCGCGGTGGCCCGAGGTGCCGAACGCGACCTTCTGGTTCACATCGGCGGGGTCAGGGACCTTGTCGAAGTACGCGCCCAGCAGCGCGTCCACGTCAATCAGGTCTTCGGGCAGGGCAACGGTTCCGGCGCGCTCGTGCATGGGGCCAGTCTTGCACCTC
>QKAX01000142.1 GCA_003246255.1 Demequina lutea
CAGCCCCACCTCGCGGGCCACCTCGCGCGTGGGCATGTCGTGGATGTCGCGGCCGTCCAACAGCACGGCACCCTGCTGAGGCGCGTGCAGGCGGGCGAGCGCGCGCAGCAGCGTGGACTTGCCGCAGCCGTTGGGGCCGATGATCGCCGTGAACTTGCCCTGCGGCACGTCGAGCGAGAGGTCATGGACCACTCGGGCCTTGCCGTACGCGAGTCCAAGCCGGGTCGCGGTGAGGCGCGGGGAGCGGGCCGACGTGCGTAGCGCGGGGCCCTGTGCCGATGCGGGAGCGGCGCTCACGGACGGCTCGCTTCCGGGGCGCCGGGGGCGTCCGAGGGCATGCCACACATGAGGTCTCCAAGGGATCGTGGCCGCGCGGGGCGGCGAGTAAGGCAACCCTAACTTCTATTTACGCAACAAGTCAATTGCGTAAATCCAGGGGGTCAGGACCCTAGAACGCGCGCCGCATCCTGGCCAGCAGCACCAGCAGGTACGGGGCGCCCAACGCGGCTGTCACCAGGCCGATCGGCAGCTGCGTGGGCGACAGCGCCTCTCGCGCGATCAGGTCCGCCAGCGAGGTGAGCAGCGCCCCCGTCACGGCAGAAGCGCCCAGCGCAATCGCCCCCGAGCCCACCAAGCGGCGCGCGATGGCGGGCGCCACCAGCGCCACGAATCCGATAGGCCCGGTGACGGCCGTGGCGAGGCCCGCGGCGATGCCGGCGAGCGCCATCGCGGCGAGCCGCACGCGCACAAGGTTCACGCCGAGCGCCGCGGCGAGGTCGTCGCCCATCTCCATCACGCGCAGCCTGCGCTGCAGCCACGCGGCAGCCGGCAGCAGCACGGCCACCGCCGACGCCGCGATCACCACGTGCAGCCAGACCCGGGCGTTCGTCGAGCCAACCGTCCACAGATACGCGGATCCGACCACCCTCTCGGGAAGCTTTGTGAGCAGGTAGGTGGTCACGGACGTGGCCACAAAGCCCACTCCAATACCGGCCAGGACCATGCGCATCGGCTGGATACCTCCGCGCCATCCCAGCGCCGTGATCAATGCAGCCGTCGCCAGCGCGCCCGCCACCGCGAACGGCGCGAGCGTGAGGGAGTTGGTGGTGCCCAGCACGGCGATGGCCGTGACCGCGGCCGCCGAGGCCCCCGAGGTGACGCCCAACAGGTCCGGCGACGCGAGTGGGTTGCGCGCCACCGACTGCATGAGCGCGCCCGAGGTGGCGAGCATCGCCCCCACGAGCGCCGCCGTGTACGCGCGGGGAGCCCGCAGCTGGCCCACCACAAAGTCGGCACCCTCGGAGGGCATCCCCACGGCGGCCTTCAGCACCTCGGGCAGCGGCAGCGCGATTTGGCCCACAGCGAGCGAGAGCACGATGCTCACGACCACGCCAGCGCCCAGCGCGAGCGGCACCCACGTGGAGCGCGGCATGCGCCCCGCGGGCCGCTCCGTCGCGCGACGAGCAGAGGTGCCGGTCACAGCGTCACCACCCGCATGCGACGTGCGAGCACGGCCAGCAGCGCGCCCCCGGCCAGCGCCGTCGCTATCCCCACAGAGATCTCACCCGGCCGCGCGACGAGCCTGCCAGCGACGTCGGCAAGCAGCACCACGGCGGCGCCGGTGGGCGCGCTCAGCGCGAGCAGCCAGCCGATGCGCG
The DNA here is from genome assembly GCA_003246255.1 of Demequina lutea. Taxonomy (GTDB): domain Bacteria; phylum Actinomycetota; class Actinomycetes; order Actinomycetales; family Demequinaceae; genus Demequina; species Demequina lutea_A. Next base: position 1,659 of record QKAX01000142.1, read on the forward strand.
GTCCGGCCACCGCGCGCACGAGGTGAGGCACCGCCAAGCCGACGAAGGCGATGGGCCCGGCGAGAGCCGTCGCGACGGCGGCAAGCGAGACCACCAGGGCCATGACGAGCGCGCGCGTCCTCGCCACGCGCACTCCGAGCGCGGCAGCAGCGTCGTCTCCCAGCGCGACCGCCGAGAGGGGCCTCACGAGCGGTGCCGCGAGCGCAAGCAAGACTGCCGTGACGAGCGCGAGGGGCTCGATGGGAATGCCGGCACGTCCAGTCAGCGAACCCGCGAGCCAGAACCTCAGCTCGCCCAACGCGGTGGTATCGCGCAGCACCACCGCGCTGGTGGCCGCCGTGAGCAGCGCCGTCACGGCCGCGCCGGCCAGAGCGAGCCGCACGGGCGCCGCCGCCCCGCCGCCACTGCCCACGCCGTACACCAGCAGGCCCGCCACCGCCGCGCCCATCAGCGAGAGGCCCAACTGGGGCAGCACTGTGTTCACCCCAAAGCCCACAGACCCCACCACGATCGCGAGAGCGGCTCCCGCGTTGAGCCCCAGCAACCCGGGGTCAGCGAGCGGGTTGCGCGTGAGGGACTGGGCGAGCGCGCCTGACACCGCCAGCGCGGCGCCCGCCGCGAGTCCGATGGCCGTGCGGTCCATGCGCAGTCCGCGCACAGTCGCGTGGTCGGCGTTCGAGGGGTCGAAGGCAACAAACGCGTTCCACACCTCGGGCAGGGCGATGGTGCGCGCGCCGAGCGCTATGGACGCGAGCACGGCGAGCACCAGCAGCGCCGCGACCGCGACGAGCGCGGCGGCGGGCGTAAGGCGTCCGCCCGCGAGCGATCGACGCGCGGCGCGGCCGGGCACGGAGGCGGGTTGTGGTGGCACGGAAGCTCTCTCGACGGGACTGGCGATCACGCGACTGCCGTGGGCACGCGGCCACGGCGTCGGCGCCCCACGATATACGCAAGCAATCACTTGCGTAAATATGCGTGCGCGGAAGAGCGGCTACCAGCTCCGCACGTACGTCACGAGGCTTGCTCCTGCGGCCATCGCGCCGTCGGCGTCGGAGAAGTGCTCAAAGCCCTCGCGGCGCAGGAACCCGCGAGCCCTGTGGTCCTCTGCCTCCACGGTGGTGAAGAGGCCGGTAGCCCCGGACTTGGCGGCGCACTCGCGGGCCCTCGTGAGCAGGGTGGACGCGATGCCCTTTCCCTGGACGGTGTCGTACACCTGGATCGCGATGAGCTCCGCGTGGCGCTCCGGCTGGGGCTCGCGAATCGCGGCGGCGCCATGAATCACGCACTCGTCGTTCTCGTAGACCCACACAAACGGCGCATTGGGGCCCTCGGGGAACAGGACGTCCACCGTGCGCGCCAGCATCTCAAGTGCGAGTGGCGAGCCAGGGCCGTGCTGCACCTCGTAGACGGACGTAAAGAACGCCGAGACGGCCTCGGCATCCGCGACCGTCGCCCTTCGAATACCCCGCTCCATGCCGACAGCCTAGGACCTAGGGACCCGGTGTCCCGACTCGAACCGGCGACAACAGGCGAATCACGCCGAAACGATTCGAGCGCGCGCGTCTCATAGGCCTTCACGAAACCTTCACATTCGTACACGCAGACGCTCCATACGCCGCTGGTCTGCTGGGGGCATCACCTTCACCAAGGAGCACCTCATGAACACCAAGATCATCGCGGCCGCCGCCCTCGGCGGGCTCGCGCTCGCCGTCGTCCCCGCAGCCGTAGCCTTTGGCGCGAACCACGGCATCGGCGCGCTGGACCGCCTCACCACGGGACTCCAGGATTCCTCGCGCGACAGGCTGCACAGCGCGCCCCGCACACCGGCAGGGGGCATGGGCATGATGGGCGGCTGGGACAGCGACGCCGGCCGCGGCAGCGACGCGAGCGGGCGCGGGGCAAGCCCGCACGGCACGATGTCGGGCGGCACGACGGCGGGCGGCAACATGATGGGCGGCCGCCCCGACGACGACGCCGCGGTGGAGCTCGTGGACGGCACCATCTCCGACGCCGACGCCGCGGCCCTGGCCTTCATGGTCGAGGAGGAGAAGCTGGCTCACGATCTCTACGTGGAGCTGGGCGACGCGTGGAACCTGCGAGTCTTTGAGATGATCTCCGGTGCCGAGGAAACCCACACGGCCCCTGTGGCTGCCCTGCTGGATGCCTACGGCCTCGACAATCCCACCGACGGCGCGGACGCGGGTGAGTTCACGGACCCCGTGCTGCAGGACCTCTACGACACGCTGCTGGAGCAGGGTCTCGCATCCGAGGTGGACGCCCTCAAGGTGGGCGCGCTGGTCGAGGAGACCGACATTCTGGACCTGCAGAGCCGCGCCACTGATGAAGCGTCGATCGCGCTCGTGTTCGATCGCCTCGAGTCAGGCAGCGACCACCACCTGCGGGCCTTCGTGTCCAACCTGGAGCGCCTGGGTGTGACGTACGTGCCGCAGGTGCTGCCCAGCTCCGAGGTCGACGCCATCGTCGGTCGCTAGGCTGACCTTCGTGGTCGCACGCAGCGTTCTCGTCGTGGACGACGAGGCCAACATCAGGGACCTGCTCGCCGAGTACCTGAGCGCAGACGGCTTTGACGTCGCGCACGCCGGTTCCGGCGAGCGGGCCCTTGAGGTGCTCTCGCAGCGAGACGTGGACCTGGTGATCCTGGACGTGCGACTGCCCGGCATCGACGGCTTCGAGACCCTGCGGCGCATCCGCCGCGTCTCCGACGTGATGGTGCTCATGCTCACCGCGCGTGCAGAGGAGGCCGATACCCTCATCGGCCTGGAGGTGGGCGCCGACGACTACGTCACCAAGCCCTTCAGCCCGCGCGAGGTGGTGGCGCGGGTCAGGACCCTGCTGCGCCGCAGAGCGGGCTCGCCAGCCCCCGAGAACCGCAGGGCCTTCGACGGTCTCTCCGTGGACCTCGACAGGCACGAGGTCACCGCCGGCGGCGCCCCCGCCACGCTCACAGCGCTCGAGTTTGACCTGCTCGACGCCCTGACCTCCTCCCCCGGCCGCGTGTTCACGCGCCGCCAGCTCATCGAGCGCGTGTGGGGCTGGGACTTCTACGGCGACGAGCGCATCGTGGACGTGCACGTGCGCAAGCTGCGAGCCGCGATTGGCGACGCGGCGGACGACCCACGGTTCATTGCCACCGTGCGCGGCGTGGGCTACAAGTTCGTGGGAGACCCCGCATGAGCGCCGCGCCCCGGTCCACGCTGCGCGCGAGGCTGCTGCTGAGCCACCTCGCGGTGGCGCTCGTGGGCGTCGCGGCGCTGCTTGCCGTTGGCCTGGTGGTGGGCGGCGCGCTGCTCGATCGCCAGCAAGGACGCATGGGCCCCGGCATGATGAACGGCGGCCCGGACGATGCCCGCGAGGCCGTCCGCTCCCTGCTGCCGGGCGCTCTCGTGGCCGGCGGCATTGCAGCGCTCATGGCCGCGGCCGTGGTCGCATGGCTCGTGACGCGCTCGATCCTCGGCCCGCTGCAGGGGCTGCGCGAGGCCGCTCACCGCATCGCGGCGGGTGACTACGCGCACCGCATGCCCGCGCCCCGCGACGCCGAGCTCGCCGAGGTCACACGCGACATCGACGCCCTCGCCGAGCGGCTGGGCGAGACCGAGGCGCGGCGCACCCGGCTCATCGACGAGGTGGCCCACGAGATGCGCACGCCGGTCACCACCATCAGTGGCACCATGGAGGGCCTGTTGGACGAGGTCATCACGCCGAGCCCCGAGGTGTGGGCCAAGCTCGCTGCGGAGGCGTCGCGCCTCGGTCGCCTCGCCGACGACCTCTCGACTCTCTCGCGCGCCGAGGAGAACTCGCTCACCCTGCATCTCGCCCCCATCGACCTGGCCGACGTCGCGCGCGCCGTGGCAGCGCGGCTCGAGTCCCAGTTCGAGGACGCCGACGTGCGCCTCGCGGTCTCCACCCAGCCCGCCCAGGTGAGCGGCGACGCCGACAGGCTCACCCAGGTGCTCACCAACCTCGTGGGTAACGCGCTGCGCCACTCGCCTGCCGGCACCACCGTGGAGCTCGGCGTGGATGCCGGCGGCGGCACAGCTCGGGCCACAGTGGTGGACCACGGCCGAGGCATCGCCGCCGAGGACATCGGCCGCGTGTTTGAGCGCTTCTACCGCGTGCCCGATGCGCACTCGGCCGGGGGGCGCGGCATCGGGCTCACGATCGCCCGCTCGCTCGCGCGCGCCCATGGCGGGGACGTGACGGCGGCGTCGGCCGGGCTGGGCGCGGGCTCGACCTTTCGGCTCACGTTGCCCTCCGCCTAGCCTGGGCGCATGACGGCACCCACGCTCACCACGGCGCGCCTGCGCCTGCGGCCCCCCACGATGGCCGATGCCGCGCCCATGGCCGAGCGCCGCTCGGACCCGGAGACGGCGCAATTCCAGGCGTGGCCGCAGCCGTACACCGTGGAGAAGGCGGAGCGCATGGTCGCCGGGCTGATCGAGCAGGGCGGGCCCGCGCGCGGGTGCTGGTATCAGTGGGTCCTTGAGCGCGTGAGCGACGGCGAGGTGGTGGGCGACATCGCATTCAGGCTTGACGCCGACGGCCACAACGGCGAGGTGGGCTACGTGCTGTGGCCGTGGGCTCGCGGTCACGGGTATGCCACCGAGGGCACTGCAGCCGCGATCGAGTATGGCTTCACTGAGTGGGGCCTGCACCGCATCGAGGCGGAACTCGACCCCCGCAACACGGGGTCGATCCGGGTGCTGGAGCGACTGGGCTTTCGCCACGAGGGCAACCAGATCGAGGCGTACTGGGTGGGAGACACCGTCACCGACTCGGGCCACTACGGCCTGCTGCGGCGCGAGTGGGAGGCCCATCGCGCCGGCCACCAGGACTGAGGGCTGGCGCCATGTCCCTTGGAAGGACCATACTCAGGCCATGAGCACGCAAAGAATGTCTCTCATGACGCTCCCGGTGGATGACCTCGCCGCGGCGGTCGATTTCTACTCGCGCGCGCTGGGCTGGGAAACCAAGATGCGTTTTGGTGACGACATTGCCTTTGTGCAGATGAACGGGTTTGTGGCGGCGCTGTGGTCGCGCAGGTCGTGGGCCGCCGAGGGCCTCGACTTTGACCCGCCCGGCTATACGTCGTTCGCCATCAACTTCTCGCGCCCGCCGGAGGTAGACGAGGCCGCCGCCGCATGGTCGGCAGCTGGTGGCGCCGTCGTGAAGCCCCCGTCGAGCGTGTACTGGGGTGGCTACTCGGGCTACGTGCGCGACCCGTGGGGCAACCTCATCGAGTTCGCCGTGAACGACGCGCTCGAGATCACCGAGGACGGCTTCACGGTCGTCCGCCCCGCGTAACACCAGCCGTCGGCGGACGCCTGGATCAGTCGCCGCAGATGTGGCCCCTCCACGAGTTGCCTTGCGGGAAGTGGCCCACCTGGATGCGCTCCACAGTGCCATGCGGGTCGTTTGACCAGAAGTACATGTGGGTATCGGTGGAGGCCTGATACACGTCGATCTCGGTGACGGGGCCCCACGACGGATCATCAAACGAGGTCTCCGCGGCGCCCGGGTACGCGGCGCGCACATCGTCCATGGCAGAGCCGGGCCCCATGCCCTCCGCGTTCAGCGGCGGGTACGCGGTGCCGCCGGGATTGTTGAGCTCAAAGTGGTACGCGGTGCCCTGCTCCCCGCGCGGGTCGCCCACTGCACCGGCGTAGAAGTCGGCCAGATCAGACTGGTTGAACCCCGCGTACCAGGGGCACGCACCCGTCACCACGACATCGCCGGCCGGCCACGAGGCAAACGTCTCGCCGATCGTGTACTGGTACAGCCACGTCGGCCCCCAGGCTGGGCCAAAGTGCACATCGGTTGACCCAGCGATGATGTAGCCGTTGACCCACGCGCTGTCGTCAGTTCCCGAGGCCGTCTCGGAAGGGCCAGTCACCGGGCTCGGACTCGGGCTGGGGGACGGGCTGGGAGAAGGAGACGCCACCTCCGACGCCACCGGGGCGAGGCTCGGCGCGGGACTCGCGCTCGCATCGGCGCCTCCCGCCGGCGTGCACCCCGCGAGGACTCCTGCGGCGGCCGCCATGGCCACCCACGCAGTTGCGCGCATCTGCCGCTCCTTCCTGTCGGACACCAGGACGATGCGCAGCACCCCACGTCGGGTTGACACGATGGGACGGTCGCATCTGTGACGACCATAGCGACACGTGCCAGAGTAGGGCCATGGACATCTACGAAACGCCGCTACCCGGAATCGGCGTCCGCTACGAGTTCACCTCAGAATCGGGCGACCACGTGGGCGTGATTGTGCGCCGCGATGGCAAGCGCGACGTGGCGCTGTACGACCGCGTGGACCCGGACTCGTGCAAGGGCACCATGGAGCTGAGCGAGGGCGATGCCGGCAAGCTCGCGGAGCTGCTGGGCGGCACCAACATCACGGCGCGGCTCGACTCGCTGCGCCACATGGTCGAGGGCCTCGCCATCGAGTGGGTCATCATGCCCGCGCAGGGCGGCCTCACCGGCAAGACCATCGGCGACGGCCACATCCGCACGTCGACCTCGGCCTCGGTGGTGGCGGTGATTCGCGGCGACAAGGGCATTCCAGGCCCAGGCCCCGACTTCCGCTTTGAGGAGGGCGACACCGTGCTGGTCATGGGCGCCACCGATCACGTGGGCGAGGCCCGCCGGATTCTGATCGGATAGACATGCTCGCGCTGAGCGGCGTTATGCAGGCCACCACGGAGGCCGCATCGCCGCACCACACCGCCGTCGTGCTGATCGAGCTCGGCGTGATCCTGCTGGTACTCGCCGGCCTGGGGCGGCTCGCCGCGCTCTTTGGCCTGCCCTCGGTGCCGCTGTACCTGCTCGCGGGACTCATCATGGGCGAGGGCGGCGTGTTCAAGGTGGACGCCGGCGAGGAATTCCTCTCGGTGGGCGCGCAGATCGGCGTGGTGCTGCTCTTGTTGCTGCTGGGACTCGAGTACTCGCC
>QKAX01000066.1 GCA_003246255.1 Demequina lutea
TACTTGCCGTAGCGACGCGGGAAGGCAGCCTTGCCCGCGTACTTGGCGGCGTCGTCCAGCTCCTCCTCGATGCGGAGCAGCTGGTTGTACTTGTTGATGCGCTCGCCGCGGGCGGGAGCTCCGGTCTTGATCTGGCCGGCGTTGTACGCGACGGACAGGTCGGCGATCGTGACGTCCTCGGTCTCACCCGAGCGGTGCGACACCATCGCGGCGAAGCCGGCGCGCTGGGCCATCTGCACGGCGTCCGAGGTCTCGGACAGGGTGCCGATCTGGTTGAGCTTCACGAGCAGCGCGTTGGCGGCGCCCATCTCGATGCCCTTGGCCAGGCGAACGGGGTTGGTGACAAACAGGTCGTCGCCCACGATCTGGGTCTTGGTGCCCACCTTGGCCACCAGCTCGGCCCACGAGTCCCACTCGTCCTCGGACAGCGGGTCCTCGATGGAGACCAGCGGGTAGTCGTTGACCAGGCCCTCGTAGAAGGCGATCATCTCCTCGGGCGACTTCTGGCCGCCCTCCCACTGGTACGCGCCGTCCTTGAAGAACTCGGTGGAGGCCACGTCGAGCGCAAGCGCGACGTCGTCACCGGGCACGTAGCCGGCCTTCTCGATGGCCACGAGGATCAGGTCAAGCGCCTCGCGGTTGGAGCCCAGGTTGGGGGCGAAGCCGCCCTCGTCGCCCAGGCCGGTGGCAAGGCCGCGCTCCTTGAGCACGGACTTGAGGGAGTGGTACACCTCGGCGCCCATGCGCAGCGCCTCGCGGAACGTGGGGGCACCCACGGGAGCCACCATGAACTCCTGGATGTCCACGTTCGAGTCGGCGTGCGAGCCGCCGTTGAGGATGTTCATCATGGGAACGGGCAGCGTGTGGGCGTTCGGGCCGCCGACGTAGCGGAACAGGGCCAGGTCGGCCGAGTCTGCGGCGGCCTTGGCCACGGCGAGCGACACACCAAGGATGGCGTTCGCGCCCAGCTTGCCCTTGTTGTCGGTGCCGTCCAGGTCGATCATGATCTGGTCGATGAGACGCTGCTCGGTCGCGTCGAGGCCAACGACCTCGGGGGCGATCTCGTCGATGACGGCGTCGACGGCCTGCTCGACGCCCTTGCCCAGGTAGCGGCCCTTGTCGCCATCGCGACGCTCAACGGCCTCAAACGCGCCGGTCGACGCACCCGAAGGGACTGCTGCACGAGCAAACGTGCCGTCCTCGAGGGCGACCTCAACCTCAACAGTGGGGTTGCCGCGCGAGTCAAGAATCTCGCGGGCGCCAACGGCCTCAATGCTGGCCATGTTGCTCCTAACGTTGTGCCGCGTGTGCGGGCATATGTGGGGGGTTTCTCCCCCAGTGAGTCTAGTCATGCGCGCGGGTGCCCGCCGGGCCACAGGACCCAGTGCCGAGCCTCCCGGGCGCTGTCGCGCTAAAGCCCCAGCCTAGAGCCGGATTGCCAGGGCGTTGGCTGTCATTCCGGCCGCGGTACCGCAAAGCAGCACTGTGTCTCCTGCGCCGATGCGGCCAGCCCGCAGCTGCTCCACAAGCACGTACGGCACCGATGCCGAGACCATGTTCCCCAGGCGGTCCACGTCGTCCACGAAGAGTCCGGCGGGGATTCCAACGCGCCGCATCGCCAGCCCCAGCGCGCGGCTCGCCTGGTGGGGCACCACGAGGTCGAGGTCACCGATCTCGATCCCCGCCTTGTCAAAGAACCTGCGGAAGAACCTCGGGAGCACGCGCACCATGCCCATCAGGGCGGCCTTGCCATCCATGTCAAAGAGGTAGTCGGTGGCTGTCGCCTCGGAGTAGGCCTGCGGCGGCACGCCCGAGAGCCCGCCGCGCACCTCAGTGGCGTGCGCATAGGACGCCCACGTCTGCTGCAGGCTCGCGATCACGCCCCGCTCCGGGTCCTCCGATGCCGTCAGCACCACAGCGGCTGCGGCGTCAGAGAACAGCTCGGCGCTCTCGGTCTGAGCCGGGTTGAGAAACCGCGTTCCCACATCGCCGGACACGATCAGCACGGTGCCGTACTCACCATCGGCGATGTACCGCGAGGCCACGTCCAGGGCCGTGATGAAGCTGGTGCACGTGGAGTTCACATCAAACGCGGCCGTCTCGCCGCGCGGGTCGAGCCGTTCCTGGAGCAGGGCGGCTGTGCAGGGCAACGGCTGCACCCCGGCAGCGACGGCACCGATGATGCAGTCCACCTGGTCGGCGCCGATGCCCGCCGCGTCGAGCGCCTCGCGCGCCGCTGCCTCCAGCATGTCGAGTTGGCTGACACCAGGCTCCACACGGTGGCGCACCTGGTCACCAAAGCTCACGGTGCGCCCCGGCAGGTACGCGCCGTATCCGGCAATCACACATGGCCTCACGTCTGTTCCCCCTGTCGCGTGACGCGGCGCCGCTTGGCGGTCACGTCGTGGTTGAAGTCCAAGAAGGTGATCTCCGGCGCCTCGCAACCGAGCCGCTCGAACAGTGCGCGCAACTCGCGACGCACAGCATCGGCCGCACCCGGCGCCGGCTGGGCAAGCGCCACATCGAGCGACCCGTCGGGGCGCTGAGTGACCGTGTAGTCGTCGAAGCCTTCGGCCAGCACCATGGCGCGGGACACCGTGTCGGCAAAGACGGGCGTCGAGCCGCCGCCGATGCGGGTGCCCACGAGCACGTCTGACTCGCGGCCCTCGATGCGATCGATCGCTGTGAGCGCGCTGCCGCACGCGCAGGGCTCGGCACTGGCCACCAGCACGTCTCCCATGCGATACCTCACGATGGGCTGCGCGCGGCGCTCAAGGTCAGTGATCACGGGCACAAAGCGGCCGTCACCGAGATCCTCACGCTCGAACAGCACCATGTGCTCGTTGAGGTGCAGCGTGCCGCGCTCGCACGTGTGCGCCAGCAGACCCTCGGTGCATTGATACAGCTGGTGAATGACGCCCACGCCAAAGGCCTCGCGCAGCGCCGCGGCATCGTCGTCATGCAACACCTCGGCTGCGCAGATCACCCGCTCTGGCCTCACAGTCACCCCGGCACGGGACGCGAGCCGCGCCACCTCGCGCAGCACCGACGGCGGCCCTACCAGGATCGTGGGGGCGTACGCGGCCAGGTCGGGCACTTGGGGCGCGAGGTCGGCGAACGTGTCAAAGAACCTGAAAGCAATGGCCCGCGAGTCCACTGCCTCGTACAGCGAGTTGTCGGCGCGCAGAAACAGCGCGATCCGGTGGCCCCACAGCGCGCGCCCGCGCGGCAGGGCCATGGCGAGCACGGCACCCACCCACGCGTCGCGCTCGGCCGGCGACACCACAAACAGCCCCCGATGCCCCGAGGTTCCCGAGGACAGACCCACCGAGAGCCCCCGCAGCGTGCCGGAGAACTCGCGCGAGTGCTCGTGACCCAGCGCGAATTCGAGGGCCTGGTCGCGGGTGACGGGCACCGTCACGAGCCGGTCGAAGTCACCCATCATCGATGCCCTGTCCATCACAGGCAGCGCGGCGAGGGCGGCGAGGTCGGTGCCGGCGATCCTCTCCGCCAGCAGCGGTGAGTGCCCGCGCAGAAAGGCGAGCTGGCGCCGCAGCGCGCGCCGCTGGTATCTCTGAATGCGCTCCGCGCTCCCCCATCGGCGCGCGGAGCGATAGCGCACAAAGGCGCGCGCCACGCGGTCTGCCCGCGTCACAGGCTCACCCTCGCCGGCACGTCGGCATCGTGGCTGAACACCACGCGGATGCCCGCCTCCCGCGCCGCGACGAGCGTGCGGGAGGTCTCCACGTAGGTGCTCGCGTCATGCATGATGCGGCGAGGCAGCGGGCGCAGATCGTCGCAGTGCGCCAGCAGATCGCCGCCCCACGCGGCATCGCCCGCGAGCAGCAGCGCGCCGCCCACGAGCGCCCCCGTGTGGCCGCTCGAGTGGCCGGGCAGATCGACAAGCACGAAGCGCTCGTCTCCCAGGGGATCCGCCACACGCAGCGACGGGCCGTCGACGCCGAGCCGCGCCGGACGGAACTCGTCTGGCTCGACCACCAGGGCATCGGCCGGGGGGAAGGTGCCGGGCAGCAGGCCGGCGAGGACCCCGTCGAGCAACCTGTGGTGCGAGGCAAGGTCGGCGGTGCCGCGCGACATGATCCACCGGGCGTGCTGAAAGTCCACGAGGCCGCCGATGTGGTCGGGATGCAGGTGGGAGATCACCGCGTCGGTCACCGAGGCGGGGTCGATGCGTGCGGCGCGCAGCTGGGTCGCGAGGCCCCACTCGGGGCGCATCCTCGGCGGCACCAGCGCGCGATACGCGAGGCCGGCCGCGCCAGTGCCCCACGCCCCCGCGCGGTAGCCAGCGTCAAACAGCACGCGCCTGCCCTCACCGTCGTCGTAGAGGAACGCCCACGACGGGAACGTGCGCGCCCCGCGCGCGGCGGTGCGGAACAGCGCGCCGAGCCTGTGCGTCGTGCTGCCGCACCTGAACGCAGTGAGCGACGCCTCAGTCACGGGAGATCCCCGGCTCGGCGGCCAGCGACGCGAGCGCCTGGTCAAGGCTCACGCGTGGGCTGTACCCGAGCACGTCGCGAGCGGCCGTGAGATCCAGCGTGAGCGAGTACGCGATCGGACCCGCGCAGGCGCTGCCGCTGCAGCCAGGCGAGCCGCTGCGCGCGATGTGGTGCGGGCGGGTGTCGCCCGAGAAGCGGCCCCAAGCGTTCGTCGAGGCTGTCAGCAGGCTCGGCGGCGGCGTGACGGGGGATCTCTTTGGCGACGGCGTGAACCGCAAGGCGCTCGCGGCGGCCGCCCAGGGATCCGGGGTCACGCTCCACGGCGCGGTGCCGCAGGCCGAGGTACTCGCCGCGATGCGCGCGCACCACGTGTTTGTCTCCAGCAGCGTCGGCTTTGACAACCAGCCCATGGTCATGCTCGAGGCGATCGCCGCGGGACTCCCGGTGGTCTACTGCGACCCGGATCTTGCGGAGACGCTGCCGCCCGAGGGCTCCCTGCTGGCCCCCACGCCCGATGCCGCCGGGATCGCCGCGGCGCTGCGCGGCCTGGCATCGGACCCGGTCAGGCTGGCGGGGATGGCAGCCGCCACCGCGAGCGCGCGGCACATGGTGTCAATCGACACACACGTCGAGCGCCTCGTGGCCGCCTACGAGGAGGCAAAGCAGGCGCCGCTCAGGCGTGCGTAGCGGGCTTCTCGCGACTACGGCGCGGGGGTGGCCGACGGCGTCGCCGAGTCACCAGCCGCGGGTGCGGTGGCGGGCTGCTCGCCCACCATCCACGGCTGCTGAGCGTTGGGCGTGAAGCCCGAGGTGGTGCGCAGCTCGAGGTACGCGACGTTGCCCATCACGGCCGTCTGGTTGGACGCGGCAGTACCCGCGTTGTTGAGCGACGTGTAGTACTGGTCGGCCGAGAAGGCACCCACCAGCGGCGACGACGTCGCGTCGGTCTGGATCTCCTGGACGGCGTCGAGGATGGGCGTAGCCACGTCGCCGATGCCAAACAGGTCCCACACGGACTTGGTCTGTCGCACGGCGTCGCGCATCTCGTCCGTCACGGGCACCTGCTCGCCCGCAGCTGCGGCAATCCACATCTGCGCGTCGGAGTCCAGGTCGGAGTCCGAGTACAGCAGGCCGTTGGCGGCGGCCGTCTGATCCACCGTGGGCTTGAGCAGCAGCATCGTGACAATCGCGCCGGTGTCAGTAGGCGCGTCCAAGGCGTCGAAGGCCTCGGTATACGCCGCCACGTCATCGGTGGTGACGGTGACGCCGTTCCACTCGGCCACCACTGACGGGCCGGCAGGCTGACCGGTGACAGCGCAGCCCGTGAGGGCGAGGACAAGGGCGGCTGCTGCGGCAAGACGCTTCATGCTCGTCATCCTACCGGCGCGGGCTGCGTGGACTTCAGCACCTCACGGACCCAATCGAGCAGGGGCAGGCCCTCCACTGGCTTGCCGCCAATGCGGGCCGTGGTCGGTGCCGGCACCAGCACCTGGCGCACCGCCGCCTTGATGAGGGTGCCGGGGTACAGGCGGTTCATGCGGACGGCGATGGAATCGGGAAGTTCCACGGGCCCAAAGCGGATGAACTTGCCCTGCGCCACCACATCGGTGACGCCCGCCGCGCGCACGTCCATGCGCAGGCGCGCCACGGCAAAGAGGTTCTGCACCGGCTCGGGCAACGCGCCGTAGCGATCGTCGAGCTCCTCCGCCACCGCATCCAGCACCTCGCCGGATTCGGCATCGGCGATCTTGCGATACGCCTCGAGGCGCAGGCGCTCGTGTTCGATGTACTGCGTGGGGATGTGCGCGTCGATCGGCAGATCGATGGTGATGGCCGCGCGCTCCTCCTCCTCGCCGCGGAAGCCGGCCACTGCCTCGCCCACCATGCGGATGTAGAGGTCAAAGCCCACGCCCTCGATGTGGCCCGACTGCTCGGCGCCCAGCAGGTTGCCGGAGCCGCGAATCTCGAGGTCCTTCATGGCCACCGCCATGCCCGCGCCAAGGTCCGTGTTGGCGGCGATGGTCTGCAGGCGCTCGTGCGCGGTCTCGGTGAGCGTGCGGTCCGGCGGGTACAGGAAGTACGCGTAGGCGCGCTCGCGGCCACGGCCCACGCGGCCGCGCAACTGGTGCAGCTGGCTCAGGCCAAACTTGTCGGCGCGCTCCACGATCAGGGTGTTGGCGTTGGAGATGTCAAGGCCGGTCTCCACGATCGTGGTGCAGACGAGCACGTCGTACTTCTTGTCGTAGTAGTCGACGATCACCTGCTCCAGCTGCTTCTCACTCATCTGCCCGTGCGCCACTGCCACGCGCGCCTCGGGCACCAGCTCGCCGATGTGCAGCGCAGCGCGGTTGATGGTCTTGACCGAGTTGTGGATGTAGAACACTTGGCCGTCGCGCATCAGCTCGCGGCGCACGGCGGCTGCGACCTGCGCGTCCTCCTGAGCACCCACGTACGTGAGGATCGGGTGGCGCTCCTCGGGCGGGGTGGCCAGCGTGGACATCTCGCGGATGCCAGTCACAGCGAGCTCGAGCGTGCGCGGGATGGGGGTCGCGGACATGGCCAGCACGTCCACGTCGGTGCGCAGGGCCTTGAGCGTCTCCTTGTGCTCCACGCCAAAGCGCTGCTCCTCGTCGATGATCACGAGGCCCAGCTGCTTGAAGCGCACCGAGCCCGTGATGAGGCGGTGCGTGCCGATCACCACGTCGATCTCGCCCTTTGCCAGGCCGTCGACGATCTCCTTGGCCTCCTTGTCCGTCTGGAAGCGGCTGAGTGCAGCGACCTTGACGGGGAACGCCGCAAAGCGCTCGCTGAAGGTGTCCACGTGCTGCTTGACCAGCAGCGTCGTGGGGCACAGCACGGCCACCTGGGTGCCGTCCTGCACGGCCTTGAAGGCGGCGCGCACCGCGATCTCGGTCTTGCCAAAGCCCACGTCGCCGCACACCAGGCGGTCCATCGGCACTGGCTTCTCCATGTCGGCCTTGACCTCGTCGATGGTGCTCAGCTGGTCCGGCGTCTCCACAAAAGCGAAGGCCTCTTCCAGCTCGCGCTGCCACGGGGTGTCGGGGCCAAACTCGCGGCCCTTGGTGGCCATGCGCGCGGAGTACAGGCGAATCAACTCCGCCGCGATCTCCTTGACGGCCTTGCGCGCGCGGCCCTTTGTCTTCTGCCAGTCGGCGCCGCCCATCTTGTTGACCGACGGCGTCTCGCCGCCCACGTACTTTGTCACCAGGTCGAGCTGGTCGGTGGGCACACTCAGGCGGTCGCCGGGGCCGCCGCGCTTGGACGGCGCGTATTCGATCACCAGGTACTCGCGCTCGATGCCGCGCACGGTGCGCTTGGTGAGCTCCACAAAGCGGCCGACGCCGTGGCTCTCGTGCACCACAAAGTCGCCCGGGCGCAGCTGCAGCGGGTCGACCACGTTGCGGCGGCGGCTGGGCACCTTCACCTTGGGTCCGGCGGGGCCCGTGGCGCGGCCCGTGAGGTCACTCTCCGTGAGGACGATGAGGCGCGCGTCGGGAACCTGGAAGCCCTGGCCGCCCACGCCGGGGACGATCTCGACGACGCCGGGGGCCGCGGCCTCGAGCGTCTCCGTGACGCGCGCGGCGAGGTCCGCGTCGCGGCATTGCTCGGCCAGACGCTGGGCCGATCCCGAGCCGGCGGCGGCGATGACCACGCGCCACCCGTCGGCCAGGTGCGTCTTGGCGGCGGCGAGCGCGGCCGATGCCCTGCCCGAGTACGACTCGTTCTCCACGATGCCGGTGGTGGCGGCGTCGTCGGCACCAAACGGGCCGATGGTCGCCCAGCCGAGCCCGGCGGCCTCGACGGCCTCGTGCAGCTCGTCGAGCGTGAGGAAGCGGCCTTGCGCGAGGGGGCTGTCGTTGGCGGCCTCGGCAGCGTCGGCCAGGTCGACGGGGGCGCTGGCGCCAGCGGTGGCGCTCACCCACGCGGCCGCGAGGAACTCTTGGGCTGTGCGGTGGAGATCCTCGGCGCGGCGGGCGAGGCGCTCGGGCTCGAGCGCGACCACCGTGGTGCCGCGCGGAAGCACCTCGGCGAGCGGCACGAGGCGGTCAACGAGTACAGGAAGCAGTGACTCCATGCCCTCGGCCGCGGAGCCGCCCGCGACCTTCGCCAGCAGGTCCGCCGGCGCACCTCCTCGGTGAGCAGCAGCTCGCGGCACGGCGGGGCCCACAGGCGGTCCACCTCGGCGAGCGAGCGCTGGTCCGCCACCGAGAACCGGCGCAGCGACTCCACCTCGTCGCCAAAGAACTCCAGGCGGATCGGGTGCGGGTCCGTGGGTGCGAACACGTCCACGATGCCTCCGCGCACGGCGAACTCGCCGCGCCGCTCCACCATGTCCACGCGCGTGTAGGCGGCGGCCACGAGGGCTTCGGTGAGCTCGCGGAGGTCCACGATGTCGCCCTTGGCCACCTTGACGGGCTCCAGGTCCGCGAGGCCGGGGGCCATCGGCTGCAGCGCGGCGCGCAGGGGCGCGACCACGTAGCGGGGTGCAGGCAGGCCGGTCTCTTGCGCGGCATCGGCCGGATGCGCGATGCGGCGCAAAGTGGCGAGGCGCTGGGCGATGGTGTCGGAGCGCGGGCTCAGGCGCTCGTGCGGCAGGGTCTCCCAGCTGGGGAACAGCGCGATCGCGTCGGGGTCCACGTAGGCGCCGAGCGCGCCCGCGAGCGCCTCGGCGTCGTTGCCCGTGGCGGTGAGCACCAGCGTGAGGCCGTCCGTGTGGGCGCCGGCGATCAGCGGCACGGCCGCCGCCATGGGCGCCACAAGGTGCGCGCCATCGGCCACCGGGGACGGCGGAAGGGCGTCAAGAAGCGACGCAAAAGGACGGGACACAGGGGCCTCCCGGGCATGCAAAAGGACCGGATTTCCGGCGAGACCATCCTATGCAGGGGGTGGGACAGGTGGGTCCATCGAAGCAAGTCCGCAGAGGCGCCGGAAGGCACATCCCCATAACGAACCGTGCTAGACCTTCGCGTCCTGCAAAGGTCCTCTGACGCCCAAGCATGTCCCACGGAAAGTGTGCAGCGGAACAGCTTCATCCGGCCTCCGCTTGACGCGCAAAGCCATGTGAACGGGCCTGTAGCCACAGTTGCACAATGCAAGTCCCCATAAACAGTCGTACCGGGGAGTATCTGGCGCGCAAACCGAATCCAACCCTGAGAGAAGTGCGGGCCAGCCGACCCAGGGCTGCTCAAGATTGACGTGATGGCGATCCACCGTTGCACGCCCCATTGACAATCCACACAATCGTATGTATGATCGTGCGCACGAAACGGGTCAGGTACCCACCTCGCCTCAACGTTAAATTGAGACCCAACTCCACCCCGGCCAGGAGCCGGGCATTCGTCCCGAGGCCAGGCGCCAACGGAGCGAGGAGGACTGAATGAAGACCGACACCCGCGACCTCGTCAGCGCCACAAAGGCCGCCCGCGATTTCAGCAGCATCACCTCGCGCGTAGCCGACGGCAACCGCGTGGTTGTGCTCAAGAACAACGAACCCTCGGTGGCAATCGTGCCGATGTCCGACATGGAGCAACTCGACCGTCTCGCGGAACGCGAAGATGACATCCGGCTACTCGCAGTCGCACTCACCCGGATCGCGACGGACGACGGCGCTGGCCGAGTCTCATTGGAGGATTTCGCTCGCGAAATGGGCATCGACCTCAACGACTGACGCTTTGCCGAGAGGCCCACCGATGGCACAAGTAGTCCTTATCCCCGAGGCGCAGGCCGACATCCGCGCACTCGATGGCTCTGCACGCAAGCTCGTCCTCACAGCGCTCGTGAAGCTGAGAGAGTCCCCCGAGCAGCGCGGCGCGGCGCTCGGCTCGCGGTCGTCAGGCAACCTCACAGGTCTGCGCAAACTCGTGGTGGGCGATCGTCAATACCGAATCGTCTACCAGGTCGAGAGCGACGGCTCAGTAGTGGTGGTGTGGGTAGTGGGCTCGCGCGTTGACTCCGAGTGCTATGACCTCGCCGTCGCCCGGCTCGATGTGTACGCCACTCAGCCGCAACGACGCGACATCCTCAGGGGACTTCTCGACACGGCGTTTGACAAGGGTGACGGCGCTTAAGGCTTCACCAACGCGTTGGCTATTCACCCCACCCAGAACTCGCTAAGCAACCGAGCCGTCACCGCCGGCTGATCCAGGTTGGGCAGGTGCCCGGCACCCTCGATCACCTCGTAGCGAGCGCCCATGCGCTCGGCCCAGTCGCGCTGCCAGTCGAGCGGCCATGCGTCGTCGGTGTCGCCGTGCGCCACCAGGATCGGCAGGCCCGTTGCGGCAAGAGCGGCGCCGCGGTCCACGTGCTCCTCCAGGATCTGCGCGATGGCGCGCGTGGCGGCCTCGTCCTCGCGCGCCGCGCGCTCGCGGCGGAACGCCTGGTGAGGGTCCGCGAGCGCCTCCGCCATGGCCTCGGGCGTGGCGAACTCCATCTCCCAATATGTCGCGTGCTCCGAGGCGTCGTACGTCGTGAGCCGGTCCCCCATGCGACCTTCCCAGCCACGCGGGCCTGAGCACAGGAACGTCACATCGGCGAACACGTCGGGCGCGGCAAGAATCGCCTCGCCCACCACCACGCCGCCAAAGGCCCCACGAGGTGCACCGGCATCGGCTCGCGTCCCCCAAAGCCTGCGACTGCCCGGGCAACGGACACGGTGTCGCTCGCGAAGTCAGCGAGCGCGTACGAGCCCGGCTGCGCCGAGTCAGCGTGCCCTCGCGAGGTGAAGGCCCACGCCTCCCAGCCGAGCGCGGCGAGCTCGGGCAGCACAAACTCCGAGTCCTCCTTGGAGCCGATGAAGCCGTGCACCATCAGCGCCACGCCGCGCGGCTCGCCCTGCGGCATCGCGCGCAGGGCCGTCAGATCGCCCGCGTCGGTGCGCACCACCCACGGCGTCACATTGTCGGGAAAGGACTTGCCGGGGAAGAAACGGCCCGGGCGGATGGCGTCGTCGCTGGTCACGCCACGATCGTATGCCCGGCCGATGCGGGGGGCCTGTCGGGGGCCCGCGTCGGGGCCGCGGCGCGCCAGCGGAGGCCATCAGTGCCGAGATTCCGCCGCGGATTCGCAGCACTCAGGGCCTCCGCTGGGGAGAACCGCGGGGCAAGCGCCCGGGGCCGAGAAGGTTTGGGCGGGCTGGGCCGGGCCGCGCATCGGCTCAGGCTTGCGCACATTTCGCGGCGTCCGGTGAGTAACTAAGGGTTGGGATCCCGCAGGATTCGACCGCCAGTTACTCGGCTGAAGCGCGAATGGGCCCGCGGATCGGCAGCGGAGGCCTTCAGTGCCGAGAATGCGCCGCGGAATCGCAGCACTCAGGGCCTCCACTGGGGAGCTCGGGGGCCGACGAGCCGCGCGCGCACAAGCCGCCCGTCACCCCACACGCCTAGGCTGAGCTCGTGGCCCCTCAACTCGACCTTGACGACCTCGACGAGGCACTGCCCGGCGACCTCGGCATGGGCGACACCATCGACGCCGCCGCCCTCAAGGGCGCGAGCCTCGGCGAGCACAGGGCATCGGGCCTGCGCATGATCGAGGCCTCGCTGATCGACTGCGACGCGGACCTCCTGGAGACCAGCGGGGGTGCGGCCTCCGAGGTGCTCGTGTCGCAGTGTCGCTTCACCACGTGGGAGATCGGCAAGTCCTCGCTGCGGGACGTGAGCGTCGAGCACAGCCGCCTGGGCGCGCTCCAGGCCGACGGCGCGGACCTGGTGGACGTCGAGGTCACCGGCTGCCGCATCGACTACCTGGGCCTTCGCGAGGCGAAGCTGCGGCGCGTGACATTCCGCGACTGCGTCATCGGCTCGATCGACCTCAGCGGTGCCACCGTGGAGGGGCTCACCATCACAGGAGGGCGCGTGGACGAGTTCCAGGGATCGCGCCTGGGCATGGACGCGGATCTCAGCGACACCGATGTGGTGCTGCTCGCGGACCCCTCCGCTCTGCGCGGCCTTCGGCTCAGCGACGAGCAGGTTGCGCTGCACGCGTGGAACTTCGCCGAGCACCTGGGTGTCAGGCACCCGGGCGACTGACGCCCCGATCCGCGCCCCGGCACGGCGCGCTCCCCCTTGATAAGGTGACCGCCATGGGGGAAGAGATCACAGCCGACAGCGTGCCACCCGCACCCGGCTGGTACCCCCAGCCAGATGGCACGCAGCGGTGGTGGGACGGCTCCGCATGGACAGAGCACCTCGTCGCACCGACGCCCACCCGCACGATCGCCGGCATCACCTTTGGCACGGGGAGCGAGGTGGGGAGCCTTGTCGCGGCGATCCTGTGCCTCGTGCTGCTGCCTGGCGTGGCGCTCATCGCCGTCGCCGCCTCGGTTGACGGGAACGGCGCGCTCGCGGTGGTGGGAGCAGCGGGTGCCATCGCCATCGCAGTCTTCGCGACGCTGGGCCTCGTCAACTACTGGGTGCTGCGCTCCGCGCGGCTCAGTGCCCCTCAGCCGCCCACGAGCTAGCAGGCGGACCGGCCCCCGCCGGAATAGGGCCGCCCCGCGCGCTCCTACACTCGTGACCATGACGGACCCGCGCGCAGTCGCGGAGCGGCTTGTTCGCCGCTTCGCCCGCCACACCAATCTCATGATCGCCGGCAGGGCCTTTGCTGTGGTGCCCGGGGACGCCTCGGGCTCAGAGGACGCCGAGGCCGCTCGTAGCGCCGACGCCCTGGCCACCCTCCTGCGCAACCTGGGTGCCCGCGTGGTCCCGGTGGGCACGCCCGGCGCTGTTCACCTCGACGCGAACCGCGACTCGATCACACGCGGCGGCTCGCCCCTTCCCGACCGCGGCGACGCGTCTGGCCGCCTCGACTTTGCCCGCGAGCACATGCCGGTGACCGCCGCCCTCGCCGCGGAACTCGCCGAGTCCGGCCTGGCGCGCGACCTGCGCATCGGCATCGCGCTCATGCTCGAGCCCAAGACCGCCAACCTGGCGCTGTTCCTGCGCGACGCTGGCGCCGACGTCGCCGTGTACGCGCACCCCGACGAGACTGACCCGTACGTGGCAGATGCCCTCCGCGATCGCGGCATTGCCGTGGACGCGGACGCGGGGCTAGCCGGCGATGCCGAACGCGCGGCCGCGCTGGGCTTCGTGCGGCGGGGCTTCGACGTCTTCATGGACGATGGCTCGCACATCGTGCGCCTGGCCCACGAGGAGCTTCCCGACGAGGTGGCGGGCTGGATCGGCACCACGGAAGAGACCACGAGCGGTCTTGCGCCCCTGCGCACCATGGCCGCGCAGGGGGCTCTGCGCACGCCCGTGGTGGCCGTCAACGATGCCGCGACCAAGACGATGTTCGACAACCGCTACGGCACTGGCCAATCCTGCGTGTTCGCCATTGCGGACCTGCTGGAGGCAGCGGGCGTGACAGTGCGCGATCAGCCCGCCCTGGTGATCGGCTACGGACCCGTGGGCGAGGGCGTCGCCGCGCACCTGCGCGCGCTGGGCGCCGACGTCGCGGTTGCGGAGCTCGACCCCCTGCGGGCGCTCGTTGCGGCGCACGACGGCTACCGAGTGGGGCGCGCGGCGGAGCTCGCGCCGGGTGCGCTGGTGGTCTCGGCGACGGGCGTGCGCGGCACAATCCCGGCCAGCATGATCCGCAACGCCGCAGCCGTGGCCGTCGCGGGCGGAGTGCCGGGAGAGATCGACCTCGACGAGGCGCTCGCCGAGCCGGGCGAGGCGCTTCACCCCGTCGCCCCTCACCTCGAGCGCCTCGCCTCGACTGGCACCCTCGTGCTGGACCGCGGCGGCTGCATCAACGTCACGGCGGCCGAGGGCAACCCCATCGAGATCATGGACCTGAGCTTCGCCACCCAGATCGCGGGGCTCACGCACCTGCTCGCCGAACGGCCCGGTACGGGCGTCCACGCGATCCCGGCCGACGCCGTGGCCCACGTGGCCGCCACGGCCACCACCGTGCGCGGGCTGGCGGTGGACGCGAAGCCCGGCCCGGGCATCGGCCTTGGCACCGACGAAGGCACCGACGAAGGCATCGGCGACGACGCGGACTGGCGCTCCTGGCGCTACCGGAAGGACTCCACGGCATGACCGGGGACGTGATCCTCTACTCCGCCTCGCTGGTGCTGCCCATCACGGCGCCGCCCATCGTGGATGGCGCCATCGCCGTGCGCGGGGGCACGATCCTTCACGTGGGCGAACGGGCCTGGGTGCGCTCGTCACTCGCGGATCGCGGCGTCGAGGCGCGCGAGGTGCACTGGGACGGTGTGCTGATGCCAGGCCTCGTCAACGCGCACACGCACCTGCAGTACACGGGCATGGCCTCGGTGGGCGATGCGCAGTACGAGGGCTTTGAGCACTGGGCCGTGGCCTTCAACGCGATCTACGCGCTGGAGCACGACTGGCGAGCGGCGGCGGCCGAGGGCGCCGCGATGGCGCTGGCGCACGGCACCACGGCGGTCGCGGACGTGGTGACCGACGCCGAGGCCGCAAGCGCGCTCCACGACGCCGGCCTGCACGGCATCGCGTACTGGGAGGTCATCGACTGGAGCAACGAGCAGTGGCGCGCGGAGGGCCGCGCGATGGTGGAGGCGGCGCTGGACGCGCTCCCCTCGCCCCCCGGCACCGGGCTCTCGCCGCATGCGCCGTACTCGCTCGAGATCGCGCCGCTGCTGGACATCCCCGACATCGTCCGCGAGCGCGGATCGCGCCTGCACATTCACCTGGGCGAGTCGGCCATTGAGCGCGCGCTCGAGCCGCAGCCCAACGAGGCGTGGCACGAACAGGGCCTCGCAAGCCTGCACGAGCTGCGCCAGGCCGGCTTTGGCACCTCGGCGACCGACTACGTGGACCACCTGGGGGTGCTCGGCCCCGACTGCCACATCGCTCACGGCGTCTACATGACCGACCGCGACCGCGCGATCCTGCGTGCGCGCGGCACCGCCGTGGCGCTGTGTCCGCGCTCCAACGCCGTGATCGGCCTGGACGAGCCTCCCGTGGCCGCGTACCTCAACGAGGGCAGCCCCATCGCCGTGGGCACCGATTCGCTGTCCTCCTCCCCCTCGCTCGACGTCATGGCCGATGTTGCGGAGCTCATGCGCATCGCGCGCCGCCAGGGCTACACGGCGTCTGACCTCGCGGAGCGGCTGCTGGCCGCGGCCACCCTGGGAGGCGCGCACGCGATGGGTCTCGACGTGGGCCCACAGCGCACGGGCTACCTGGCTGTGGGCGCACGCGCCGACCTCACGTTCTTTGACGTGCCCTTCACCGACCGCGGCGCGACGCTTGAGGCGCTCGCCCTGCATGGCGCGGGGCGGGCCGCTGGCACCGTGATCGCCGGCGAGCTCCGCCACGCGACACAGGCCTTCACTCAGCAGACAGGAGCACGCGCATGACGGACCCCACTCCCGGTGAACTCCCCGCCACCGCGACTGCGCTCGGACTCGAGCCGCACCCCGAGGGCGGGTTCTTTCG
>QKAX01000188.1 GCA_003246255.1 Demequina lutea
TGCTCGGCATGTTCAAGGCGCGCCCCGAGCGCGAGAAGGGTGCGGAGAAGTGAGCGCCTTCGAGACCGTCGCCCGCCTGCTGTACCTGCTGGCGGCCGTGACCTTTGTGCTGGGCCTGCACATGATGCGCTCGCCCAAGACCGCCCGCAACGGCAACCTGCTCTCCGCCGCAGGCATGGCCGTCGCCATCGTCCTGACGGTGGTGTGGGTGGCCGTTTCCGATGTCTGGCACGTCACCACGTGGGGCTGGGTCGCGCTGTTCGCCGGCCTGGTGGTCGGCTCGCTCGGCGGCCTGTGGGGCGCCAAGGGCGTGCAGATGACCGCAATGCCGCAGATGGTGTCGCTGTTCAACGCCGTGGGTGGCGGCGCGGCCGCCGTGGTGGCCGTAGCCGAGATGCTGCGCGTGCTCGACGAGGCCCACGCGGGCGCGGACGTGACGGTGTTCGTTGGACTCGACATCCTCATCGGCGCCATCACGTTCTCCGGCTCGCTCATCGCTGCAGGAAAGTTGCAGGGCTGGGTCTCTGGCGCGCCGATCAGTTTCCCTGGATCGCGCGTGCTGTCCGCTCTAAGCGCGCTCGGTGGCGTGGCGGGCGTGGTGTGGCTCGTGATCGAGCCCGGCGTGTGGCCGCTCGTGCTTGTCACCGTGGGCGCCCTGGTGTTCGGCGTGCTCATGACGTTGCCCATCGGTGGCGCGGACATGCCAGTGGTGGTGTCGCTGCTCAACGCGTTCACGGGTCTGGCCGTCGCGATGGCCGGTTTTGTGGTCAACAACGAGATCCTGATCATCGCGGGTGCCCTCGTAGGTGCGTCCGGCTCGATCCTCACCAAGCTCATGGCCGATGCCATGAACCGTTCGATCCTCGCGATCATGATCGGCGGGTTTGGAACGGGAGACTCCGCGGGCCCCGCCGTCGTGGGCGCTGCTGCCGAGGTGCGTCGCGCCGACATCGACGATGTCGCGCTGCAGCTCGCGTATGCGTCCAAGGTGATCATCGTTCCTGGTTACGGCCTTGCCGCCGCCCAGGCGCAGCGCGAGGCGGGCGAGCTGGGCAAGGCGCTCGCGGCTCAGGGTATCGAGGTCATGTACGCGATCCACCCGGTCGCGGGCCGCATGCCGGGGCACATGAACGTGCTGCTCGCCGAGGCGGACGTGCCCTACGACCAGCTCAAGGAGATGGAGGACGTCAATCCCGAGTTCGAGAGCGCCGATGTTGCGCTCGTCGTGGGAGCGAACGACGTCACCAACCCCGCGGCTCGCCGCACCGGCAACCCCATCTCGGGCATGCCCATCCTGGACGTCGACAAGGCGCGCCAGATCGTCGTGATCAAGCGCTCGCTCGGTCACGGCTACGCGGGCCTGGACAACGAGCTCTACGGCAACCCCAAGACCGGCATGCTCTTCGCCGACGCAAAGAAGGGCCTGGCAGGCCTGATCTCGGCGCTCAAGGAGTATGCCGCGTAGACGCGGATCCACGCCGTCGGCCCGGCCGCCCCGGTTGAGGGGCTGCCGGGCCGTGTGCTATTCGTTGCGCTGCGTGGTCAGGGATCGCGAGGGAGAGGCTCCCACTGGCCCACTGGGGCGCTGTGGACGCCCCAGTGGAGGGGTGGGCGCCCACTACGTGATGGAGGTCCCGGTCGCGTGGCGCAGCAATCACAAAGGTCCCGGGTATAGGGACCAAAGGCACCCCGCAAAAGGCCTCTTCTACACGGGATACCCCCGGGGGGATGGTGAAAATGGTCCCGGGACCTAGGACCGCTGCAAGGGTCCTAGGTTGGGCGTACCTTCGTAGGTAGGAAAGCCCGCCAGGGCTCCCACAAGGAGGACGAATCCCCATGACTACCACCACACCGAAGGCTGGTCCTGCTGGTTCGACGGACGAGGTGTCCGTCCAGGCCCAGATCGATGCTCTCGTCGCCAACGCACAGCAGGCGCTCGCTGACTACTCGCGCTTCTCGCAGGAGGACGTCAACTTCCTCGTCAAGAAGGCTTCTGTCGCCGCCCTCAACCAGCACGGCGAGCTCGCCGTTCTGGCCGTCGAGGAGACCGGCCGCGGCGTCTTCGAAGACAAGGCCGTCAAGAACATCTTCGCGTGCGAGCACGTGACCCACTCGATGGCCCCCATGAAGACCGTGGGCATCATCAACGAGGACCCCATCACCGGCATCACCGAGATTGCCGAGCCCGTGGGTGTTGTCGCGGGTGTCACCCCGGTGACCAACCCCACCTCGACCGCGATCTTCAAGTCGCTCATCGCGCTGAAGACCCGTAACCCCATCATCTTCGCGTTCCACCCGAGCGCCCAGAAGTCCTCCGTGGCCGCAGCCAAGATCGTGCGCGACGCCGCGATTGCTGCCGGTGCTCCCGAGCACTGCATCCAGTGGGTCGAGACCCCGTCGCTCGAGGCGACCGGTGCCCTCATGAACCACGACGGCGTGGCGCTGATCCTCGCCACCGGTGGTAACGCCATGGTGAAGGCGGCCTACTCCTGCGGCAAGCCCGCACTGGGCGTGGGTGCCGGTAACGTCCCCGCCTACGTGCACAAGTCGGCAAACCTGCAGCGCGCCATCAACGACCTCATCATCTCGAAGGCGTTCGACAACGGCATGGTGTGTGCCTCCGAGCAGGCAGTGATCCTTGACAAGGACATCTACGACGAGGCCTTGGGTCTCTTCAAGCGCCTGCACGCCTACAAGGCCACCAAGGCCGAGAAGGCGATGCTCGAGGAGTTCATCTTTGGCGCCAAGGCCGGCGGCGAGAACTGCGCCGGAGCCAAGCTCAACCCGAACGTCGTGGGTAAGAGCCCGCAGTGGATCGCGGAGCAGGCTGGCTTCTCGGTTCCCGAGGAGACCTCGATCATCCTGGTCGAGGTGTCGACGGTGGGCGAGAACGAGCCCCTCACGCGTGAGAAGCTCGCACCCGTGCTGGCCGTGCTCAAGGCCGAGTCCACCGAGCAGGGCATCGACTACGCCCGCCGCATGGTCGAGTTCAACGGCCTGGGTCACTCCGCCGCCATTCACGCCACCGATGACGACCTCATCAAGGAGTACGGCAAGGCCTGCAAGGCGAGCCGCATCATCGTGAACGCCCCCTCCTCGCACGGTGGCATCGGCGACATCTACAACGCCCTCATGCCGTCGCTGACGCTGGGCTGTGGCTCGTACGGCCGCAACTCGGTGTCCGCGAACGTCACCGCGGTCAACCTGATCAACGTCAAGCGCATCGCGCGGAGGAATAACAACATGCAGTGGTTCAAGGTGCCCGCCAAGACGTACTTCGAGCCCAACGCGATCCAGTACTTGCACGACATGAACGCGGTCAACCGCGTGACCATCGTGACGGACGCGACCATGACCCAGATTGGCATCGTCGACAAGGTGCTGGACGTGTTGCAGCGTCGCGAGAACCCTGTCTCCGTGCAGATCATCGACAACGTCGAGCCCGAGCCCAGCGTCGCCACCGTCCGCAAGGGCGCCGAGACGCTGCGCGCCTTCAAGCCCGACACGATCATCGCCGTGGGCGGTGGCTCGCCGATGGACGCCGCCAAGGTCATGTGGCTGCTGTACGAGCACCCGGACATCGACTTCGCCGACCTCAAGGAGAAGTTCTTCGACGTCCGCAAGCGCGCGTTCCAGTTCCCCAAGCTGGGCGAGCTTGCCAAGCTGGTCTGCATCCCCACCACGTCGGGCACCGGCTCCGAGGTCACGCCCTTCGCGGTGATCTCGGACCCCGAGAACGGTCGCAAGTACCCGCTCGCTGACTACGCGCTCACGCCCACCGTGGCCATCGTTGACCCGGTGCTCACCGCGAACCTTCCCTCGCGTGTGGCCGCCGACTCGGGTCTCGACGCCCTGACGCACGCCACCGAGGCGTACGTCTCCGTCTACGCGAACGACTTCACCGACGGCCTGTGCCTGCAGGCCATCAAGATGGTCTTCGAGAACCTGGCCACCTCGGTCCAGGAGGGCGGACAGGCCGTCAAGGCCCGCGAGAAGATGCACAACGCCGCCACGATCGCCGGTATGGCCTTCGCGAACGCGTTCCTTGGTCTGGTGCACGCCATGTCGCACGTGACCGGCTCGACGTTCCACGTCGCGCACGGCCGCACCAACTCCATCTACCTGCCCCACGTGATCCGCTACAACGGCAAGGTGCCCACCAAGCCGACGTCGTGGCCCAAGGCCGAGTCCTACGTGGCGCCGCAGCGCTACCAGGAGATCGCCAAGCACCTGGGTCTGCCCGCCTCCACCCCGGAGGAGGGCGTGGAGTCCTACGCCAAGGCCGTCGAGGAGCTGCGCGCTGCGTGTGGCGTCGAGGCCTCCTTCCAGGAGGTCGGTGTGGACGAGGCTGCCTTCATGGCCTCGCTCGACACGCTCGCCATGAACGCCTACGCGGACCAGTGCGCCCCCGCCAACCCGCGCCTTCCGATCCTTGAGGACATGAAGGTGATGATGGAGGCCGCGTACTACGGCATCACGTGGGACGAGGTGAAGGCGCGTCGCGTGACCGAGGTCGCGCCCGACGCCAAGGCCGCCAAGAAGGCAGCGAAGTAAGTCCCGCTCCACCTGCGGGAGGCGAGTGCCCCGGCTCTGACCGAGCCGGGGCACTCGCGCCTCTGGGCCCCCGGGGCTCGACGACAAAAGAAAGCGGGACTTCGGGACAGAGGTCCCGATCATCGTGCGCAAGCTGCATGCATGCTTGTGCGTGGGGAGACGTTGGGAGGGGACACCCAACGCCTCAAGGGGCCGGCGCAATGGGGAGCCGGCCCCTTTCCTCATGTCTGGGCACTTTTCGCCTCGGTGGCCCAGCCGTTCGCAGGCCGGGCCCGTTGCCCGGGAGTCGCCCCCGCATCGGCCAGTAGACTGGTGGACCGTGGCCACCGACTTCCCCGTAGAGATTGCGGAGCTCCGCAACACCTTCTCGCAGATTGAGGCCGTGCTCGATCCCACCAAGATCGCGGCGCGCGTCGCCGAGCTGGAGCAGCAGGCTGCCGCCCCCGACCTCTGGGACGACCAGGACAACGCTCAGGCCGTCACGAGCGCGCTCAGCGCCGCCAACCACGAACTCGCCCGCATCAAGGGCTTTGAGCGCCGCCTTGAGGACCTGGAGGTCCTCGTGGAGATGGCGCAGGAGGCGGACGACGCCGACACCCTGGCCGAGGCCGACGTGGAACTGGCCTCCCTGCGCAAGGACCTCGCGGCCATGGAGGTGCGCACACTCATGGCGGGGGAGTGGGACGAGCGCTCCGCCGTGGTGACCATTCGATCCGGTGCGGGCGGCGACGACGCCACGGACTTCGCCGAGATGCTGCTGCGGATGTACCTGCGGTGGGCGGAGCGTCACAAGTACCCCGCGAAGGTGTTGGATACGTCCTACGCGGAGGGCGCGGGCATCAAGTCCGCGACGTTCGAGGTCACGGCCCCGTATGCATACGGCACGCTGTCGGTCGAGGCGGGCACCCACCGCCTGGCACGCATCAGCCCGTTTGGCTCGGCCGACAAGCGCCAGACCTCGTTTGCGGCCGTCGAGGTGATCCCGCTCATTGAGCAGACTGACCACATCGAGGTGCCCGAGTCCGAGATCAAGGTGGATGTGTTCCGTTCCTCGGGTCCCGGCGGTCAGTCGGTGAACACGACTGACTCCGCTGTGCGCCTCACGCACCTTCCCACCGGCATCGTGGTGTCGATGCAAGACGAGAAGTCGCAGATCCAGAACCGCGCCGCCGCGATGCGCGTGCTGCAGTCGCGACTGCTGCTGCTCAAGAAGGAGCAGGAGGCAGCGCAGAAGAAGGAGCTTGCGGGCGACATCAAGGCCTCGTGGGGCGATCAGATGCGCTCCTACTTCCTGTATGGCCAGCAGCTCGTCAAGGACCTCCGCACTGGCCAGGAGTCCGGCAATCCCGACCGCGTCTTCGACGGCGAGATCGACGACTTCATCGACGCGGGCATCCGCTGGCGCCGCGCGCAGCAAGACGCCCCCGAGGAGTAGTCCTCAGGGGCGTCGCGGCCCGTGCAGAAGTCGGCTAGAGCGTCGCGCCGGGCTTGGCGGGGAACAGGGCCTCGATCTGGGCCACGTCGTCTGCCGAGGGGCGCCAGCCGGCCGATGCCGCGTTCTGGGTGACCTGCTCAGGCTTGGTGGCCCCCGCGATCACGGACGAGACGGCGGGCCGCGACAGGAACCAGCCCATCGTCGCCTCAAGCATCGTGATGCCGCGCTCTCGGGCGAAGGCCTCAAAGGTCTCCATCGCGTCCCAGTCGGCTCCCTCTGCGATCTGCGGGCGCACGCGCGAGATGCGCGAATCGGCGGGCCGCTCGGTGCGGGTGAACTTGCCGGTGAACAGGCCGTTGGCGAGCGGGAAATAGGGCAGGAAGCCAAGTCCGTGGCGCTCGGCGGTCTCGAGGCGGCCATCGAGTTCGACCCCCCTCGCGATGAGGCTCAGTTCGTCCTGGCTCGTCACAAAAGGCGCGACGCCGAGTGCCGCTGCGGCAGCCTCGGATTCCTCGATCTGCGCGGCCGAGTAGCCGGAGTGGCCGTACGCGCGGATCTTGCCCTCGTGCGCGAGCTCTGAGAGGGCCGTCAGGGTCTCCTCGATGGGGGTCGAGGGGTCTGGGCGGTGCATCTGAAAGAGGTCGATCGTGTCGATCTGCAGGCGCGAGAGAGAACCCTCCACCGAGGCCCTGATGTACGCCCGCGAACCCTTAGGGCCGAGGTCGTCGAGCGGGGTGGGTGCTTGGTCATGGCCGCACTTGGTAGCCACCAGCGCCTCGCCTCGCCGCCCCGCAAGGGCGACCCCCAACAGGGTCTCGCTCTCGCCATAGCCGCCGTAGATGTCGGCGGTGTCAAAGAGGTTCACCCCCGCATCGAGAGCGGCGGTGACCACGGCCGTGGTGCCCTCCTGCGTCGCAGTGAGGGTCCCCTCGCGGCCAAAGTTGTTGCAGCCGAGTCCCACAACGGAGGCGTGAAGGTCGGTGTTTCTGAGGGTGCGAGTCTCCATGCGTCCACCCTAGGCGTGGTCTCCCCGCGCGCGTCTCAATGTTCGCCGCCGGCGCGCGTGGCGCAGATCACGCGGGGGCGCGCCGAGAGTGGTCCCCGGTCCTAGCGTCGGCCGTGCTTACGATGCCAGTGGCGCGGGTCCTACCCCCCGTGCCGAAGGCTGCCGTGATTCGACTCGACCATGTGTCCAAGGTGTACTCCAGGGGTGCGCGTCCCGCGCTCGACGACGTCTCCGTCGAGGTCGAGCGCGGCGACTTCGTGTTCCTCGTGGGCTCCTCGGGATCCGGCAAGTCGACGTTCCTCAAGTTGATCCTTCGCGAGGAGCGTCCCACGGCCGGCGAGGTGCACGTGGCGGGCCGCAACCTCAACAAGCTCTCGAGTTGGCGAGTGCCCCACCTACGTCGCGAGATCGGCGCGGTGTTCCAGGACTTCCGGCTGCTGCCCAATAAGACGGTGTTTGACAACGTCGCCTTCGCGCTCGAGGTGATTGGAAAGAAGCGCCATCACATCCGCTCGATGGTGCCCGAGACGCTCGAGTTGGTGGGCCTCGCAGGCAAGGAGAAGCGCCTTCCCCACGAGCTGTCAGGCGGCGAGCAGCAGCGCGTCGCCATCGCGCGCGCGGTGGTCAACCACCCGCCCATCTTGCTGTGCGACGAGCCCACTGGAAACCTTGACCCCGGCACGTCCGTTGGCATCATGCGCCTCCTGGACCGCATCAACCGCACGGGCACCACTGTGCTCATGGCCACGCACGACGACGAGATCGTTGACCAGATGCGCAAGCGAGTCATCGAGCTGCGCGGCGGCGAGCTGATTCGTGATCAGGATCGCGGCGTCTACGGCGTGGAGCAGTCATGAGGTTGCGCTTCATTCTTGGCGAGGTCATGAATGGCCTGCGCCGCAACGCGACGATGGCGCTGTCGGTGGTGCTGGTGACGTTCGTGTCGCTCACCTTTGTGGGCGCCGCCGTGCTGACCCAGATGCAGGTGGATAACCTCCGTGCCGATTGGTACGGCCGCGTCGAGGTGTCGGTGTTCCTGTGCCCCGAGCAGTCGCCGGATATCCAGTGTGCGACGGGCCTTGCGACTCCCGCGCAGGAGGCAGCGATCCGCGACGTGCTGGAGAACGGTGCCGTCTCGTCGCTGGTGCAGAAGCCCGTGTACTACGAGTCTCGCGACGAGGCCTTTGAGAAGTTCAAGGAGTACGACGCCGACAACACGTACGCGACGCTCACAGCGGATCAGATGCAGGCCTCATTCCGCGTGAAGCTCACCGACCCCGAGCAGTTTGAGGTGGTGGCAGACGCCGTGCGCGGCATGAGTGGCGTCGACGTGGTGCGCGATCAGCGGGAGATCTTCTCCGGCCTCTTTAGCCTG
Source organism: Demequina lutea (assembly GCA_003246255.1). GTDB lineage: Bacteria > Actinomycetota > Actinomycetes > Actinomycetales > Demequinaceae > Demequina > Demequina lutea_A. Next base: position 8,371 of record QKAX01000188.1, read on the forward strand.
CTCAACGCGCTCACCGTGGTGGCCGCCGGGCTCGCTGCAGTGATGCTGCTCGCGGCCGTGCTCCTCATCACCACCACGATTCGCCTGAGCGCGATGTCGCGCAAGCGCGAGACGAACATCATGCGCATGGTGGGCTCCTCGCGTGGCCTCATCCAGCTGCCGTTCATGCTGGAGGGAGCCGTGGCGGCGACGCTCGGTGCCGTCATGGCAGGCGCGGGTCTCTGGCTCGCTGTGCGATACGTGATGGAGGATTGGCTGAGGCAATCAGTCCCTTATGTCGATTACATCAGGGGCAGTGATGTGCTGATGGTGGCTCCGTGGCTTGTGGTCGCGGCTGTCGCACTGGCGATCGTCGCCTCATTGGCCACGCTCGGAAGGTACACCCGCGCATGAGGCTCACGCGAACCACGTCGCGCTCGCTGCGCATCGTCGCCGCGCTCGCGCTCGCCGGCGTGCTGGGCGGCGTCGCGGGCGGCATGGCCCAGGCCGAAGGCAACACGACCCCCATGTGGTCGTCGTACGACGACGAGATTGCGGATGCAAAGGCCGAACGCGAGCGTCAGGCGCAGCAGTCGGCCGATCTTGAGGACGCTCTCACCGACACCGATGTGCAGATCGCGGCGGCCACCAAGGAGCTGCAGGATCTGAATGCTCGCCTGCCGGTGGTGCAGCAGGAGTACGAGGCGGCGCAGAACACGTACGACGCCGCCGTACTGCAGCAGCAGATCGTCGCCGCGCGGCTCGAGGCGGCCCAGGCCGAGGACGACTCGCTCACGGCGCAGATTGCGGCCGACGACGAGCACATCGCCGAGCTCCAGCGAGTGCTTGCCCAGGTGGCTCGCACCGAGTACCAGGGGGCCGACACCAATTCGTCGCTCAGCATGATCTTTGGTGCGCAGTCCTCCAGCGAGTTTGTGGACGAGTACACCTATAGCGAGACGCGCGCCCGCGTGCAGTCAAACACCCTCGCCGATCTGGAGGAGCTCGCCGCGGTCAACCGCAATCGCCAGACCCGCCAGGAGGCCGTGCGCATCTACATCGCAGATCTCAAGGTCCAGGCCGACGAGTTGGTGGTGCAGACGCAGGCCGCGAAGGACGCCGCCGAGGCAAAGAAGAAGGAAGTGGAGGATCTCGTCGCGCAGACAGAGGACCTCAAGAACTACCTCGAGTCTCAGCGCCAGCGGTATGTGGAGCAGCAGGCTGAACTCGACGCACAACGCGCGGCGCTGCAGTCGGAGCTCGATGCGCTCGTAGCCAAGAAGCTCGCCGAGGAGGCTGTCAACGGCACAGGCTCGCTCGAGAAGGGCTTCCTCAGCGCACCCACGGCCGTGCCCTACATCACCTCGTCCTACGGCTGGCGCCTGCACCCGATCCTCGGCTACTACCGCCTCCACGCTGGAACCGACTTCCGCGCGTACTGCGGCACCCCCATCCTGGCGGCGGCAGACGGCAAGGTGGAGTGGGCAAAGTACGTGAGCGGCCTCGGCAACCAGGTGATGCTTGACAACGGCATCGTGAGTGGCAAGTCGCTCATGACCAGCTATAACCACCTCACGAGCTTCGCCGTGGACAATGGTCAAACGGTGTCGCGCGGCCAGGTGGTGGGCTACTCGGGCACCACCGGCACCTCCTCCGCATGCCACCTGCACTTCGAGGTGTATGTCAACGGCGCGACTGTTGACCCCATGACGCTCGTCGACTGGTAGGCCTCCCTCGGCATCGGGCCTGCAAAGGCGTACACTGGTACGCCGCGCCACTGGGGCGCGCAGCGTCGGTGGAGGAGGTGACCCGTGTCCGATGAGATCAAGGTGGTAGCGACGAACAAGTCCGCGCGCCACGACTACTTCATCGACGACGTCTTTGAGGCGGGGCTCTCGCTCACTGGCACCGAGGTGAAGTCGCTACGTCAGGGCCGCGCCAACATTGGTGACGGCTACATCTACATCGACGCGCTGGAGGCGTGGGCGGAGAACATTCACATCCCCGAGTACAGCCAGGGCACGTGGACAAACCACGCGGTGCGCCGCAAGCGCAAGCTGCTGCTGCACCACCACGAGATCAACGAGCTGCTGATCCGCACGCGGGAGAAGGGGCACACGATCGTGCCCCTGCGCCTGTACTTCAAGGGCAGCCGCGCCAAGCTCGAGATTGGTTTGGCGCGCGGTAAGAAGCTGTACGACAAGCGCCAGACCCTGCGCGAGCGTCAGGACAACCTCGAGGCCCAGCGCGCCATGAGCCTCAAGAACCACCCGCGCGACTAGGCGCGTCCGCCTCGCCACCTTGCGTGTCGCAGGGCAGGATGAAGGGCATGCGCCGTTTGTTCTGCCTGGTTCTTGCCTCCGTGATCGTGATCGCGGCCCCCGCCGCGGCGTCGGCCGCCTCGCACCCCGACGTTCCCGGCAGGGAGATCACGCGCTGGGAGCAGACGATCCAGTTGCGCGAAGACGGCTCGATTCGTGTGGACGTCGACTTTGACTTCGACTTTGGCGACGACCCCGGCCACGGCCCGTATCTCTACGTCGTGACCCGACAGCACTACGACGCCGACAACGACAGGCGCTATCGGCTCACCGACGTTGGCGCGTGGAGCACGTCGGGCGCACCCGACCAGGTTGATGTCGAGGAGGGCCGCAGCGCCGCCACCGTGCGCATCGGCGATCCCGACATCGACGACGTCTCCGGTATGCAGAGTTATCACGTCCACTACACGCTTCAGCATGTGGCGAACGCGACGACCGAGGCGGACACCGGTTCCTCGGGACTGTCGGGCGACGAGCTGTACTGGAATGCGATCGGCGACGGGTGGACCATCCCGATCTCGAGCGCCAGCGTCACGGTGAGCACCCCCGGCGAGGTCACTGCCGTCGAATGCTTCGCGGGTCGCTACGGAGGCGCCACCGCGTGCGGCTCTGCAGCTGCCGACGGCGGGACGGCCGTCTTTACGCAGGACTACCTGGAGCCAGGGGAGCCCTTCACCATCGCTGTGCTGATGCCCGCTGGAACTGTCGACACCACTCCGGATCTGGTGGTCCGCCGTACCTGGTCGAACGCCTTCCGGGTCACCCCTGTCACAGTGACGGCGGCAGCGATCGTGGCGGCGGTGGGCGCAGTCATCCTGTGGGTGGGGCTGCGCTCGGGAGTCGATAGGCAGTACGCGTCACCTGCGCCGGCGACGGGGCCCGGGGATGCCGCGACTCAGCGGCGCGACTACGACGCCATCGCACCGCTGAGGCGCGTCCCTCCTGAACGGCTGCGCCCCGGCCTGATTGGCGCGCTCGTGGACGAGAAGGCCGATGTCCGCGACGTCACCGCCACCCTCGTTGACCTCGCAGTGCGCGGCTACCTGAGGGTGGAGGACGTCGTGGAGGCGAGCGATCCCGGGGTCCCCGCCACGGGCCCCACCGACTACCGCCTGGTCAAGCTGAAGGATGCCGACGGCGAGCTGTACGCGTACGAGCACACGCTCATGCAAGGCCTCTTCGCGGACCGCGACCAGGTGACGCTCGAGGAGATCAGGACCACCTTCTCGTCGGTGCTGACCACCGTGCGGCACCAGCTTGACGACGCCATGGTGGAGTGGGGGTGGTTCAAGCGCGCGCCGCGCAAGGTGCGCCTCTCGTGGGGGCTTTCCGGCGCGGCCATCCTTCTCGCCGGGCTGTTCCTCACCCTGATTCTCACGGCCATCGCAGGCTGGGGCATCGTGCCGCTGCCCCTGATCCCGCTGGGATTGGCGATGCTGTTCACCATTCCCAACGTTCCTGCGCGGACGGCGGAGGGCACACGCGTGCTCATGGAGGCCAAGGGCTTCGAGGAGTACGTGTCGTGGCCCAAGGTAGAGCTCGTGACGGAGCCGGGCGAAGACGGTCGCACGTTCTCCCAGTTCTTGCCGTACGCGATCGCGTTTGGCGCCACGAGCGTGTGGGCTGGCAAGTGGGCAGCCCTGGCGGCGGGAGGTGTGGCGCTCGCGGAGCCGACGTGGATGGCGGCGTACGGTGCCACGTCCGTGTGGTCGAGCAACATCGACCTTGGTGCGCGTCTTGACAACTTCTCGACCACTGCGAGCAGCGTCATGTCAGCCCCGGCGCCCAGCTCCTCCGGGGGTTCGGGTGGCTCGGGCTTTGGCGGCGGAGGGTTCTCCGGAGGTGGCGGTGGTGGCGGCGGGGGCGGCGGCTGGTAGGCCGCCACCTCCCGCGCCCCGCGCGGAGCCTCGCCTAGTGCTCAGCGGTGGCGGGCACTGGGTGCTCGCGCTCGAGCTGGGCGCCCTCGACGTCCACGTTGGGGATGAGCTTGTCGAGCCAGCGCGGCAGCCACCACGCCTTCTCGCCAAACAGGTCCATGAGCGACGGCACCAGCACCATGCGCACAATGAATGCGTCGATCAGCACGCCGGACGCGAGGCCCAGGCCGATCGGGCGAATCATGCCCAGGTGCGAGAACACGAAACCGCCGAACACTGACGCCATGATGATGGCGGCAGCCGTCACCACGGCGCGGCCGTGACGCACGCCGGCGACCACCGCGTGGCGCGCGCTCATGCCGTGCACGTACGCCTCGCGCATGCCCGTGGTGATGAACAGCTGGTAGTCCATCGCGAGACCAAACAGGATGCCCGTGAGCAGGATCGGCAGGAACGCGAGCAGGGGAGCGGGGTCGTGGACCCCGAACACGCTCGACAGCCAGCCGAACTGGTAGACGGCCGTCACCACGCCAAACGCGCCAAAAAGCGAGAGCACAAAGCCCGCGGTGGCCAGCACCGGCACCACGAGCGACCTGAACACGATCACCAGGATCACGAGCGACAGCGCCACCACCACGATCAGGTACACAGGCAGCGCGCCGTTGAGCTTCTCAATCACATCGATGGCTCCCGACGCCTCGCCGGCCACGCCGATCACTGTGCCGTCGTCGAGTGGCGAGAGGTCGCGCAGCTCGTGCACCAGCTGCTCAGTGGAGACGGCCGAGGGGCCCTCCTGCGGGATCACCTGGAAGGCGAAGTACTGGAGGTCGTCCGACACGCCCACGGGGGCGACGGCTGCGACGTCGTCGTTCTCCATGAGGAGGCCCTCGATGCGCGCCTGGGTGGCCAGCACGTCGGCCTCCTCGACGGCTTCGGGAAGCGACGCTGTCACGAGCATCGTGCCGTTGAAGCCCTCGCCAAAGTTATCCGCGACGGCAAAGTAGGCCTTGTACTGCGTCGAGTCCTGGGGCTCCTGCGTGCCGTCCGGCAGGCCGAGGCGCATGGACAGCGACGGTGCTGCGAGCACCAGGAGCATCGCGATCGAACCGATGGAGGCGAGTACCGCGGTGCGGCGGCGCAGCGGCTTGATGGGGGCCTCGGCGTGGTGGGTGCCGATGTCGGCGCGCGCCTTCTTGCCCAGCACGCGCATGCCGGTGAGGCCCAGCAGCGCGGGGGTGAGGGTCACGGCGCTGGCCACGGCCACCGCGATGCAGAACGTGGCCACCGAGCCCATGATGCCCAGGAACGGGATGCCGGTGATGTTGAGCGCGAACAGCGCGATCATCACGGTGGAGCCGGCGAACACCACGGCGTTGCCGGACGTGCCGTTCGCAAGGCCGATCGACTCGTGCAGGTCCATGCCCTGCTTGACCTGCGTGCGGTGCCTGTTGACGATGAACAGCGAATAGTCGATGCCTACCGCGAGGCCCAGCATCACGCCCAGCACGGGCGTCACCGACTGCATGTCCACGATGCCGGAGAAGGCGAGCGCCGTCGCGACGCCCACGCCCACGCCGAGCAGCGACGTGACGAGCGGCTGGATCGCGGGCATGGCCGCGCGCATCATGACGAACAGCACGATGAAGGCGACCACGACGCCGGCGACCTCGCCCACGCCCAGCACGCCGGAGACGTCGGTGGTGAGCTCGGCCGAGAAGTCGGCGGTCACGCCGTCAAGCGGGGATGCCTCGACGGCGTCGATCACGGCCGACTTGTCCTCGGGAGTGAGCTCGTAGGCCGCGACGGCGAACGTGATGGCGCCCAGCGCGGTGGAGCCGTCTGCAGACACAGTGCGAAGCGCGTCGGCGTAGCCGGCTACCTCGCGGCCCAGCGCGAGCTGTGCGGCCTGCTCCTCGAGCTGCGTGCGGCCATCGGCCACCTGGGCAAGGCCGTCGTCGATCTGCTGCTGCTGCGCGTCGATCTGCGCCTGCTGCGCGTCGATCTGCGTCTGCTGCGCGTCGAACTGGGGCTTCGCGGCCTCGTACTGCCCGGCCGCCTGCGCCTGCGCGATCGCGGCGTCGAGCTGCTCCTGGCCGGCATCCAGCTGCGCCTGGCCGGCGTTCAACTGCTCCTGGCCGGCGGCAAGCTCCGCCTCGCTCGCGTCGAGCTGAGCCGCGGCGTCCTCGATCGCCTGCTGGCCCTGCTCAAGCTGCGCGGCCTGCTCGTCGCGCTGCGCCTGCGTCTGGAACGGGTCGATGGCGCCCGTGACGGCGGGCAAGGCGGTCACGGCGGCCAGGGCGTCGGCCACCTGCTGCTTCTGCGCGTCGGTGAAGGCGCTGCCGTCGTCGGTGCTGAAGACGATGCGCGCGTTGCCGCCGCTGAGCTCCGGAAGCTGCGACGAGAGCTCGTCCGTGACCTTCTCGGTCTCAAGGCCGGGGATGGAGAACGTGTCGGCGAGCGTGCCCATGAAGGCAAACAGCGAGCCGACCGCGATCGCGAGCGCGACGAGCCAGGCGCCGATGACGACGAACGGGCGGCGGGCGGATCCGCGCCCAAGGCGGTACAAGAAGTGGGCCACGTGAGGCCTTTCATGGGGAGGGGTGGGGTGAGCGGCGCCGTTGCCGGAACCAGTGTAAGCACAACTTCACTAGTTTTCCGACAGGTGTTGTCTTTCGCTCACGGCTCGGTCAAGGGCACAATCGTCACGTGGACCCCCGAGTCAAGCGAACCAGGAAGCGCATTCAGGATGCGCTCTTTGAGCTCGCCCACGAGCGGGAGTTTGAGCAGATTGCCGTGAGTGACATCGCCGAGCGCGCTGGTATCAACCGCAGCACGTTCTATCAGCACTACGCGGACAAGGAGACCGTGCTCGCCGACGCGCTCGACGCCGTCGCGGCCGAGGCGGGGGCGGCGCTCGACACCGAGCTGGTGCTCGCCGACGGGCCGCCCGAGGTGCTGCGCAACTTCATGGCCCACATCGAGGCCAACGCTGATATCTACCGGCAGGTGTTCTCCGGCGCGGGCTCGGGCGTGGCGCTCGCGAGGTTGCAGTCGCACGTGATCGGCGCGATCGACGGGGTCGCGCGCGCGACGCAGCTGGGCCACCCGTTGCCAGCTCCCGTCGAGGTGGTCGCTGCGGGCGTCGCTGGCTCGATGGTGGGCGTGATCGGGGCGTGGCTCGAGATGGAGCCGCTGCCGTCGTCGGCAGAGGCGGCCCGATGGGCCTGGGAGATCATGATCGGCCCGCCCACAGCCGAGGGCACCGCCTGCCTCTGAGATCCGTCACGCGACCGCAACATCGGCTTGCTAGCGTGCGTGCCACGCGCAGGCCCTCCACTAGACGCGATGGACGCGGCTCGGGTCCTGCGGCGAGAGGTTCGCTCATGACCCCTGAGAGCACCCAGAAGCTTGTCGACAAGTCAGTGGCCGGCGTGGGAGAGCGCCAGTATCACGTAGGGCTCGCCCCGGGGGAGGTGGGGACCGTCGCGCTCTTGCCGGGCGATCCGTTCCGCGTCCCGATGGTGGCCGAGTTCCTCACCGATGTGAAGGACGTGGCCCACAAGCGCGAGCATCGCACCATGACCGGCATGTACAAGGGTCGCCTCATCACGGCGACCTCCACGGGAATGGGCTGTCCCTCCACCGCGATCGCCGTCGAGGAGCTTGCGCGCGTGGGCGTGACCTCGTTCATCCGCGTCGGCTCGTCCGCGGCGCTGCAGCCGGGCATCGTCCCCGGCGACCTGCTGGTGAGCGAGGGGTCGCTGCGCAACGACGGCACCACGGCTGCCTATGTGCACCCCGGCTATCCCGCGATCCCCGACCTGGGCATCGCTGCCACCCTCGCCGATGTCGCGCGCGAGATCGCGGGTGACGAGCGCGGCGTCTTCTCCGGCATCAACGCGACCGATGACGCCTTCTACGCGGAGGGCCCCGAGTGGATCTCCGAGCTGAACCGCATGGGGATCCTCAACGTGGAGATGGAGAGCTCCGCGATGTACGTGGTGGCGCGGCTGCGCGGCCTGCGGGCGGGCATGATCTGCGCGTGCTCGTCCAACCTGGTAGACGGCGCAAGCCTGTACGACAAGGCCAACGAGCGCCTCAAGGACGGGTGGATGGCCTCGATCGAGGCCGCGTTGGAGACGGCCGTGCGCCTGGAGTTGTAGCCTCGACGCGTGCCTGCTCTTCGCGTTCCCCTTCACCTGCGCTGGTCCGACCTTGACGCCTACGGGCACGTCAACAACGTGGCGATTGTGGGGCTGCTGGAGCAGGCGCGCGTGCTCGCCTTCTGGTCCGATGCGGATCCGATCCTGCCGCCGCTGCGCGCTGACGCCCCCACGTGGGTGCTGGTGGCGGGCGTGGAGGTGTCATACAAGCGCGTGATTGAGCACCAGACCGAGCCCATCGTGGCCGAGGTGTCGATCGAGCGGGTTGCAGGCGCGTCGTTTGTGATCAGCTATCGCTTGCTGCAGGACGAGCGGGAGTGCGTCGTGGCGACCACCACCATGGCGCTCGTCGACGCCGCGACGCAGCGCCCAGTGCGCGTCGGGCCGGACCTCAAGTCCCGATTGCTGGAGTTTTCCGCGTAAGTTTGTGCCGGTAGACCGGCAACCGGGACCAGACCCGGGACCCTAGGACCCTACGAGGGCCCGAGCGCGGCCTTACCGTCGTGATCATGCTGACGCTTCCCCAAACCGTCGACGTCCACGCTCACGCTGCCGAGCACAAGGTCGAACTGCTGCGTACCCCCCTCCGCTTTCTTGTCTCCGCGATGCTCGCCGGCATGTGGATCGGCGTGGGCGATGTGCTCATGTGGTCAGCGGCGGGTCCGTTTGTGGTGTCCGATGACCCCGCAGCCAAGCTCGTTGCGGGCGCCGTCTTTGCTGCGGCACTGACCATCGTCGTGTTTGCGGGCTCGGAGCTGGCGACATCGGCCATGATGATCCTGCCGCTGGGTGCGTTCAGGCGCGTCATCACCTGGTGGAAGGCGCTGGGCGCGCTCATGGCGGTGTTCTTCTCCAACATGGTGGGCGCGTTCCTGTTCGCATGGATCATCGTGGAGACCGGGGTGCTCAAGCACGGCGCGGCGCACGACTACTGGGCCAGCTACCTCGCGGGCAAGATCGAGCACACGCCGGTGGAGCTGTTCTGGCGCGGCGTGATGTGTAACGTGCTGGTCGCCGGCGCGACGTGGGCCGCTGGCCGCCTCAAGAGCGAGGCTGGCAAGGCCATCATCATCTTCTGGTGCGTCCTCGCGTTCGTCGCCTCCGGCTTTGAGCACGTGGTGGCGAACATGACCACCTTCGCCGTGGGACTGATCGGCGGCGGTGCCGACGTGACGTGGGGCGACTTTGCGCTCAACATGACGGTGGCGGGCGCCGGCAACCTCGTGGGTGGCGGGCTCTTCATCGGCATCGCGTACACGTATGTGGCTGGCCTCGCGCCTCGCCGAACGGCGACGGACGATACCGCGGATGGTGACAAGGACCCGCGGCCCGAGGACATGCTCGCCGCGTAGCCGCTTCGCCCCGCGCGAAGTGCCTGGTGAGTTGTCGGCAGGCCCGGGTACACTGGTCTCCTAACTCCATAGGGGATGATCGGTTTCGACGTGTGTTGTTACCGCAGGGGAAGCGGGCCGAGGATGCTGGGTTATCTCGTCAACGCCCCCAGCAAACCAATAGGTGCCGATTCCAAGCGCACCGACTTCGCCCTCGCTGCCTAAGCGAGCCCCGAAGTCCGTCAGCCTAAGTTTGTTCTCGACTTAGTTCCTGGCGTCATCTAGAGAACTTGCTGGCCGCCGGCGTCACGGCGGCGGCCGGGACTTTTACCGTGACTGGGCCTATCTTCCAACCCGCCTGTAGGTAGGGAGGGGCCGAGAAACACTTCTTCAGGCTGCGCCCGGAGAAGCCCTGTCGTGGAACACGCGGACGCGGGTTCGATTCCCGCCATCTCCACCAAAGCAAAAGACCTCGCTCCGGCGAGGTCTTTTGCTTTGGTTCCGATGCCGCGCGGGAATCGGGAGGAGGACGCCCAGTGGGCGTCCGACGGCTCCCGCCATCTCCCGCGACGCCGGAGGCGTCGCGTCCCCCAGTGGGCGTCCGACGGCTCCCGCCATCTCCCGCGACGCCGGAGGCGTCGCGGGCCGGGCGACGGCTCCCGCGATCTCCCGCGGCGCGCCGGGCGCCGCGTGCGCCGATGGGGTGGCGACGGCCGCCGCCATGTCGCAGCGCATCCCCGCCACCTGAACTCTGGATGAACTCTGCTCAACCTCTCTCAAGCGCGAGAACAACGCGCCGACATACGGGGTGAGAGGTTGGTGGTGTGAGTGTCGGGTGGGGTGACCCTGGCTGGCATGGTGGAGGCCTGCCCCATCGTGCATGGCGAGACGTCGTGCGCCGATCTCGAAGGAATCGTCTCGGGTGCCAGTGAGGTGTCCTCTCTTGTGGTGAGGGGCTCCGGTGGCGAGATCGGCCTGCTTCCACGGGCCGCCTTCATGTCTCGCATGGCTGGCCGCTACGGGTACGGTCGGTCCCTCTGGGGGAGGCAGCCGGTCTCCGCGCTGACCACCTGGACTGTTCCCGCGGTGCTGGAGCACACCCGCGTGGTGGAGGCTGCCGCACTCATGTTTGACGACGCCGAGGGATACCGCGACCTGCCGGTGCTCGATGACGCGGGAGAGCCCATCGGCGTGGTGCGCCCGGTCAATGTGATGCGCGCGCTCGCGGAGCTGACGGCCCGCAGGGCCGCCACGGACGAGCTCACGGGCGCCGCCTCGCGTGCGCATTTCATCGAGGAGCTCGACGCGCGCGTCGGGGCTCTCGCGGCCGTCCACGGGCGGGCCGTGCTGATCGCGTTCCTCGACCTGGATCGCCTCAAGCCTGTGAACGACCTCTATGGCCACTCGCTTGGCGACGCCCTGCTGCGGTCGGTGGCACGCCGCGTCGGGGCCGCCATCGGCGGCTCCGACATGCTGGGTCGGCTGGGCGGCGACGAGTTCGCCGTCATTGCCTCTGTCCTTGCTGCGGACCGCGCCGACGCGGAGGACCAGGCGGTGGCTCTGGGGGAGAGGCTGCGAGCCGCTCTCGCGGTGCCGGACCCGGAACTGCCGGCCGAGGCGGAGTCGCGCGCGAGTATCGGCGTGGCAGTGGCAACTGGCGACACCCCGGCGTCGGCCGTGCTGCGTGCGGCGGACGAGGCGATGTACGCGGCCAAGAGCGCGGGCGGCGACAGGGTGAGACTTGGCCTGGGGGACGCGCCACACCGGCCGGCGGTGGCAACCCATGGCCTGAGTCTTGTGTATCAGCCTGTCGTGGAGACCCTGTCGGGTGCCGTGACCTCCGTGGAGGTGCTGCTGCGCGAGACGTTCCCCGATGGGTCGTTGGGCTTCCCCGTGGAGCGGATGCGGCGCGTCGCGAGGTCGGGCGGCACGCTGGCGCTGGACCGCTGGGTGCTCGCGCGCGCGTGCGCTCACATGGTCGAGTGGTCCCACTCGGACCCGGAACACGCCGCGTCACGCATTCACGTGAACCTTGCGCCCGAGTCGCTGCGGGAGGAGGGGCTGGCCGACGCGGTGATCACCACCATCGACGCGAGTGGGCTCGCGCGCGACCGCGTGTGCCTGGAGCTCTCGGAGCACTCGGGCACCGAGGACCTGACGGCCGCGCTGCCGCAATTGGTGGCGGTGCACAGGGCGGGCATCGCCCTCGCGCTGGACGACATGGGTGCCACCTTGGGGGCGTTGCGCATGCTGGGTTCCACGCTCCCCGTGGACACGGTGAAGGTGGATCGTCAGGTGGTCGTGGGTGCAGGTCGCGGGCTCGCGTTCGACGTCGAGATGCTGGCGCTGATCTCCAAGCTGTGCGATCTCTACGCGCTCGAGGTCATCGCAGAGGGAGTGGAGACTCCCGAGGAGCTGCAAGCGGTGCGGGATGCGGGCATCGACCGCGTCCAGGGCTTCCTGTACTCGCGCCCGCTCGGCGCCGACGCGGTGGTGGCCTTCGCCGCGCCGAGCAAGGACCTTGCCTAGCGTCCCATTGCCACGCGGGACGGGCAGTCGAACGGGTCGCGCGCGGCGAGGCCCACACGGTTGAGGTAGCGCACGACGATCGCATACGACTCCACCAGGGAGGTCTCGGTATAGGGCACGTCGTGCGCCTTGCAGTAGTCGCGCACCACCTCGCGCGCCATGGCAAGGTGGGGGCGCGCCATGTTGGGAAAGAGGTGGTGTTCGATCTGGTAGTTCAGGCCGCCCATGAGGATGGACATGGTCCAGCCGCCGCGAATGTTGCGGCTCGTCAGCACCTGCTTGGAGAGGAAGTCGAGCCGCGCGCCCTCGGGCACGAGCGTCATGCCCTTGTGGTTGGGCGCGAACGATGCCCCCATGTAGACGCCAAAGACCGCCATCTGCACGCCCACAAACGCGAAGGCCGTGCCCAGGGGCAGCATCAGGAACACGGGGACGAGGTAGAGGCCAAAGTGCAGCGCGATCGCGGGCAGCTCGGTCCAGCGCTGACGGCGCGTCCCCGAGGTGATCAGCGACACAACGGAGCGGTAGTGCAGGTTCAGTCCCTCGAGCGTCAGCAGGGGAAAGAAGAGCCAGCCCTGGTGGCGCGTGATGGCGCGGATGAAGCCCCGAGCCCGCCGTGCGTCGTCCTCGATAAAGGAGATCGTGTCGCGCTCGATGTCGGGGTCTTTGCCCACCTGATTGGGGTTGGCGTGGTGGCGGCTGTGCTTGTTCATCCACCACTGGTGGCTGACGCCCACGATGACAGTGCTGAGCAGGCGGCCAAGGCGATCATTCGCGGGACCCGACCTGAGAATGGTGCGGTGGGAGGCCTCGTGGCCGAGGAAAGCGAACTGAGTGAAGACGATGCCGAGGGCGCCGGCCATGAGCAGCTGGAACCACGAGTCGCCCAGCAGGATGAAGCCGGTGATCACCCCGCCAAGCGCAACTGTGAGACCCAGCCCGTAGAGCGCATAGAACACGTAGCTCCGGCGCAGCAGGCCCATCTCGCGAATCGTGGCCGCGAGAGCTGTAAAGCTCGCGGTGACGTGATTGTGCGGGTATGCGGTGGCTGCGGCGGAACTGGACATGAATCTCCCGGGGACTGGGTGGCGCGCCACCCCCGTATCCAGGCATCGGTGCCCGTGGTGCGCGCGTTGCCCTCACACTAGGCGGCGCATCAGGGCCCGTCACCCCTCGTGCGAGTGAGATCACACGAGGGGTTTCTCGCGCGTGTGAGGGGTGTGTGCTCAGTCGCTGCCCACGGTGACGCGCACCTTGGAGCCCCACGGGTCGGGGAAGGTGAGGGTGCGCCCGTCGTCCTCGATCGCGATGCCACGGCTGGTGACGCGTTCGCGCATGGCGCCCAGGCCGTCGGCGTCGGGAAGCACGATGTCCATGGTGCCCAGTCCCAGCGACGCGGCGCGGGGGCCCGCACCGCGAGAGTTCCAGATGTTGAGGCCTACGTGGTGGTGGTACCCGCCGGCGGAGACGAAGAGCGCGCTCCCCAAGTCGAACGTCTCCTGGAAGCCCACCGTGCCGACGTAGAAGTCACGCGCGCTGGCGATGTCGCCCACCTGCAGGTGCACGTGGCCCACCGACGCGACACCCAAGGGGGATGACACCTCCTTCTCGGTGAGGTGCGTCTCGAGGAAGCCGTTGGCGTCGATGGCGAGCGTGTCCATGAGAGGGCGGCCGTCGGCGCCGCGCGGCCAGTCCTCGCGCGCGCGGTCCCAGTACAGCTCCACGCCGTTGCCCTCCGGGTCATCGAAGTAGAACGCGATGGAGACGAGATGGTCGGCGGAGCCCGTGTAGCGGGCGAGACCCGACTGAGCGGCGCGAGCCACCGCGGCGGCGAGCGCCTCGCGGGTCTCAAACAGCACGGCCGTGTGGAACAGCCCCGCGCCGGAGCGGTTGAACTCGGGCAGGTGGGGCGTGTGGGTGAGGGTCACCGAGGGCACTCCGAAGCGGCCGAGGCGGAACGACTCGGGGCCGTCCGACGGCAGCTCGTCCAGCGCGAGCACGTCGCGGTAGAACGTGAGCATGGTGTCCATGTCCCGCACGTGAAGCTCTACAGCGCCCATGCGGGTGAGCGGCGCGAGAGTGTCGATGGTGTCTGGCATGGCAACCTTCCTCGATTAGTTGTCGCTACAACCATAGCGGCCTTCGATGCATTCCCGATGCCGACGTTAGGCTCGGACCATGCTTCTCGCCGTCGCAGCGACAGTCCTTGGCCTTGCAGCGCTCGCCTGGAGCGCCGATCGCTTTGTGGACGGCGCGTCCGCCGTTGCGAGGTACCTGGGGATGCCGGCGCTGCTGGTGGGCATGATCATCATCGGCTTCGGCACATCGGCCCCGGAGCTCGTCGTCTCGGCCTTCGCGGCGGCTGGAGGAGACCCTGGCATCGCGCTGGGCAATGCGCTGGGCTCCAACGTGGCAAACATCGGCCTCATCCTTGGCGCCACCGCGCTCGTGATCCCCGTGGCCGTCCATCGCGGCATCCTGCGCAAGGAGCTCCCCGTCCTGCTGCTCGTCACGGCGGTGCTGGGAGTGCTGGTGCTCGACTCCGAGGTCTCGCGAGTGGATGCGGCGGTGCTGTTGATCACCCTTGTCGCGCTGCTCGCGTGGTCGGTGCTGAGCGCCCGGCGGGCGGCGAACGATCCGCTCGCTGCGGACGTCGATAAAGAGGCGCAGGCGCACCCTATGACGCGCCGCGCCGCGTGGACGTGGCTTGTGGTGGGTCTGGTGCTGCTCGTGGTCGCCTCGCGAGTGCTCGTGTGGGGCGCCGTGGGGGTCGCCGAGCGACTCGGCTGGTCAGATCTCGTGATCGGCCTCACTGTGGTCGCGCTTGGCACCTCCGCCCCCGAGCTGGCGTCGTCGATCGCGGCCGCGCGTAAGGGGGAGAGCGACCTGGCGCTCGGCAACATCATCGGCTCCAACCTGTTCAACACGCTCGGCGTGATAGGGATCGCGGGCGTGATCAGCCCCGCCGTCGTGTCCTCGGACCTCGTCACGCGCGACCTCCCGGTGGTGTTCGCGCTGACTGTCACGCTCATCGTGTTTGCCGTATGGCCGCTTGGACGAGGCAAGATCACGCGGCTCGAGGGTGCTCTGCTGCTACTGGCCTACGCGGGCTACCTGGCCCTCCTCCTCGCCACGGCGTGAGCCCCTGTACGACCGGGCTACGCTGGCGCCATGAGTGACTCGCCGCCCGCCATCACACTGCGGGGTCTGCGTAAGCGCTTTGGAAAGACCCAAGCCGTGGACGGCATCGACCTCGACATCCCCCGGGGATCGTTCTACGGCGTGCTCGGGCCAAACGGCGCGGGCAAGACCACCACTCTCTCGATGGCCACGGGGCTCCTCACCCCCGATGCCGGCCAAGTGCTGATCCATGGCGTGGACCTGTGGCGCCATCCCGATGCGGCGAAGCCGCTGCTGGGTGTCTTGCCGGACGGCCTGCGCACCTTCGATCGCCTCACGGGCGCCGAGCTCATCTCGTACGCCGGGATCCTGCGCGGGGTGCCAAAGGACGAGGTGCGCGCGCGGAGGGATGATCTGCTCGCTGCCCTGGACCTCGGCGCGGCAGGCTCCACTCTTGTCGCCGACTTCTCCGCCGGCATGGCCAAGAAAGTGGGGCTCGCCTGCGCTCTCGTCCATGCGCCACGCGTGCTGGTTCTGGACGAGCCCTTCGAGGCGGTGGACCCGGTGTCGGGAGCCGCGATTCGGTCCATCCTGCAGTCCTTCGTGGCCTCCGGCGGAACAGTGGTCATCTCGTCGCACGTCATGGCGCTGGTGGAGCGGCTGTGCGACCGTGTCGCGATCGTGGGCGGCGGGCGAGTGCTGGCCGAGGGATCGCTTGATGAGGTGCGCGGCGACGGCGACCTCGAGCGCCGCTTCGTGGAACTGGTGGGCGAAGTAGCTGACAAGCGGGACCTGGCGTGGTTGCGACAATCCTGAGCCTGCGCTGGCGGATTCTTATCCACCAGTTCCAGCGCGACTGGTGGCGCTTACTGTTTGTGGTGGCGGGCCTCGTGTGGTCAGTGTCGATCGTGCCGCTGCTCGTCGTGGGGAGTCAGCAACTCGCGTTCGAGAACATCGGCGTGCGTCACGACGCGCTGGTGCTTGTCTCCGGCCTGCTAGGGGCGGCGTGGATCGTGGTGCCGCTCTTAGCCACCGGTGTTGACGACAGCCTTGACCCGCATCGCTTCGCCCCCTGGGGGGTGAACGTGCGGCGGATCATGCCGGGGCTCGCTGCCGCGGCCTTCAGCACGGTGCCAGCACTGTTCTTTGTGGCGGTGGGTGGCGTCATGGTCTCGGTGTGGCACACGGTCGACGGAGCGCCTCTGGTGATGGTGCTCGGCGCCGTGGGGGCGCTCGCAACCGTCGCGAGTTGGGTCTTTGGAGCTCGCGTCGCGGTGCTGTGGGCCACCCGCGCCCTCGCGTCGCGTGTCGGCAGACTGCTGATCGCCGCGATCATCTGCACGGCGGTGGTCTTGCTGGTGGGCGCCGCCCTGATTGTGCGCGCCAGTGGGCTCGAGGACTTCTTCTCATATGAAGTGCCCGGGCTGATCACAGGGTGGTCCCGCACGCCTGTGGCGGCTGGCTTCGCTGCGGCGGGGATGCTCGCGGCTGGCGAGCCGTACGCGGCTACCTGGAGGCTCGCGATCGCGATTTGCTGGGCCGCGGTGCTCTACGTGGCATGGCGGGGCGAGGTGGCCAGGGCCCTGGTTCAGCCGGTCGCGCGATCCGGTGGGTCGCGACGGATCTCCGATGGGATCCTCGCGGCGGTGGGGTCGTCCCCTGCCGCGTCGGCGGGCCTGCGAGGGCTGCTGTTCTCGCCGCAGACGGCGGTGATTCGGGCGCGGCTCGCGCGGTCGTGGGCCACTGACTCCCGGCACCTCGCTCAACTGATTGGCGCCGTGCTGTTCCCCGTCATCGGCGGTGGCATGGCGGTGGTCGTGGCCGGCGGCGCGGGTGCGTGGATTGCGGCCCTGCCCGTCGCCCTCGCGCTGGGTATCGGGTGGGGACGCCACAATGATCTCGCCTACGACTCCTCGGCGATCTGGCTCGACATCGTCTCGGGAGTGAAGGGGCGACGCGTGCTGATGGGACGCATGCTCGCCACGAGTCAGTGGGCCGTGCCCATCGTGGTGGCTGCGAGCCTTGCCGCCGCGGCGATCGCCTCGAGATGGGACGTGGCGCTACCTGTCGCGGCGGCGTCCATCGGGGTGCTGGGCGTCGCGTACGGAGTAGCGACGGTGACTTCTGTGCTGCTGCCGTATCGAGTGCCGGCGCCCGGGCAGAGCCCTTTCGGTTCCGATGCTGGTGCCATTGGGGCGAGCCTCGTGGGCCAAGCGGTCTCCTCGCTCGGCACGGGGGTGCTCGTGCCAGTGGTCGCCGGGCCGCTCGTCGCGGCGTTCGTGTGGGGCGGTGCGTGGTGGGCGGTGACGGTGGCCGCGGGCCTGCTGATCGGCCCCGCCGCCGCGGTGGGGGGAATGATGCTTGCCGGAAGCCTGTACGACCAGCGTTCCGGCAGGCTCATCGGCGCTCTCTCGTAGCGTGGGCACGTCGCGCGACGCGACGTACCATGGGGGCATGAGCGACACCATGGACGCCCCCGCCACCGGCGGATCGCTGTCGACGATCGAACACGTCAGGGAACGCGAGCTCATCGAGCCCGGCGACGCCGAACGCTTCTCTCACTACGTGAAGAAGGAGAAGATCATGGAGTCCGCCATGACCGGCGAGCCCGTGATCGCGCTGTGCGGCAAGGTATGGGTGCCAGGCCGCGACCCCCAGCGCTTCCCCGTGTGCCCCGCGTGCAAGGACATCATCGACAAGGCGTTTGGGCCCGAGGACGGCGACGGCCAGGGCGACTCCTAGCGACGCCCCGCCGCCGCGTCGGGCCGCTGATCCGGCACGCGCCGCCGTACCCTGGGACTTGTGTCCATTCAGCCCGAGACCACCGAGAACGTCTCCGTTGCATCGCGCCTGGACGACGTGTGGGTCACCCTGGTGTGGAACGACCCCGTCAACCTCATGTCCTACGTGACGCACGTGTTCCAGACCTACTTTGGATGGAGCCGCGAGGAGGCCGAGCGGCGCATGCGGGAGGTGCACGAGCGTGGCAAGACCGTGGTGTCGTCAGGCGGACGCGAGCACATGGAGGTGGACGTGCAGGCGATGCACGGCTACGGGCTGTGGGCCACGATGCAGCGGAGTGACGCGTGAAGGGCTTCATGCACCGCGACGGCTTTGCCGTGGCCGAGCTCGACGCTGATGAGCGCGCAGTGATTGCGCGCGTGGTGGCCGACGTGGGCCTGCTGTTGGGCGAGGAGCCCTTTGGCATGGAGGCCGAGGAGCCGACGGTGGGAGATGGGGACGAGCTGTTCGGCTTCTTGCAGAGCCTCGAGGCGGCCCTCGCCGACCCCGACGACCCGGCCGTGCTGCGGGTGCTACCCAACGCGGCGCCCACCGATCGGGAGGTCGCCAGTGAGTTTCGCAGGCTCACCGAGCCGGAGTTGCGCGCCACCAAGGTGGCCCGGCTCAAGGCCATGTGGCTCGCGCTGAGCGAGGATGGTCCTGAATGGGCGGTGCCGGAAGAGGACGCGATGGCGACGGCCGGGGCGCTCACCGACCTGCGCCTGGTGCTTGCATCGCGGCTGGGTGTGGTGACTGACGAGGACGCCACCGCGCTGCACGACGAGATCGAGTTGGCCGCGCACGCGGTCGAGACCGGCGCGGCGGCGGAACTCAACGTAGACCCCGAACGTGTGTGGTTGGGGATGCTGTACCAGGCGCTCACTTGGTTGCAGGAATCCCTGATGAGCTATGTGATGAGGAACGATGAATGACGCGCCGATTGGCGTTTTCGATTCCGGCGTGGGCGGCCTCACGGTGGCGCGCGCCATCATGGACATGATGCCCAACGAGGCGATCCACTACGTGGGCGACACTGCGAACGGACCGTATGGGCCGTTGCCCATCTCCGAGGTGCGCAGGCACGCGCTCGACATCATGGACAAGCTCGTGGACGACGGTGTCAAGATGCTCGTGATCGCGTGCAATACCGCGTCCGCCGCGGTGCTCCGCGACGCGCGTGAACGCTTTTCGCGCGAGCGCGGCGTGCCGGTGGTCGAGGTGATCGTGCCGGCGGTGCGCCGCGCGGCCGCGACCACCCGGACGGGGCGCGTGGGCGTGATCGGCACGGTGGCCACAGTGACGTCGGGCGCGTATCCCGACGCCCTGGCTGCGGCGCCCGGCATCGAGGTCACGTCGGAGGCCTGCCCGCGCTTTGTGACGTTCGTGGAGCAGGGCGTCACGAGCGGTCCCGAGCTACTCGAGGCAGCCCGCGAGTATCTGGCACCATTGCAGGCCGCGGACATCGACACCCTGATCCTTGGCTGCACGCACTACCCGATGCTGCAGGGAGCGATCTCCTACGTAATGGGGGAGGGTGTGACGCTCGTCGACTCCGCCACGGAGACAGCGATGGACGTGTACCGCACGCTCGCCGCGCAGGAACTCGAGCGCACCGCTCCCGAGCCTCCCACGCACCGCTTCATGGTGACGGGCGAGTCGAAGGCGTTCGAGGAGCTCGCGCAGCGGTTCCTCGGCCCCGTGGTGCGCACAGTGGAGCCGCTGCACGCATGAGGCTCACAGTCATCGGCAGCGCGGGCTCCGTCGCCGGGCCTGACAACCCCGCCTCGTGCTACGTGCTGGAGGCCGACGACGCGGGCCGTACGTGGCGCATCGTGATGGACCTCGGCTCCGGTGCGGTGGGCCCGCTCCAGTCGCTCACAGATCCCGCGCGGCTCGACGGCGTGCTCATCAGCCATGGTCACCCCGACCACTGTGCGGACCTCGCGTCGCTCTCGGTGTGGTGCCGCTACGGGCCCTCGGCGGGCGAGGAGCTGCCGGCGATTCCCCTGTGGGGACCGGTCGGCATTGACGCTCGCGTGCGCGAGCTCGAGGGCGCCACTGACGACGCAGGGCTGGCGCCCTTCGACTGGGCGCCCCTCGAGCCCGGCGAGACGCGCGCGCTCGGCCCGTTTGCCGTGACGGCCTTCGCGGCGTGGCACCCCGTGCCAGCGCTCGCCTACCGCATCGAGGGCCCCGCGGAGCGCGGAGGGCGTGCCGTGCTGACCTTCACCGGCGACACGGACCTGAGCGATGAGGTCGTGGAGGCTGCGCGCGACGCCGATCTGTTGCTCGCCGAGGCCGGCTGGGCCCACCGCGAGGTCAACCCGCCCGGCATCCATCTCACCGGCGACCAGGCGGGGCTGCTGGCGAGCCGCGCGAGTGCGCGCAGGCTTGTGGTCACGCATGTGGCGTCATGGGTGGACCCCGCCGGGACTCTCGAGCAGGCTCGCAGGCATGCTCCCAGCGCCGCGCTCGCGGCCCCCGGAGTGCGCTTCGACGTGTAGGGCCCCGTTAGGCTCGTGGCATGACTCGTGCCGATGGACGCAACCCCGACCAGCTCCGCCCCGTGACCTTTGAACGCGGCTTCTCCAAGAACGCCGAGGGCTCGTGCCTGGTGACGTTCGGCGGCACGCGCGTGCTGTGCACCGCGTCGTTCACCGAGGGCGTGCCGCGCTGGAAGAAGGGCTCGGGCGAGGGGTGGGTCACCGCCGAGTACGCGATGCTCCCGCGCGCCACCAATACGCGTAACGACCGTGAGAGTGTGCGCGGCAAGATTGGCGGCCGCACGCACGAGATCTCGCGACTGATCGGCCGCTCGCTGCGCGCGATCATCGACGTCAAGGCGTTGGGCGAGAACACGATCGTGGTGGATTGCGACGTGCTGGATGCCGACGGCGGCACGCGCACCGCGGCCATCACGGGCGCGTACATCGCACTGGGCGACGCCGTGGCGTGGGGCAAGGCGCACGGCGCCATCAAGGCGAATGCGGCCGCGCTCACCGGTTCCGTGTCCGCCATCTCGGTGGGCATCATCGACGGCACGCCGATGCTCGATCTCCCGTACGAGGAGGACGTGCGAGCCGAGACCGACATGAACGTGGTGATGACCGGCGCTGGCACCTTTGTCGAGGTGCAGGGCACGGCCGAGCGCGCGGCATTCACCAAGGTCGAGCTGGACGCGCTGCTGGAGCTGGCGGCCAAGGGCAATGCGGAGCTTGCTGCGCTGCAGGCCGCGGCGCTCGAGGCATAGGCGTGACGCGCGCGGTCTTCGCGAGCCACAACGCGCACAAGCGCGACGAGGTGTGGGCAGTGCTCGCCCCGCTGCTGCCGGCGTGGACGTCGGCGGACATCGCATCGGCGAAGGACTTCGATGTCCCGCCGCCGGTCGAGGACGGCGTGACGTTCGCTGAGAATGCCCTGGTCAAGGCGAGGGCCGTGTGCGCCGCCACAGGGCTGCCCGCCATTGCCGACGACTCGGGCATCTCGGTGCACGTGATGGGCGGAGCCCCCGGCATCTTCTCCGCCCTGTGGGCAGGGGAGCACGGCAAGGATGATGACAACCTCAGACTGCTGCTCGCGCAGCTCGTGGACATCCCCGACGAGCACAGGGGAGCGGCCTTCGTGTGCGCCGCTGCGCTCGTGCTGCCTGACGGCACCGAGGTGGTGCGCGAGGGACGCATGGAGGGGCGCATCGCGCGCGAGCGGGCGGGGGCAGGGGGGTTTGGTTATGACCCGATCTTCGTCCCCGACGGCTACGAGGTGACCGCGGGCGAGCTGACCCCCGCGCAGAAGAACGCCATCTCGCACCGCGGCAAGGCCTTCACGGCGCTGGCTGGGGACTTGGGCGCGCTCTAGCCGCATCGTCGCGGCAAAACCCGCACGCCGGCGCGATCGGTGCCGATGAGGGGGATACCCCATCGTGAAGGAGTCCCCCCGTGAAGCGCTTTGCCTGTGGCGATGTGGTGCCCGCGTGCACCCACACGTTCCTCACCCCCGACCTTGAGACCATGCTCGCGGAGGTTGCCGACCACGCCCTCCACGCGCACGCGATCGAGCCGATCGACGATGCGACCATCGCGGCGGTGCTGGCCAACGTGCACGAGGCCGCCTAGCAGCAGACGCACTCGAGCCCGGCGCTGCCCTGAATGGGCGGCGCCGGGCTCGTTGTCCGTGTGAGTGCTACTGCTTGAGCGCGCCGCAGTGCGCGAGCGCGTGGCGCAGCAGGATGTGCTGGCCACCCGACATCTCGCTGGCGACCTCGTCGGACGCCGCCTCTTCGGGCGTGAGCCATACGATGTCGAGCGCGTTCTGGCTCGGTTCGCAGTCGCCGTCGACGGCCACCACGTAGCTCAGCGCCACCGCGTGCTGACGCGCGTCGTGATACGTGCCGTAGCCCTCGGTGGGGAAGTACTCGGCGATGGTGAAGGGCGTGGGGCTCAGCGGCACGCGGGGCATCGCGGCCAGGCCAAGGTCCTTCTCCAGGTTGCGCACAATCGCGTCGCGGATCGTCTCGTGGAAGAGCACGCGGCCCGCGACGATGGCGCGGGACATGACCCCGCCGTCGGCGCGGAGCAGCAGTCCCACCTCGCTAATCTCGCCGTTGGAATGCGCACGCACGGGTACGACGTTGACGTACAGGATGGGGAGCTCGGTGCGCACCTGGCTGAGTTCCCTG
>QKAX01000139.1 GCA_003246255.1 Demequina lutea
CACATTGTCCTGCACGGCGGCCGTGAGGCCCGCGCCGGGCTCGATGCCCACGATGCGGTTGCCAAACTCGTCCGCGTTGGCGGCGAGGTCGGCAAGCGAGTCGATGGGAGCGTCGGCGTTCACCGCGACGGTGAGCTTGGCGGAGTCGAACCACGCGCCCACCTCTTCGATGTCGCTACCGAACTGGTCGAGGTAGGACGCGTGCGTGGCGGGCAGCCACACGTCGGTCACCAGGTCGTAGTCGCCATCGGCGAGGGCCTGGAAGGTGGGAGCCGGGTCGGCGTACTCGAGGGACACGTTGTAGCCCTTGTCCTCGAGGATGTGCTGCCACAGCAGCGACGACGCCACGGCCTCGTCCCAGCCGTTGAACACGCCGAGCGTGATGTCGCCGCCCGCGGCAGCGGAGGTCTCGGAGGAGCCCGTGGTGGGCTCGGTGGTCGACTCGCCGGAACCCGACGAGCAGGCCGCGAGCGTGAGGCCCGCGGCAGCGGTCAGTGCGAGAAGCGCTGAGGTGCGCATCTTCATGATCGTTGTTCCTTTCCCAACGCTCGGAATCTCCGTGCGTCGTGAGCATTGCTGGCCTTTTCGGAGGGGCCGAATGCACGCAGCCTGGGGACAGGCCGCGAGGTCTGTGTGTTACGCGTCGGCCTTCTTGGTCGACCGCAGTTTCTTGAGAAGGTGCAAGCCGCGCTTCTGGCCGAACGCTCCGGTGAAGCGGTCGAGCATGATCGCGAGGATCACCACGGCGAGGCCCGCCTCGTAGCCGAGGGGCTTGTTGTACGCCGACAGCGCGCGCGTCACCTCGCCACCGAGGCCGCCGGCGCCGACGAAGCCGGCGATAACGACCATCGACAGCGACAGCATGATGATCTGGTTGACGCCGGCCATGATGGACGGCATGGCGAGCGGCAGCTGGACCTGACGCAGGATGCGGCCGGGGGAGGCGCCGAAGGCCTGGCCGGCCTCCACCACTTCCTTGTCCACACCGCGGATGCCCAGCTCCGTGAGGCGCACGCCGGGGGCGAGCGCGAACAGGATCGTGGCGAAGATGCCGGGCGCCACGCCGATGCGGAACAGCGCGATCGCGGGCAGCAGGTACACCAGCGCGGGCATGGTCTGCAGGAAGTCGAGGATCGGCTTGACGATTGCCGACACGACCGATGATCGCGCCGCCCAGATGCCCACCGGCACCGACACGACGATCGCGAGGAACGCCGCGACGATCACGAGCGACGTTCACCGAGACGATGAACAGCAGGCCAAGCGCGGTGCCGACGGCAAACTTCCAGCCGCGCGCGAACAGTGCCGCGATGGCGAGCACCACGATGACGACGGCCTCGGGGGGTGTGGTGAACAGCCAGTCCACCGCGTTGTAGAGGCCCAGGAAGATGGCCTTGAGGAAGTCGAAGAACCACGAACCGTAGTGCGCGATCCACTCCACGGCGGCGTCGATGCCCTGACCAAAGTTGATGCGGAAATCCATCACTTCACCTCCTTGGCGTCGATGGAACCCGTCTCGACGGCGGCCTCCAGGGCCTGCGTGACCACCTCGGCGGGCAGGGGGTCGGGGCGCGGGGAGGCCTGGGCCGCGGCGTCGGCGTCGCCGCCGAGCGTCGCGAGCAGCGTCACGCGAGGCACGACCCCCACGAGGCGGTTCTTCTCGTCCACGACGCCCAGGGGCAGCGCGGACTCGATCGCGGGGATCAGGATGTCCGCCACCGCGGTGTCCTTGGCGACCGCGCCGTGATCCTCGCGGACCAGGCCGTCCAGCGAGGTGACGCCCTTGCGCACGGCATCCAGCGCGTCGCGATCGGTGATCCAGCCCAGCAGCGAGCGGCTGCGGTTGACCACGTAGACGGCGCTCAGCTGCTCGTCGCGCATGATCTTGAGTGCTCCGTGGGGGCCCGACGAGGGGTACGCCACCGCGCGCGGCTTGCGCATGACCGACTCGGCCGTCAGCACGCGGGTGCGGTCAACGTCCTGCACAAACTGCTCCACGTACTCGTTCGCGGGGTCCGTGAGGATCTGCTCGGGGGAGCCGATCTGCACAATGCGACCGTCGCGCATCACGGCGATGCGGTCGCCCAGGAACATGGCCTCGTTGAGGTCGTGCGTGATGAAGATGATGGTCTTGCCGAGTGTTGCTTGGAGCTCGAGCAGCTGCTCCTGCATCTCGCGACGGATCAGCGGATCGAGCGCTGAGAACGCCTCGTCCATGAGGAGCACATCCGTGTCGGCTGCAAGCGCTCGGGCCAGACCCACGCGCTGCTGCATGCCGCCTGAGAGCTCGCTCGGGAGCTTGCCCTCCCAGCCGGCGAGGCCGACCACCTGGGTCACCTCGCGAGCCTTCGCCTCGCGCTCCTCGCGGGGCATGCCCTGGATCTCGAGGCCGTAGGCCACGTTGTCCAGCACTGTGCGGTGGGGGAGCAGCGCGAAGTGCTGGAAGACCATGGACACGCGCTTGCGGCGAATCTCGCGCAGCTTCTTGTCGGAGATGTCGGTGATCTGGTCGCCGCCGATGTGGACGGAGCCGGCTGTCGCCTCGTGCAGGCCGTTGAGCATGCGGATCAGCGTGGACTTGCCGGAGCCGGAGAGCCCCATGACCACGAAGATCTCGCCCTTGTTGACCTCAAAGGACACGTCGATCACGGCGGCCGTCGTGCCGGACCCCAGCTTGTCGCGGGGAGTGCCCTTCTTCAACTTGTTGACGGCGGATTCGGTATTGCGTCCGAAGACCTTAAACAGGCCGTCGGCGCGCACGGCGATGGTGTCGCTCACGTCTTTCCTCAGCGGCCCCCAAGCGGGCAGGGGCATGTCACGGCCTCGACCACACGAGGACTCGCAGCCGTCGGACGGCAATCACGGGCCAGCGGGCACCACATCCGGTGGCGCACTCACATGCGGCCTTTTGGCACCACACTCACGAGGGGCGGCGACCTGAGGCCTGGGCTTGTCGTTGACGCTCGGGACACGCAGGCGCGTCGCCGGAGCGGCCTCTCGACCGTACCAAGGATTGGCAACGACCACAAGGCCAAGAGCAAAGGAGTGGTAAAACTCGCTGTTAGCGAGCCGATTCCAGGTGGGGCATGCGCAGCATGCCCTCCTGCGCCACGGAGGCCACGAGGCGGCCATCCTCGGCGAAGACCCACGCCCCCGTGAGGCCCCTGCCGCCCTGCGCTGTGGTGGCGTCCTGCACAAAAAGGAGCCACTCGTCGGCGCGGGCGGGGCGGTGCCACCAGATGGCGTGATCCAGGCTTGCGAAGCTCATGTTGGGCGTGGCCCACGAGGCGCCGTGGCGGCGCAGCGCGGGCTCAAGGATCACCTGGTCGGAGCCGAACGCAATGAGCGCGCGGTGCACAAGGTCGCTCGCCTCGATGGGCTGGCGGACCCTCATCCAGGCGGTCTGATAGGCCTTGGGTGCGGCATCGGGCTTGACAAAGATCGAACCCTCGACGTGACGCACGTCGAACGGCGCCGACTCAAGCCAGAAATCGGCGGTGGGGTGGCCCGCGAACGGGGCGAGGATGTCGACGCCAGACGGCAGCTCATCGGGCCGCGGCACCTCGGGCATGACCACCTGGTGCTCGGGTCCGGCCTGTGGCAGCTGGAACGAGGCGATCACGGACAGGATGGGTGCGCCGCCCTGGAGCGCGTGCGTGCGACGGGCAGTGAACGAGCGGCCGTCGCGTAGCAGCTCTACCTCGAACGTGATGGGCTTGGACGCGTCGCCGGGCCGCAGGAAGTAGCCGTGCATCGAGTGCACGGCGTGCGCCTCGTCCACGGTGAGGCCCGCGGCGAGCACCGCCTGCGACAACACCTGGCCGCCAAAGACTCGTCCGCCGGGCATGGGCAGCGAGTCGCCCTCGAACGTGGTGTCGCCAAGGCGGCGCAGATCCAGCGCCCCCATTCCTGCCCCAACGGCGGTCTCAGCCCAGGTGTCTTCGAGGTGCTCCATGGTCTGAGGCTATCCCGAGGCGAGCCCTGCGGGGCAAGCGGAACTAGCTGCCGGGCGTCGGCTCGAACGAATTGATGAGGGAGTGCGCCGCGCGCTCGAGGTAGTCGAGCAGTGTCGACTCGTGCAGCGGGGCGAGGCCCTGCGCTCGCACCGCCTCGCTCATGAGTGCGTACCAGTGGTCACGCGCGTCGGGATTGACCAGGAAGGCCGCGTGACGCATGCGCAAACGGGGATGCCCGCGCTGCTCCGAGTACGTCGCGGGCCCGCCCCAGTACTGCTCCAGGAACATCGTGAGGCGCTGCACCGCGCCCTCCATGTCGTGCGCCGGGTACATCGGCTTGAGGACTGGGTCGGTCTCCACGCCGTCGTAGAAGCGGCGCACGATCGCCTCGAAGGTGGCGCGCCCGCCCACCTGCTCGTAGAACGTAGGGGTCTCGGTCACGACGTCGATTCTCCACCCTGCGCGCCGCGCTTGGCGGGGTGCGTCTCGTCCAGGTACAGCGTGTGGTCGGGCACGGCCATGCGGATGCCGCGCTCGGCAAAGATGCGGCGCATCTCGTGGCGCACGGCGCGCATCACCGTCCACTGCGAGGTGGGCGTGACCTGCGCGAGCAGGCGCACCACCACGGCGTCGTAGTCGAAGGCCTCGATGCCGGGCACCTCCGGATCGGCGAGGATCGCCGCATCCACGGCCTCGTCGGCCGCTCGTGCCGCCGCCACGGCATCGAGCATGGCCTGCCGCGCGGTCTCCAAGTCGGTGTCGTAGTCGAGGCGCACCTCGATGAGCGCGCGTGACCACAGCTTGGTGCGGTTGCCCACGGCGGTGATCTCGCCATTGGGGACGTACCAGACGGTGCCGTCGAGCGAGCGCAGGCGCGTGCTGCGAAGACCCACCTCCTCGACGGTCCCCGAGGCTGCACCGAGGTCCACCACGTCGCCCACGCCGTACTGATCCTCCACAAGCATGAAGAGCCCGGCCAGGAGATCCTTCACCAGCGACTGCGCGCCAAAGCCCAGCGCCACGCCCACGATGCCGGCCGACGCCAGTAGCGGGGCCACCGGCAGGCCAACGAGGTCAAGCAGCATCACGACGAGCACGGCGAGCACCACCACCGCGAGCGCGGAGTTCAGCACCGCTCGGATCGTGTTGGATCGCTGCGCCCGGCGAGCGAGCGCGAGCCGCAGCTCCTGCGAGTCGATAGGGGGGATGGTGAAGTTTGTGCGTTCAAGGGCGCGCCGGGCCTTCCGGCTGAACGGCATGCCCTGCTCGATCGAGCGTGCGATCGCGCGCGTGACCAGGCGACCGATGATCCACAGCAGCAACCCGCCCAGCAGGATGAAGCCGGCACGCACAGCAGTGCCCCACGCGGTGTCGAACCATGAGATCACAGCGCTGGTGTCGGATGTGCCGGTAGCCGCGATCAGAAACTGATGGGAGAGCATTTCTCCAGCGTAATCGCCGGGCGAAGACCCCCGACAATCCTGGCCGATGCTGGCAGGATGGGAGCGTGACTGACGACGCCAACGCCCAGCCCCCCTCGGAGGCTCTCCTCACGCTCGCGCGAGCGTGCGGCGTGGCCACCGATGTGCACCTGATCGACGGCACCCATGTGGTGGTGTCCCGCGCTGCCATGGTGGCCGCGCTCGCGGCGATGGGCATCTCGGCGCAGACCGACGAGCAGTGCTGGGCGTCCCTTCACGATCTCGAGGACTACCTGTGGAAGCGCATCGTGCCTCCGGTCACTGTGATGCGCCAGGGCGGTGCGCGCGACATCCCCGTGCACGTGCCGCACGGCTCTCCCGTCGCGGCGCGCCTGCGCCTTGAGCAGGGCGGCGACATCACGCTCGCGCAGGTGGATCAGTACTGGGAGCCACGCGCGATCGACGGCGCCCACGTGGGTCGCGCGACCTTCAGGCTTCCCGAGGATCTCCCGCTGGGCTGGCACGTCGTCGAGGCCGCGTTCCCGGGATCGCGGGGTCGCGGTTACGTGGTCGTCACCCCCGATCGCCTCGCCGAGTCCCACGCGCTGCAGACGCGGCGCCCGTGGGGCTTCATGACCCAGCTGTACTCGTTGCGCTCCGCCCGATCCTGGGGCATCGGCGACCTGGGCGACCTGGCGGACCTGTGCTCCCTGTCGCGCATCCGCGCGGGCGCAGACTTTGTGCTCATCAACCCGCTGCACGCGAACGAGGCCGTGCCGCCGCTCAGCGACTCGCCTTACCTCCCCTCGTCGCGCCGATTCCTGGCCCCGATGTACATCCGGGTCGAGGACATCCCCGAGGTCGCGTACGTGCCGTCGCAGCAGCGAGCGGTTCTTGAATGGGAGTTCGAGCGACCGAGCCGCGTCAACGGCACTGCGGACCTCCTGAACCGCGATGAGGCGTGGCGCGCCAAGCGTGCGGCGCTTGAGCAGATCTACGAGGCGCCCCGCTCGCAGGGGCGCGAGGCGCAGTTCGAGGCCTTCTGCGTGCGCGAGGGCAAGGCGCTCGAGGACTATGCGACGTGGGCGGCTATCGCCGAGGAGTTCGAGGGCCAGGAGTGGCCCGCTGATCTGGAGACCGCCTCGTCGCCGGGCGTTCCGGAATGGCGAGACGCGCACTCCGAGCGCATCGTGTTCCATGCGTGGATGCAGTGGATCGCGGACGAGCAGGCCTCGGCCGCCCAGGCTGCTGCCAAGCAGGCCGGCATGGAGATTGGCATCATCACGGATCTGGCCGTGGGCGTGCACCCCGAGGGGGCCGACGCGTGGAGCCTTCACCGCGTTTTGGCTCAGGGCATGAGCGTGGGTGCCCCGCCGGATGCGTTCAACCCGGCCGGCCAGAACTGGTCGCAGCCGCCGTGGCAGCCCCGAGCCCTCGAGGCCTCCGCCTACCTGCCGTTCCGCGACGTGGTGAGGGCGGCAGTGCGTCACGCAGGCGCTGTGCGCATCGACCACATCCTCGGCATGTTCCGGCAGTGGTGGATTCCTGATGGTCACGGGGCGGGCGATGGCACGTACGTGCAGTTCGACTTCGAGTCGCTTGTGGGCATCATCGTGCTGGAGGCGCACCGAGCCGGGGCGATGGTCATCGGCGAGGACCTTGGCACGGTGGAGCCGTGGGTGCGCGACTACCTGCGCTCGCGAGGCGTCTTGGGGACGTCGGTGCTGTGGTTCGAGCGCGAACACGGCGGTGGCTTCACCGCCCCCGAGCACTACCGACGCGAGACCCTGGCCACCGTCACCACTCATGATCTGCCCACGACGGCGCAGATGCTCGTGGGCGAGCAGGTGGACCTGCGGGCCGAGTTGGGTCTACTCACCGACGTGGAGGGCGCGCGCGAGGAGGCCAGACGCGAACTCGAGGCGCTGCGTGGGCTCATGCAGGCGCGTGGGCTGCTCGTTCCTGACTACAACGATGAGGACCTGATCGCGGCCGCGCACAAGCTTGTGCTCAGCTCGCCGGCGCTCCTCACTGGCGTGGCGCTGACTGACGCTGTGGGAGACATGCGCGCGCAGAATGTGCCCGGCACGTTCCTCGAGTACCCCAATTGGCGCATCCCGCTGACTGACCGCAATGGCGAGCCTGTGCTGCTGGATGACCTGTTCGATCATCCGCGCATGCAGCGCCTCGTCGCAGCGATTCGCTCCGTTCGGTAGCGATGCCCCACCGTCGCGCCCGGGCGCTCGCCGCAGCGGCGACCTTTGCGCTCGTCGCCGCGCTTGGCGCTAGCGCGGTGTGGGGGGCGGTGCCGCCGGGAGCGCTGGTGCCGCTACTCCTGGCGACGGCTGTCGTGGGGATGGTCGCGCAGTTTGCCCTGCTCTTTGCTGGATACTCGCCTGCCGTGGAGCGCGTTGCCGAGCAGCTCTCCGCCGATTCTGGCGCGGGATCGGCGAGATGGAGCGTGGGCGGGCGCGGCGAGTCGTCGGCGTTGACGGATGGCTTTGCGCTCGCCGCCGTGCCCGCCTCGGCTCCGATCCACGGCGCCACGCGGATGGCGAGGGTCACCATCTCGTTCGAGAGGGCGCGCATCGCTGGCCCCGTGCGGGTGCCGCTGACGGTGGTCTCGGTCGATGGGCCCAGTCTCAGGGGCGTGGTCGCGGCGTATCGGGGCACCGGAGGGAGGGACGCCTCGTTGGCGCGGTTTGCGGCCGATCTCGGGTCGCCTCGGAGGGTCGCGCGGCAGTGGACTGTGGCCGCTTCACGCGATGGCCTCGCGGCACTGCCCGGCATTGACGCGGCGCTCGAGGGCCTCTCGGAGTTTCCGCAGGCCGCGATCTGGTCGCGCGGGGCTTCGCGCCTTGTGATCCCCGGCCACGTGGTGCGGGCGTCCACTCTGCTCGCGCTCATCGCCGAGGCAGCGGACATGAACGGACGCGCAGCAACGCGCTAGGCGCTGCTGGCGTGCCCGCCCGCGCGCCGTGCCTACAGTGCGCTGGTGGCCTGTGCGGAGACGGCGCGGCGAATCTCGTCGAGCCCCTCGCGCACAATCTTCACGAGCACGGACGGGGCCTCCGCATTCTCTGCAAGCCAGGCCTCCACCGCATCGGCGAGACCGTCCACACGGCCAGCCGCCCAGGTGGGGAACACGTAGCGCGCCACCCGGGCTCCCACGAACCCCTCGTTCGCCTCGTAATAGCCGCGCAGCTCCGCCAGGAGGGGCAGGGCGAGCGGGGCCATGAGCGACGGATCTGTCGCTCGCGCGATGCCCAGTCCGATCTCGTACTGCACAGCATTCGGCACGGGGGCCACGGGTCGCACGAGAGCGTCCCACGCGCGCTGCTTGGCACCGAGCGTGCCGATGGCCGCCCGCACGCCCGCAGCGCGACGTTGACCGGCGGCGCCTGGGTCCATCGCGAGGCGCCCGGCGATGGTGCCGTCTCCCGCTCCACCGGCGGCGACCACGCCGGCGAGCAAGTCCCACGCGAGGTCGGCGTCGACCTCGAGGCCCGTGAATTTGATGGCGCCGTCCATGAGATCGGCGAGCCGCGCGGCCTGCGTGGGTGTGGCGACGACGCGCGCGTAGGCCTTCACCGCCTGCAGCTGAAGGTCGGAGCCGGGTGCGGCGCCCTCCAGGACGGTCCACAGGCGTTCCGCCGCGCGCTCGCCCTCGCGAAGGGCTCCGCTGGGGTGCACGTAGCGGCCAAGAGCCACCGCGAGGTTGCGGATGTGCGCCTCGGCGGTCTCCGAGTTGGTGACGTTCGGCATCGCCGTGAGCACGGCGTCGATGTAGCGCTCGGCGGGTAGCACGCCGTCGCGGCACATGTGCCACAGGGCGTCGAGCACCGACGACAGCGCTGTGGCGTCCTTGAGGTGGCCCACGTAGCCCGCCACCGTCTCGAGCGACACCTCGTCGAGCTGGGCCTTGGCATACGTGCGGTCGAGGTCGTTGACAAGCAGGAGGTCGGGGCGTTGCTTGCCCACGACGTCGGCCACGCCGGTGAGCGCGCCACCCACAGCGGCCTCTACTGCCCACTCGCGCGTGAACCCGCCCGCAGCGTGCGAGTAGCCGGCGATGGTGACGCGGTGCGGCCTGTGCGTGGGGAAGTCCTCCGGCACATCCTCCGCGACGGCGAACTCGGTGATGACGCCATCGCCGTCAGTGTCGATGACCGGCCGCAACGTGGTGGCTCCGGGAGTCTGCAACCAGACCTGCGCCCACTCGGCGAGCGAGCGCCCGGAGGCCTTCTCCACCTCGGCCAGGAACTCGGCGAGCGTCGCGTTTCCCCATGCATAGCGCTTCAGATACGCGGCGACTCCGGCAAAGAAAGCGTCCTCGCCCACGTAGGCAGCGAGCTGCTTGAGCGCCGACGCGCCCTTCGCGTACGTGATCATGTCGAACGCGCTCACTGTGGCCTCGACGTCCGGAATCTCGGTGACGATCGCGTGCGTCGTGGGCAGCTGATCCTGCACGTAGGCGACTGACTTGCGGGAGGCGCCAAAGGTCACCCACGCGTCCTTCCACGGGGTGGCCTGCTCGGTGGCCCACGTGCCCACGAACTCCGCGAACGACTCGTTGAGCCACAGGTCGTCCCACCACTTCATGGTGACGAGGTTGCCGAACCACATGTGGCTGAGCTCGTGCAGCACCACGTTGACGCGCTGCTGGCGGAGCGCCTCCGAGGGCCGCGAGCGGAACAGCAGACGGTCCTCCGAGAACGTCACACAGCCCACGTTCTCCATGGCTCCCAGGTTGTACTCGGGAACGAACACCTGGTCGTACTTCTCGTAGGGGAACTCGGTATCGAACATCTGCTCATACAGGTCGAGGCCCGCCTGCACGGTGCCGATCATCTCGTCGGCATCGAGGTGCGCGGCAAGGTTCTTGCGGCCATAGACCTTGGATGGAATCTCGCCCTTGCGCGAGATGAGGGTGCCGCCGGCCGACGCGTAGGGACCCGCGACCACGGCGGCGACGTAGGTGGGGAGCTCGGGGGTGCGACCAAAGATCCAGCGGTTGACGTGCTGCGTGCCGCCCTGCGCCGCGCCGATGCTGGTGGAGCGGCCGGGCTGACGCACCTTAGCGCGCACGGGGGTGTTGGAGACGACCTCCCAGCTCGCGGGGGCGATCACCTCGAACGCGAAGGTGGCGCGAATGTCGGGCTGGTCAAAGCATGCGAAGGCGGCTCGCGCGTCGACGGCGGCGAACTGGCTGTAGAGGTACGTCTCGCCATCCTCCGGGTCCACGAAGCGGTGGATGCCCTGGCCGTCGGTGCGGTACGCGTAGTCCGCCTCGACCACGAGCGAGTTCTTTGCCAGCAGGTCGCGCACCTCGATGCGACCCTCGCCGATGCTCTCGCGCGCGATGCGGGACCAGTTCAGCACCGCATCGTCCACCTGGGCGGCCGCGCAATCGACGAACGTGGCGGTGCCGGGCGTGGCGTCGAAGACCACGGTGGTGGTGGTGTGGAACGTGTCGCCCGGCTGCGTGAAGTCGAAGACGACGGTGTACGCGACGTGCGAGACGAGGCCGGCGCGCTCTTGCGCCTCGGCCTTCAGCAGATTCATACCCGGCATGGCACCTACTCTTGCACGCCCCAAGCGCCGCTCCCGACGCCTGGTCCCGGATGAGAGCCGGCGCGCGAGGGCGGGGCGGCCGCCCGCGGGTCGCGGGTGGCGCGGTCGTGGGGCGGAGGTCCCTTGTCGCGACGCTATACAAACGTA
Source organism: Demequina lutea (assembly GCA_003246255.1). GTDB lineage: Bacteria > Actinomycetota > Actinomycetes > Actinomycetales > Demequinaceae > Demequina > Demequina lutea_A. The sequence continues at coordinate 11,099 of QKAX01000139.1, forward strand.
TAGTCTCTTATACATGCGTATAGCCGATGAGGACATCACCTCCGCCGCGCGAATCCGCGACGCTGCCGTCAGGTGCTTTGCGCGCGCTGGCTTCGACGCGAGCCTCCGCACCATCGCCGACGAGGCGGGGGTCTCTCTTGGCCTCATCCGTCACCACTTTGGCTCCAAGGAGGGCCTGCGCGCCGCGTGCGACGAGCGCGTGCTGTGGCTCATGGATGACCTGGGGCGTACCAAGGCGCAGTCGCCGTCGCCCATCGACGCCGCCTTCGCCGCGATGGCTGACCGCCCTGAGCTGGAGCCGGCGGTGCTCTACCTCATGCGCGGCCTCGCGGCGGGCGGTCAGTTCTCGGCTGCGGTGGTGGACCAGATGACGGCGAGCCTCGAGGAGTACCTCGAGAAGGGGGTTGCCGACGGCAGCATCCGCCCCTCGGGCGACAACCGGGCCCGCGCGCGCTACCTCGTCCTGAGCGGCGTGGGCGGCATGCTGCTCCACTTCATGCAGTCCGGCGACTGGTCCGAGCGCGCATGGCGCGACTTCAGTGCCCTCAGCACGCGCCCGAGCCTCGAGTTGTACACGCAGGGCCTGCTCGCCACGAGCGATTTCCTGGATGCCTACACGGCGCTCAGCAGCGACGGAGTTGAAGGAGGCGACGCATGACGGCAGTGATTGAGGCCAGCGGACTGGTCAAGACGTTCGGGCGCACGCGGGCGCTCGACGGATTCGACCTCACTGTGCAACCGGGCGAGGTCGCCGCCTTCCTGGGGCCAAACGGGGCAGGCAAGTCCACCACGATCCGCATCCTGTTGGGCCTGCTGCGTGCCGAAGCCGGCGCCGTGACGCTCCTTGGAGGCGATCCGTGGCGCGACGCAGTGGCCCTGCATCGGCGTCTTGCGTACGTGCCGGGAGATGTGACCCTGTGGCCCACGCTCACGGGCGGAGAGGCGATCGACACGCTGGGGCGCCTGCGCGGCGGTCTCAACGAGGCGCGCAAGCGCGAGCTCATTGAGCGCTTTGACCTGGACCCGCGCAAGAAGGGCCGCACGTACTCCAAGGGCAATCGGCAGAAGGTCGCGCTCATCGCGGCGCTCGCGGCCGATGCCGAGTTGTATGTCATGGACGAGCCCACCTCGGGCCTCGACCCCCTCATGGAGGCCGAGTTCCAGAAGGTGGTGCGCGAGCTCACCGGCGAGGGGCGCACAGTGTTGCTATCGAGTCACATCCTGGCGGAGGTGGAGAAGCTGTGCGACACCGTGACCATCATTCGCGACGGGGTCACTGTGCAGTCGGGACGCCTCGCGGATCTACGCCACCTCACGCGCTCCGCCGTGACAGCGCGCACGCGTGACGACGCTGCGGGCATCGGCGAGCTTGCCGGGGTTCACGACTTCGCGTCGGGCGCCGACGGCCTGGTCACCTTCTCGCTCGACGGCGACCACACGGCCGACGTGATGGCCGCGCTCGCCGCGCGCGGCATCGTCGCGCTCGAATCGGCGCCGCCCTCGCTCGAGGCGATGTTCCTGAGCGAGTACGGCACGGCCAAGGCGTCGAAGTGAGTGCCTTCGCAGGCACCGGCATGCTGCTGCGCGTCGCGCTGCGCAAGGACCGCGTGCGGCTCAGCGTGTGGGTGGGCCTGGTGGTGCTGCTCGCGTTCTACTGCGTGGACGCCGTCAAGGCGGCGTACCCCAACGAGGGCGACCTCGCGGCTCTGCTCGGCTTTGTGCAGGGCCCGGCGGGAGTCGCGATGACGGGGCCCGGCTACGGGCTCGATACCCCCACGTACGCGACTGTCTTCGCGGGCGTGTACGCGCTCTACGTGTACCTTGCGGTGGCGTTCATGGGCGCCACCGCCGTGGTGCGGCACACGCGCGCCGACGAGGAATCGGGCCGCTCGGAGCTGATCGGAGCGGGGGCGGTGGGGCGGTTCGCGCCGCTCACGGCCGCCGGAGTCGTCGCGATGGGCGCGAGCCTCGTCACGGGGGTCGGCATCGTGGGCGCCACGTGGAGCTACGGGAGCGCTGCCGACGCCTGGCTACTCGGCGCGTGCGCGGCGTCGGTGGGCATCGTCTTCGCCGGCATCGCCGCGGTGGCCGCGCAGCTCGCCGAGCGCGCACGCTCTGCGATGTCGATGGCCTCTGCAGTGATCGGCGCGGCGGTGGTGGTGCGCGGAGTGGGCGACATCATGCGCGAGCACGGCAGCTGGCTGTCGTGGTTCTCGCCGTTCGCGTGGGCGCAACAGACTCGCCCCTTCGCGGAGCCCCGCTGGTGGCCGCTGCTGGTGCCCGTGGTGGTGGCCGCGTGCCTGTGGGCGGCGTCGGCCGTGCTGCTCGCACGGCGCGACATGGGGGCCGGGCTCGTGGCCCAGCGCCCCGGCCGGTCGCATGCGTCGCGCTGGCTGGCCGGGCCGTACTCGCTCGCCCTGCGGCTCGAGCGGGGCTCGATCATCGGCTGGTCGCTCGGCGTGGGCTTCTCGGGACTGCTGTACGGATCCCTTGCCGCGTCGGTGCAGGAGTCGCTGGCGAACCTGCCCCAGAACCTCAAGACAGTGCTGCTCGCGCAGGATGGCGACCTCGTGGACGCGTACGCCGCCACCATGGCGTTCTTTGATGCGTTGTTGGTCGCGTGCTTCGCGATTGTGGCCGTGCATCGGCTCGCCTCCGAGGAGGCCGCAGGGCGCGCCGAGGTGGTGCTCGCGGCGGCCGTGAGCCGACGCACGTGGGTCGGTGCCTCGGTGGTGGCGGCGCTCGTCGGCTCGGTAGTGGTGACCCTCGCGGGCGGCCTGGGCCTGGGCATCGCCGTGGGTGCGTCGCTGGGCGATTCCTCTCGCGTGTGGCCTCTCGTGCTCGCGCAGGCGGCGTATCTGCCTGCGGTGGCGGTCGTCATAGGCGTCACGGCCGCGCTCGCGTCGGCGCGCCCGCGCTGGGTCTCGGCCGCGTGGGCGCTGGTGGGCTGGGGCATGTTCGCCGGGTTCTTTGGCCAGCTGGTGAGCCTGCCGCAGGCGGCGCTCAACGCGTCGCCGTTCCATTCCAGCACATCCCCAGGTCTCCGATCGAGCCGCTCGCCGCCACTCCGCTCGTGGCGCTGCTGGCGGCGGGCGCGGCGCTCGTGGGCGTCGCGCTGGTGACCTTCCGCCGCAGGGACGTGCCCGCGTAGGACCGGCGCTCCGCGTCCGCGGACCGTGCGCGCTGTACCGTGGCCGCATGCATGCCGACGCGATCGATCCCACCGCGGGCTTCCTGGCCATGGATGTGTGGTCCATCGTGGCGCTCGCAGTGGGCGCCGTGCTGGCGGGCGCGTGGGCGATGTCGCGCGGCTACGGGCGCGACCCCCTCGGCGCCCTGGTGAAGTGGTGTCAGGCGCGCGGCCTCGAGTTTGTGGAGCGGCCGGACGAGCCCGACGTCGTGGGCACCTTCGCAGGTCGCGTGGATGGCGCCGAGGTGCGCATCGAGGTGAGCAGGCTGCCTCACCGCAAGCTCACCGACCTCCCGCCGCAGCTCACATCGATCTCCGCCGCGACGGCGTACGACGGGCCGCCCGTGCTGATTCAGCCAGCGGAGTGGGTCATGGACGTCGAGGGGAACGCTGTCGAGGGGCGGCTCGCCACCGGCGATCCGAGCCTCGACGAGCGGTGGGCTGTGTACGGCGCCGACGCCTTCGCGGCCAAGCGCGTACTCACCGCGGCGGTGCGACGCCGCCTCGCGGAGCCCGACACCGAGCTGTTGTCGCTGCTCATCGCGGACGGCGCCGTGGTCACCCGGCACCCCGGCATCGTGCACGAGGCCGCTGAGCTCGAGCGCAGGCTCGCGGTGGTGACCGATGTTGCCGCGGCGCTCGCGGCTCCCGTCGCCTGACCCGCGGCCACCGGCGTCGCCCGTAGACGTAGCGAGGCCCCAACATGCGCAGCGAGGCCCCCGGATCCCAAGCGGATCCGGGGGCCTCGCGCTATCAGGCTTACTCGCCCTCGGTGATGGACTCCCACGCGGCGGCGCGGTCGGCGGCCTGGTTCTCCAGGGCGCGGCGCACGCCGTCGCGACCCTCGATCACCAGGCGCTTGAGCGCGTCGTGAGCGTCGGCGTTGGCGGCGAGCCAGGCATCGGCCTTGTCCTGGAGGTCTTCCACGCGGCCGGCGTGCACGGTGGGGTAGAGGCCCTCGATCAGGTTGGTGGCCATCTCGTTGGTCTTGTCCTTGTAGACGCGGCGCAGCATGTCGAAGTACTCGTCGATGTAGGGCTCCACGATCGCTGTGTCGTGCACGTGGTTGAAGCCCGCCGTGGTCTCCGCCTGCAGCGCGTTCGGCAGGTCCTTGCCCGCCGGGGCGTTGATGAGGGCGTCCCACGCGGCACGCTTGGCCTCCGCCGTGGGGATGGCCGCCTTGGCGTGCGCGGCGCGGCGGGCGCCCGACGCGGTGGCGTCCTTGGTGAGCTGCAGCTCGATGGCCACCTCGCCTGCGCGGCCGCCGGCGACGAGGGAGATCAGCAGATCCCACGCGAGGTCGGCGTCGATCGGTAGCTCCTCGAGGTGGAGCTTGTCGTCCAGGATCGCGGCCACGGTGTCGAGCATGGGCTCCGTGTTGGCGAGCGAGGCGTACGCCTTGAGGAACTGCAGCTGGTTGTCCGAGCCGGGCTCGGCGGCCAGCGTGAGCTGCCACAGCACGCGCGCGGCGTTGCTCTGGGTCTCGTCCGCCACCTCGGGGGCCACGTACAGGCCAAGTGCGGTCGCGAGCTGGCGCAGCAGCACCAGCACAGTGGTCGACTCGGTCTCCTGGCCGATGTTCTTCAGCACCAGGTCAACGAACTGACGCGCGGGCATCTCGCCGTCGCGCGTCATGTCCCACGCGGCGAGCAGCACCATCGAGCGGGCCAGCGGGGGCAGCGTGGCGACGTGCTCCACCGCGGCCGCGAGCGACTCGTCGTCCAGGCGCACCTTGCAGTACGCGAGGTCATCGTCGTTGACCAGGATCAGCGCGGGGCGCTGCTTGCCCACCATCTCGGCGATCTCGGTGAGCTCGCCGTCGATGTCGGTCTCGATCGCGATGGAGCGCGTGAGCTCGCCGTCCACGAGGTCGTAGCCGCCGATGACGAGGCGGTGCGGGCGCTGCGTCGGCCATTCGGCGGGGACCTCCTGGGCGACGGCGAAGCGGGTGATGACCCCGGCGTCGTCCGTCTCCACGACGGGCCGCAGCGTGGTGATGCCTGCCTTCTGCAGCCACACTTCGGACCAGCCGCTGAGGTCGCGGCCGGAGGCCTTCTCGAGCTCCACGAGCAGGTCGTTCAGGGTCGCGTTGGAGTGGTGGTGCTTGCGCATGTACTCCGCGACGCCCTTGAAGAACTCGTCCTCGCCCACAAAGTAGACGAGCTGCTTGAGCACCGAGGCGCCCTTGGCGTACGTGATGCCGTCAAAGTTGACCTCGACGTCCTCGAGGTCCTTGATCTCGGCCATGATCGGGTGCGTCGAGGGCAGCTGGTCCTGACGGTAGGCCCACGACTTCTCAAGCGAGTTGAACGTGACCCAGTTGTTCTCCCACTTGGTGGTCTTCACAGTGGCGAGGGTTGAGGTGAACTCCGCGAAGGACTCGTTGAGCCACAGGTCGTTCCACCACTTCATGGTGACGAGGTCGCCGAACCACATGTGCGCGAGCTCGTGCAGCACGGTGACGGTGCGGCGCTCGACGCGCGCCTGCGCGGGCTTGGAGCGGAACACGTAGTCCTCGAGGAACGTCACGCAGCCGGCGTTCTCCATGGCGCCCGCGTTGAACTCGGGCACAAAGATCTGGTCGTACTTCTCGAACGGGTAGTCGGTCTCGAACTTCTCCTCGTAGAAGGTGAAGCCCTTCTGGGTGTCGTCGAGGATCACGTCGGCGTCGAGGTAGTCGGCGAGGGCCTTGCGGCAGTACACGTTGGCGCTCAGCGTGCCCTTGCGGGACTCCACCGAGCCCTGCACCTCGTGGTACGGACCGGCGACGATCGCGGTGACGTAGCAGGGGATGGGCACGGTGGGGGAGAAGGTCCACGTGGCGACGCCGTGCGTGGTGCCGGCGATGTCGATCGAGCCCTCGGCGGCGGCCTTGGTGGACGGCGAGTTGCTCAGCACGTGCCAGTGATCGGGCGCGGTCACAGTGAAGCTGAACGCGGCCTTGAGGTCGGGCTGCTCGAACACTGCGTAGACGCGGCGGGTGTCGGCCACCTCGAACTGCGAGTAGAGGTACACCTCGCCGTCCTCGGGGTCCACAAAGCGGTGCAGGCCCTCGCCGGTGTTCATGTAGGCGCAGTCCGCGACCACCACGAGGGTGTTGTCCTCGGCCAGGTTCGGCAGCGCGATGCGGGAGTCCACAAAGTGGGTCGCGGGGTCCAGCTCCACACCGTTGAGCGTGATCGAGTGGACGGTGGGCGCGATGAGGTCAATGAACGTCTCGGCACCGGCGGTGGCCTTGAACGTCACGGTGGAGGTCGAGCGGAAGGTTTCCTCGGAGGTGGTGAGGTCCAGCACGACGTTGTAGGTCTCGGTGGAGACGAGCGCGGCGCGGGCCTCGGCCTCGGCGCGCGTGAGGTTAGTACCAGGCATGCGCCGATTCTGTCATGCGAGGGCGACGCGCGAGACGTGGCGGCGCGTCGGTCCCACTAGCCTGTCCGTGTGATGGGGTGGATTGCTGCGCACTGGACCGAACTCGTCGGCTTTGGCACGGGACTTGTGTGCGTCGCGCTCGCGGCGCGCAGGAACGTCTGGAACTACCCGATCGGGCTGGCAAACAACGTCGCCTTCTTTGTGCTCTTCCTTGGCGCTGGCCTCTACGCGAGCGCCGGCCTGCAGGTGGTCTACGGCGCGCTGGCTGTGCACGGCTGGTTCCGTTGGGTCACGCGCGTAGAGAAGGACAGGGAGTACATCGCCCGCACGCCTCGCCGCCACGTGCCAGCGCTTGTCGCGGCGTTCGTGGTGCTCGCGGCTGCCATCGCATGGGTGCTGCTGACGTATACGGACTCCACGGTGGCCGGCTGGGACGCCTCGACCACGGCCGCGAGCCTGGTGGCGCAGTACCTGCTCAACCGCAAGCGCATCGAGAACTGGTGGGTGTGGATGGGCGTGGACGTCGTCTTTGCCGTGCTTGCCGCCGCGTCGGGCCTGTGGATCACTGCCTCCCTGTACGTCATCTTCTTTGTGCTGTGCGTCTGCGGCTACCGCTCGTGGCTCGCTGTGGAGGCGGCCGCGCGCCGCGATGTCCAGGTGCCGGCGAATGCCTAGCCCGCGCTACCGGCATGGCCTCGTGATCGGCAAGTTCTACCCGCTTCACGCGGGCCACTCGCGCCTGATTCGCGAGGCGCAGCGCGCGTGCGAGCGCGTGACTGTCGAGGTGCTCGCGTCAAGCGTCGAATCGATCCCGGGCGACGTGCGCGCCGAGTGGGTGCGCGAGGACCACCCGACCGCGCGCGTGGTGTGGGGGCTCGACGACCTGCCGATCGACTACGAGGATCCAGCACTCTGGGACGGCCACATGCAGCTGATGGAGTCGCTGCTGGACGAGCCGGTGGATGCCGTCTTCACGTCCGATGCGTACGGCGAGGAGATGGCGCGGCGCCTGGGTGCCGAGTGGGTGCAGGTGGACGCGGGGCGGGGAGAGATTCCGGTCTCCGGCACGGCGATTCGCGGGGACCTGGCTGCGCACTGGGGCGAGCTGTCGTCGGCAGTGCGTGCGTCGCTCGCCGCGCGAGTGGTGGTGCTCGGCGCCGAGTCCACGGGGTCGACCACGCTTGCCGCGGCGCTCGCCGACGCGCTCGGCACCGCGTGGGTGCCCGAGTACGGCCGCGACTACACGGTCACCCGGCCGGGAGGGCTCGAGGCCCCCTGGACGTCTCCTGAGTTTGAACTGGTCGTGGCGGCGCAGATCGCGTGGGAGGGCGCCGCCCTGCGCTCGGTCCCCACACCGATCCTGGTGTGCGACACGGACGTGCTCGCCACCGCGCTGTGGCACGAGCGATACGTGGGCGAGGCCGCGCCGCGCATCCTGTCCCGCGCCGCCCAGCATCGGCCGGCCTTGTACGTGCTCACTGGCGACGAGATCCCCTTTGTGCAGGACGGCACCCGCGATGGCGAGCACATCAGGCACGCGATGCAGCAGCGGTTCAGGGACACCCTGGCCGAGGCAGGCGTGCCGTGGGTCGAGGTCACGGGCTCCGTTGAGGAGAGGGTCGCGGCGTCGCTCGCGCACATCGACCGCGTGGTGCTTCCGGGGCTTCGGTTTGCCCCGCCGCTAGGCTGACGGCATGGCCGACCGCTGGCATCACCTGTCCGCAAGTCCCACCTCGCCGCGAGCCACCGCGCCTCAGCAGATGACAGCTGAGGACCTGGTATCGGGCGGGCCGCGCCACGATGTAGGTCTCGACGAGCGCCTTCGTCAGGCGTACTACTGGATCGTCAACACCGCCGTCATCTCGCCGTACTACGACATCGAGTTCTCGGTCACCCCGCCGCTCACCTTCTCGCTCGGCGACGCGGGTGCGGAGCTGAGCCTCCCGGACGATGCCTCGTACTCGTCGAACGTGCTGATCCCGCTCCTCACGTTCGCCGTGGGCGGGCGCTGCCTGCTCGTCGGCGGCCCTGGCCGAGGCAAGACCACGGTGGCGGTGCTGATGGGCGTGATGGCGGGCACTGATGCGGCCGATGTGCGACGTTCGGTACAGCAGGGGCAGCCCCAGCTCACCGTCTCGGACCTGGTGGGCATCCCGCTGCCCAAGGACCTCATCGGCGCGTCGCGACTCACCGACATTGGCATCGCCTGGCGCGACTGGCTGTCGCTGCCTGTCAAGATCATCGACGAGTACAACCGCATCCCCACCAAGACGCAGTCGGCGCTGCTCACGATGGTGGCCGAGGGGTACGTCGAGAGCCACGACCAGATGCGACGCACGGCGCCCGATGGCGGGGTGGAGAGCTGGTACTTCACCGCGAACGACGACGCCGGTGGCGGTACCTTCCCCGTGATCCAGGCGCTCAAGGATCGCCTCGACGTGACGGTGCAGGCGGTCGGCTTCAACAGTCGCTTCTTTGACGAACTGGTGGCGCGCGTCGAGGCCGGGGACCGGCCAGAGGACAACGTGCCCGCCGAGCTCGTCTTCGATGCCGACGACCGTGCGGCGATGCGCGCATTGGTGCGCGGCTTGCCCATTGAGGCCCCGGTGCGCAGGCGGCTCGAGTTCTTCTTCTCGCACTTTGAGTTTGTGCAGCACGGAGGCAAGAGGTTCGAGTACCGCACCAAGGACGTGGTGGCGACATCGGGCGTCGATGTGGGGTCCATCGTGCGCGCGAACGGCGGCGCCGATCTTGAGGCGGACCTCGGTGCCCAGACGCTGAATGGGCTGTCGGTGCGCGCCCTGCAAACCCTCGTGCTGTTCTCCAAGGCGATGGCGTGGTTCAGGGGTTCCGGCACCGTGACGGCGGCCGATGTGAGGGCCGTCCTGCCCTTCGTGCTGCGCGGCAAGCTGCAGCCGCACCTCGATCACCCCCGGTTCGCGGAGGGCGCGGAGCCCGAGTTGGCGTCCGACGCCGCCTCGTGGCTCACCTCGCTGTGGGACGAGTCAGGGCGACTCTTTGACGCCCTCAACCTTGGCCGCACGGATCCAGTGGGCGACCTTCTCCACGAGTTCTCGAAGGGCCTCGACGGGCTGGACGGCGTGGAGGTGATGCGCAGGCTGACGGCGATCGAGTCTCAGATTCGCGCGGTCGCCGATGCCGGAAAGCTCTACGGGCGACACTTTGACGATCTCACGGCCCTCAAGTATTTGCACCAGCGGTACACGGCCTATCTCGCCTGGCGGGAGCGCGGGTGACACTCCGTCTTGCGGCGCACCTCGCCGCACCCCGCGTAGCCGCCGCGCCGATGCCTCCCTTTGAGGGCCTCGATGCCGCTGCGGTGACGCGCGCCGCGGTGGCGCAGGGCGCGGAATCCGAGGCGTTCGCCGCGCTCGTGGCGGCCGGACAGGCGGCGGGCGAGTCGCGGCCGCTCGACCTGATTGCGATCGCGGCCTGGCGGGCAGGGGCGATCACGCTGCGCGCCGATGCCTTGGCGCGTCTGCGCGAGCGCGACTCGGATGATGTCGCCGCGGCGCTCCTCGGCTGCGCGCCGCACGAGGTCGCTGAGTTTGTAGAACGTCAAGCGGCTGACAGATGGTTCATGCCGGGATCCGACGGCAAGGCCGGCTACGTCTGCTCGGTGGGAGGCTTCGCGGGCATCGGCGGCGCGTTCCGGCGTCCCGTGGAAGAGGGCGTCGCCCTCGCCGATGACGGCGCCTTTGCGGTGCGCGAGGGACCCCGGTGGTGGCGAATCGACGCCGATGTATGGTGCGCGCGCCTGGTGCCGCTCGACGCCGCGCCCCGCGAGGCGTCGGGAGTGGTGCCGCTGCGGGCGGACGAGCCCGTCGCGTCGGCGATGTGGGCTGACGGCGTGCGCGTCTCCCTCATGGTGCCCCCGCAGACCCACCTCGCGTGGCTGTACGTCGAGCGCGCGTGAAGCACGGCCGGGCGAAGAAGCCGGACGACGCGGCGATCGCCGCGGCCTGGGCGTCCGCGCTCGGGCTGTGGGGTGTGCACATGCACGATCCCGTGAGTGCGACTGACGGCAAGGCGCACGGCGCGTTCGCGTGGTTCGGCTTTCCTCCCACCGTGCACGTGGACCACGGAATGCTCGCACAGCAGGGGGGAGCGGACGAGCTCGAGACGGTGTTTGCGCACGAGATCGGACACCATGTGCTCGCGCCGGCAACCCGCATCGCGAGCCTCAAGATTCGCCATCAAATGGCGCGAGCGCTCGCCGCCTCCGGATCGAGGGACCCCGCGCGCCACGCCCCGTTGCTGGCGAATGTGTGGAGTGACCTGCTCGTCAACACGCGCATCGTGGCGATGCAGCGCGAAGCCACGGGGGAGACCGGGCGCGACGACATCGGCATGGTGAGGTTGTGGCGAGCGTTGCGGACCCCTGAGACGTCGCCGCTCATGTGGGTCTACCTGCGCGCGAGCGAGACCTTGTGGCGTCTGCCGGCGGGAACGCTGTGCGACGCCGCCCCTCCCCGAGCCCGCGTCACGGGCACGGCGTCGCTCGCGTCGCATGGCGCGGTCGGTCCCGGCGTCGAGTCCGTCGAGGACCTCGCGCGGCAGCTGCGCACCATCGCGCGCACGCATCCCGAGAGCGACCCCGATCGCCTCGCCAGCGTGGCACGCACGTTTGCTCACGATCCGGTGGGCGGCGCGCTCGCCTTTGGGCTCATCGCCGCGCCCTATCTTGTCGCCGACGACGACGAGCGTGGAGGTGGCGCGGCCGCGGGGTCCGGCGGAACGGGGTGTGCTGACGAGAGCGGTCCGGCCACCGCGGCCGAGATGTCACGCGTCTTGGGTGACAGGAGGATGTGGGACCCGCCCCCTGCGTCAGAGCTCGACGAGGCGTCGCGCGCCGCGGTCGCGGGCGAGGCAGGTCAGGGCCTGCAGCTTGCCGATACCCAGGCGCTGTACAGCGCGCTGGCCACCGACGTCGTGACGGTTGCCTGGTACCGCGCCCAGGCACTGCCATATGTGCGGCCGTGGACCAGGCGGTCGGAGAACGTGCGCAGTGAGGACCTGCCGGGTCCCGTGGACGTGTGGGAGGCAGGCGACGACCTTGCCGACCTCGACTGGCCCGCCACCTTGCGATCGAGCCCTGTGGTGGTGCCTGGCGTGACGACGCGGCGACGCTCGTGGCTTGAGGACGACGCGGAGCCAGGCGAGCGCAGCATCACCCTTGACGTGTACGTCGACTCGTCTGGCTCGATGAGGAACCCGCGGGCCGGGTCGCCCGCGGTGCTCGCCGGCGCGATTCTTGTCTTGTCCATTCTCAAGGGAGGCGGCCGAGTGAGAGTGACGAGTTTCTCGGGCGCCGGTCAGGTGGCAGGAGGCGAGACTTTCGTCGACGACGCCGACGCCGCCCTTCGGGACCTGCTGCACTACTTTGGCGGCGGCACGAGCTTTCCCCTTGACCTGTATCGCGACAGGTATGCGGGTCTACCGGCGGCGACAACGGCCACCGAGCGTCACGTCGTGGTGCTCTCGGATGACGGTCTCGCGTCGATGTTCGGCGTGCGCAACGAGGCATACGCACATGTCGCCGCCACTGTGCGAAGGGTGTTGACGACGGGCACGCTGCTGCTCGCGGATCGGCTCCATGGCGTGAGTGCCGTCGCGGGCGAGGCCGGGTACGACGTCATCTATCTTGATGCCATGGACGATGCTCCCGCCGCGTGCGCGGCGCTTGCGGAGGTGCTCCATGGCGGCGCTTGACCCCTTGCTCGCCGCGTGGACGCGCTTGGGAGTGCGCGACACTGACCTGTGGGCGCGCACGGTGCCGGGCCCACGGCTCGCCGACGTCGAGGCGCGGCTATCCGCCGTGCCAGCTCCGTTCGTCGCCGACGAGGCAGCTCCGCTAGCGATTGTGCGCGACTGCGGCATCGGAGGCACGTTCGCGGCGGAGGCGTTGTTGGGAGATGCGCGAGCGGCCAAGGGCGCCGCCATCGCGGCATGGCTGATCGGGTCCGAGGACCTCTACGGACCGCTGGATCCTCCGCTCGCCGCGGGTGCGGCACCGCTCCTTGTCGATGCTCTCTCGCTCAGGCTCGCTCCGACTGCCGATCCGCTGACGTGGATCGGGGACGCACAACGCCGCGAGGAGGCGGCTCGATGGTCGCTCCTGGCGCTGGGCTATCGGCCGGCGGGAGAGGGCATCCACGATGCGTCGAGTCTGTTGTCGTCCCTCGACTCGCTGCGCCGCGACGCCGCGCTCGCGGCGGTGCTCGAGGAGCAGACCCATCGCCAGGCAGTGGCGGCGAAGCTCGCCGAGGCGCGTGCGCGTGAGGCGACGGCGCGGTACACGCGCGAATGACGACCTCGGCGGGAGGCGGCACCTCGTGGGCCGAGCGCGACGAGGCGGATCCCCTCGCGCTCGATGAGTACCGCCCCGGCGAGTCGGCAGTGCTCGCCGACGAGGAGCGATGGCCCGAACTCTCCGTAGAGGAGAGGGCCAGGCTCGCGGCGTGGCGCTCGCATCCCGACGCCCCACGGTGGACCCACGCGACCGGCGACCGGCTGCGCCCAGGGGACGCCGAGCGCGTGGCATCGGCGCTGCCGACCGACGGATGGCTCGAGAGTCACCTGGAGGTGGCGAGGGGCCTGGTTCACTACCGTCGCTTGAGCGGCTTGCGCGAGTTGGCTGACTTCCCGCCCGTGTCGCGCGCCGACCTCATGAGTGACGTCTCAGCGTTCGTACCCCTCGACGCGGATCTGAGCGGCGCTGTGCACGGGTCGAGCTCCGGGTCGACGGGCGCGGCGCTCGTGGTGCCCGACGACATCGACGACAACGCGCGCACCTTTCACACCCTGCGCCGCCTTGTCCAGGCCCATGCGGGGCCGTGGGAACCCGATCCCCACCGCGTGGCGCTGGCGCACGTGGTCCACCAGCGCGAGGCCTTCACGTATGTCTCGCTCATCACGAGCTTTGAGCGCACGCCCATGATGCGCATCAACCTTGACCCCGCCGACTGGCCAGAGCCCGGCTCGAGGGGCCGCTATCTCGCCGCGGCGAACCCCCAGGTCATCACCGGCGATCCCATGAGCCTTGAGACCCTGCTCGACGACGAGGTGGGTCGCGGCCTCGCGCCGCTCGCGATTGCGAGCGGGGCGGTGGAGCTCTCGGACGGGTTACGTGCCGCCCTCGAGGCCCGATTCGCGTGCCCGGTACTTGACATCTACGGACTGCATGAGACACGGCCGCTCGCGTATCGCGCTGACTCCGGTCCCTTTAGGGTCTTGCCTGGACGGATCGTGGTCGAGACCCTCGACCATCGCGGGGCCCCTGTGGCGCAGGGCGAGGTGGGGGAGATCACCGTCACGGTGGGCCAGAATCCCTTCCTCCCGCTCGTGAGGTACCGCACAGGGGACTTCGGGGCTCTGGTTGATCTTCCCGGCGGCGGAGTGGGCATCGACCACTTCGAGGGGCGTGCCCACACGGTCTTCACCGGACCTGGAGGTGCCGCCGTGCCTGCAGTTGACCTCACGCAGCATCTGCAGGCGCATGGCGCGCTGGGCTGGGAGGTCGTTCAGCGTGCCGATGGCGCTGTCCGTGCCCGCATCGCCGGGGGCGATGCGGAGGCGATCCGTGCTGCTCTGGTGGCGATGGTGGGCGAACGTGTGACGGTGGAGAGAGTCGCTACCGTGCGCGAGCTCGGCGTCGGTAAGCCCCGCCGATATCGGTCCGAGGCCGCCCCCGTCCAGCGCAGGAGCCGCTCCGAAGAGACTGCAAAGCCAGCGGAGATGGAGGGGGACGGCGTATGAGGGCGTGGGGTGGCGTCACGGCGGCAGCCGCATTCGCGATGGTGGCGTGCTCGCCACCCGGCACCGACGCCCTCACCACCTCCGAGCAGGCCGTCACCGAGCGCCTCGGCATGATCCAGGCCGCCGTGACCGACTGGTCGGATGCGACTACCCTCGCCGATGCGCGGGCCGCCGCCGAGCGCGCTCGCAACCTCGTCGTCGGACCGGACAACGAGCTGTACGGCGACGGCGACGGCGACGGCGTCATGGGTGGGGAAGCGGAGCGAGGGCTGCTGCCAGGCCAGACCGAGGAGCCGGGCATTGCTGCGGCCGCCGACTCCCACGAGTGCGCGGTCGCTGACGTCCTGGGAGGCTCGTGGGAGGACCCGGCGTCGCGGTGGGACGAAGCGCTGGCGGTCTACGACGTGTGGACGCCGGGCAACAACACGATGCCGCGGCTCGCGAGCCACCCGCAGCGCATCGTGGGCTGGGCGACGCTCGCGCTCGCGGCGGATGACCTCGACAAGGCGCACGACTACGCCGGCCACGCCCAGATCCACGTGGATGTGAGCGTGCGCGCGATCAGCGACTGCGGTTAGCCCCGCTCCGAGTCGGCAGCGCGCTTGTGCGTGTACATCGCGTGATCGGCGTGCGTGAGCAGCTCGTCGACAGTCACCGACTCGCCCGAGCGCGCTGTCGAGACGCCGACGCTGGTGCGGACGTCCACGGGGCCAACGCTCAGCTGGAAGGGGGTCGCAAACACGCTCTCGACGCGGGCCCGGGCGCTCTGGGCGATCGCGTCAGGCCCTCCCTCGAACACCACGATGAACTCGTCGCCTCCGAGCCGGCCCACCAGATCCTGGCCGCCAAACCGCACGGAAGCGCTGAGGCGCCCCGCCACCTCCTCAAGGAGCTCGTCGCCCACCGCGTGTCCGTAGGTGTCGTTGACCTCCTTGAACCCGTTGAGGTCCATGAAGCACACCACCACGCCGCGCGCCTGACCCGCAGCGACCCGTTTCGCGAGATCCTCCAGGTGCGCGCTGACGGCGCGGCGGTTGGCGAGCCCGGTCAGGGGGTCGCCATCGGCGAGGATCTGCAGCTGCGCCTCCGACTCGCGATGCGCGTGAGCAATCTGGCCCACGCGCGTGAGCACCATCGCGATGATCACCACCTGCGCGACGGCCGCCGTGAGCCAGTCAACCTCAAGCCCCATCGAGGCTCGCCCGATGCCGATGAGCGGCCCCAGCGCGAGCGCCAATGCCAGCATGGCGATGCGCGCGGGAGTGAGGCGGCTCGGCGAGCGCTCGCCCACCTGGAACGCCGATGCGCCGGCGGGGTGAGCGACGGCGGCCCACGCGGCCGCATACGAGAGGGGCCAGGGGAGGCCCGTCCACCAGGTGGTACCGGCGCTCGAAGGGTCGCTGTACAGCGCGGTGATCACGTTTCCCGCCACAGCAAATGCGACGGACGCGGCGAAGTACGCGAGTGACGGGCGTGCGCGCGGATGTACAGCGCCCGACGTCCACACGCCAAGGATGACGCCAATGCACCCACCCAACGCCAACACCACGGCGAGGATGAAGGCGCGATCTTGGGCCGTCGCTTCGGCGGCGAGCGCGGGGCCGATGATCAGCAGCCACAGACCTACCGCGACGCCGACGCCGACGGTCGCGGCATCAAGCGCCCCGCCCGAGTCGCGCCGCAGTGAGGGCGTAAGCGATATCACCGCCGCGGCGAGCAGGAACAGGTATGCGAGCACCATGACGATGTCGGCGACAGGCTCGGGCGAGGAGTCGTGGCCAAGGCGGCCCACCGCCACCGTCCATGTGACGTTCGTGGCGGTGAGGAGCGCAAACGCGGCGAAGAGCATGCGGTAGACGTGACGCTGCAGGCCCGATGTGCGCACGGTCACGACGCCCACGGTCAACGCCACCACGGCGCTGCTCAACGTGACGGAGAGCCCCCGCTCGAAGGCGCCGCCAGAGACATACAGCACCAGCGTCACCCCGGCCAGTGCGCACGCGGACGCGAATAGGCGCGCTGGAGTACGGGTGAATCTCACACCTCCTCATCGTCCTCTCTTTTCAGGGTTGCAGGAATGAAGATGATGAGTTCGACACAAGTTCTCGCGGCCCGCCGAGCGGTGGGTGTGACACCATAAGCGCAGGGCTCGCCGACGAGTCACGTCCCCCTCGCCTCGAAAGAACGGCACCCTCTTGCCTCAACTCAGCCCGCTGCGCACACGCCTCGCCCTCATGGCGCTCGCCCTTGGCGGCTTCGGCATCGGCACCACCGAGTTTGTCGCCATGGGCCTGTTGCGCGACATCGCGCGCGACCTCCTGCCTGACCTGTACGGGCAGAGCCAGGAGGAGGCGCTCGCTCGCGCGGGAGTGGTGATCTCCGCGTACGCGCTCGGCGTGGTCGTGGGAGCCCCCACGATCGCGGCCTTCGCAGCACGGTTCCCCCGCAAGAAGCTGCTCATCTGGCTCACAGTCGCGTTCACAGCAGGGACAGTGGCGTCTGCGCTCGCGCCGACGTTCGAGACGGTGGTGCTGTTCCGCTTCATTGCTGGCCTGCCGCATGGTGCCTACTTTGGCGTCGCCGCGCTGGTGGCCGCGCAACTGATGGGCCCCGCCAAGCGTGGTCAGGCTGTCGCGCTCGTGTTGTCTGGCCTCACGATCGCCAATGTGGTGGGAGTGCCGCTCATCACCGCCCTTGGCCAGCAGTCGTCGTGGCGCGTCGCGTACCTGGTGGTGGCAGCCGTGTTCCTCGCCTCCACCGCGGCCATCGTCGCGGCGGTGCCCCGCCAGCCGGGTGACCCTCACGCGACGATCCGCCGCGAACTGCGTGCCTTCACGCGGCCGGCCGTATGGTTCGCGTTGATGACCGGCGCGCTGGGCTTCGGCGGCTTCTTTGCCGTGTACTCGTATGTGTCGCCCATGGCCACCGAGGTCGCAGGCGCTCCCGAGAGGCTCGTGCCGGTTGCCCTGGTGGTGCTGGGGCTGGGCACCACGGTGGGCAACGTGATCGGCGGTCGCATGTCGGATTCGAGTGCGATTCGCGCCGTCTTTTACCTGTTCGGTGCGTTCGCGGTGGCGCAGATCGTGCTGATCGTGCTGTCGCCCACGTTCATCGGGCTGCTCGTGGGCCTGTTCCTCGTAGGAGGGGTGGGCGCGGGCCTGTCGCCAGCGATCCAGACGCGCCTCATGGACGTCGCGGGCGATAGCCAGACCATGGCCGCTGCCGTGAACCACGCCTCACTCAACATCGGCAACTCGATCGGCGCGGCGCTGGGTGGAGCGGTGATCGCAGCCAACCTGGGTTATATCGCTCCGGCGTGGGTGGGTCTTGCGCTGTGCGTACCTGGCGCGTTGTTCGCTTTTGGCGGGTGGCTGGTCACTCGCCGCCACGCCGATGCGGGCGTCGCCGGCGCCGCGCACGAGCCCGCCCTGGTCGAGGCCGACCACGCGGGCTAGCGGCGGGGGGAAGAGGCCCCCGAGATCGGCGTGTGTGCCGCGGCTGCGCAGCGAACCTGACGCGTCAGTCCGGGGGATGATCCCGGCACCTCGCCGGGATGATCGCGAGCGCCAGCGCTCAGGGTGTGGATCATCCGGTTGAGGGAGGGACCTCGAAAAGTGCTGCGTGGTACGTTTTTCGCGACGGGGGCCGCTGGGCATAGCGACCCACTTCCGGGGTGACGCCCGAGGTTGGCAAGGGGAGGGCCACCGGCCTCCCATGAACGACAGGACGTGACATGGGTTTCATCAAGAATCTGGCCAGCGCGGGCGTTGACGCCCTCAAGTCGAGCTTTGGCGACCAGTGGCTTGACTTCCTTGTTCCCCCGACCCCGATCAGCGACACCGCCGTCGTGTTCCCCGCGGTGATCCAGCGCAACAACGCGGGCCGAGGCAACAACGACTACGGCTCCGAGAACATCATCACGCGCGGCTCCCGCATCGTGGTGCCCGAGGGCTACGGCCTCCTCACCTTCCAAGACGGCGCTGTCACCGGCTTCATCAACGAGCCGGGCGCGTACACGTACGACAACCAGGATCAGAACTCCAAGTCGGTGTTCTCCGGGGGCGGCATTCTGAGCTCCACGTTCCAGACCTCGTGGGAGCGCTTCAAGTTTGCCGGCCAGCCCGGCACGCAACAGCTCGCGTTCTACGTGAATCTCAAGGAGATCCCGAACAACCTGTTCGGCACGCAGGGCCCCATCTACTGGGACGACTCGTACATCGGTGCCCAGGCTGGTGCCGTCACGCGCGGCTCGTACGTGCTCAAGGTCGTTGACCCGATCCTCTTTGTGAAGACCCTGGTCCCCGCGTCGTACATCTCCGCGAACGCGCGCGTCTTTGACCTCACGCAGGTCGAGAATCCCGTGTCGTCGCAGCTGTTCAACGAGGTGGTCGGCTCGCTGGCTGGCGCGTTCTCGCGCTACGTCAACAGCCCCGACCGCGAGGCCCGCATCACGCGCATCCAGTCCGACTCGGTGGGCTTCGCCCAGTCGCTCTCGGCCGAGATCGAGTCCAACTACCACTGGACCGAGCAGCGTGGTCTGAGCATCTCCTCCGCCACGATCATCTCGATCGAGTACGACGAGGACACCACCAACCTGCTGAGCGACGTCCGCAAGGCCGACGCCCTGGCCGGGCGCCGTGGCGACTCGTTCCTCAAGCAGTCGGTGGCGCGCGGCGTCGAGGCGGCCGGCGAGACCGGCGGCGGCACGGGCCTGGCCATGATGGGAATGGGCATGGGCGCGATGGGCAACCTCGTGGGCGCCGCAGGCACCGCGTCGGCCGCCCCCGAGCAGGTGGACCCTGCCGCTCAGCTCGCTCAGTACAAGAAGATGCTCGACGACGGCCTCATCAATGAAGAGGACTACGACGCGCTCAAGAAGAAGGCCCTCGGCCTGTAACCGATCATGACGACGGACAGCTCTCCCGAGCGGCCCTCGGACGTCGGCCCGGCGGGCCAGGCTGGAATCTTCCAGCCTGAGCCCGCCGCGGCAGTTCCGCCGCCGCCCGCAGCCCAGCCCGCCGAGGCGTCGGCCCCGCAGCCCGCGGCTGGCGCCCCTGTGCCCGCTCCTCCGGCCGATCCGCTCGAGACCCTCTCGGAGGCCACGGGCCTGCCCCTCGAGGACGAGGGCGGCGTGAAGCATCTGCAGACGCCTGAGGGCGCCAAGGACGGCGCCGTCAAATGCGCCCGCTGTGGTGCAACTGAGGTCAGGTTCAACCCCGCGACAGGCATGTTCATGTGTGCCTTCTGCCGCTACGAGTGGGCCGAGGCGACTCTCGACGAGGCCATGGGCCTGAGCGTGGGCATCGGCGACCTCAAGGGCACCACGATGTCGACTGCGGCCGCCGACATCACGGACGACCAGGCGCTCATCACCCTCAAGTGCCAAGGGTGCGGCGCCGAGGTGGTCATTGACACGGAGCACAACCTCAAAGCCCGCTGTCACTGGTGCAAGTCGGTGCTGTCGCTCAACAACAGGATCCCCAACGGCGCCGTGCCGGACGGCATACTGCCCTTCGCCATCTCGAAGGAGCAGGCGATGGCCTCCATCAAGGCGTTCGCCGAGGAGCGCAAGGCATTTGCGCTCAAGGAGTTCTCGGAGGCGTTCCGCCCCGAGAACGTCATGGGCGTCTACCTGCCCTACATGACTGTGGACGGCAATGTCACGGTCAAGCTCGAGGGGCTCGGAGAGACCCTTGTGGCCCGGGTGCGCGTCAACAAGGACGAGACGGCGTACAAGGTCAATTCGTACTCCGTGGAGCGCGATATGGACCTGCTGGTGGACGATGTGGTGGTCGAGACCTCGAGCTCCAAGGTCAATGTGAACTCCGCGATCAGCACCAACAACATCATCAATGCGATCCTGCCGTTCGACGTGAAGAACATCGTCCGTTTCAACGCAAATTACCTGGGCGACTCGTTCACCTCGCAGCGGCGAGACATGGACGTGGATGAGGCCGAAGGGTACGCCGCGCAGCACTTCCTCACGATCGCGCGCGGGGCAGCTCATGGCACCGTCACGGGATACGACCGTGGCGTGGCGTGGCAGGCGGAGCAGGTGCACATTCACGGCAGCCGCTGGACATCGCTGCTGCTCCCAGTGTGGCTTTACGGCTTTGCCGAGAAGAAGCGCAACGGCTATGTGACTCACTACATCGCCGTCAACGGGCGTACAGGCGCCACTATGGGCTCGGTGCCCATCAACACGGGCAAGGCGCTGGGGATCTCGATTGGCGTGGCCGCCGCGATCTCGGTGGTGACGTGGCCGCTTGGCCTCATCGCATTGGCGATGTCGTGAGGGGCGCGTTCATGGAAGGAGGGCTCGCATGAGCGACTCGGGAAACAGCGCGGGCGCCATCGCGGTGGCCCTGTTCGCGGCAGGCCCGGCGACTGGCGTCTTCATCTACGCGTCCATCCAGGCCAAGTATCGCAACCGCAAGGCGCGATATATGCCAGAGAAGGTGGTCGACTACAAGGTCGAGCGCATGGACGTGAACGACAACTATGCGGGCACGTTCACCACCAAGCGCGGCAGCGTGCAGGGCCGCAATGAGAGCGATCACGCACAGCGAGCGCCCTCGGTGCGCATGACAAAGGACTAGCTCTGCTGGCCGGGCGAGGGATCGTCCGGCCAGCGACGGGCCAAGGGGCTGGCGCCGCGTGTCGGATTCCCCGTCCCGCTCGCCTATTCTCGTGGGGTGAGTGACCATCCCACGCCGCCCGACGGGGCGGCACCCAGCGTCGCACTTGACGCCCCCGTCAAGCACCGCCGGCTCGTGGACCTCGCTCCACTCAAGGCGAGCCCCGCCTTCGCGCGCCTGTGGATTGGCAGCGTCATCTCCGGCATCGGCGCGCAGATGTCGATCGTGGCTGTGGGCCTGCAGATCTACGAGATCACCCAGAGCACGTTCGCTGTGGGCCTGGTGGGGGGCATCTCGCTGGTGCCCATGATCGTCGCTGGCCTGTGGGGCGGCATGATCGCCGATGTCTTCGACAGGCGCCGCGTGCTGATCGTCGCCTCGCTGGTTGCCTGGTTCTCCACGCTGGGTCTCGTGTCGCTGGCGGTGTGGGATGCGGTGGCGCAGCAGTCCGGAGGACACGCGGCAATCTGGCCGTTCTACGTGGTCACCACCATCAACGCGGTGGCCACCACCATTCGCGGTGCTGCACAGGGCGCCGTGGTGGGCCGCCTGCTGCCTCCTCACCTCATCTCGCGAGCCACGGCTCTCAACGGCATCGGCTTTGGCGCGATGCTCACGGTAGGCCCCGCGCTGGCTGGCGTGCTCGCTGCATCGATCGGGTTGCCGTGGACGTTCGCCGTGGATGCCGTGTTGTTTACTGCAGGCTTCCTCGGCATCTGGATGCTGCCCTCGCTGCCGCGAGTGGGCGAACGCGTGCAGGCCGGCTGGGGCGTGCTTGTCGAGGGGCTGCACTTCCTGGCCAAGGCCCCCAACATTCGCATGAGCTTCATCGTGGACATCGTCGCCATGACCTTTGGTCGCCCCTACGCCTTGTTCCCCGCGCTGGGCGCATTGGTGGTGGGCGGAGGCTCGCTCACTGTGGGCGCTCTGACGGCCGCCGGCGCGGCGGGGACGATTCTCACGAGCCTGTTCTCGGGCTTCGTGGGCCGTGTGCACCATCACGGGCTCGCGGTGGCGCGCGCTATCCAGGTGTTTGGCGGCTTCGTGCTGCTCTTTGGCGTCGTGACGCTGGTCGTGGGCGCATCGGGTCACGCGGCGGGGGAGGGCTGGGGTGGCATCCACTGGGCGTCGCTCTCGCTGCTCGCGCTCGCGCTGGCAGGCATGGGCGCTTCCGATGAGGTGAGCGCGATCTTCCGCCAGTCAATGATCATTCAGGCGGCACCCGATGAGATGCGTGGCCGCCTGCAGGGCGTCTTCATCGTGGTGGTGACGGGCGGGCCGCGCGTGGGCGACATGTACGCGGGCATTCTCGCGACGGCCGTGGCGCTGTGGAGCCCCACCTTGTTCGGCGGTCTCGTCATCGTCGGCCTGATTGCGGTGTTGACGCGGGCTCAGCGCTCGTTCAGGGAGTACGACGCGCGCACGCCGACGCCGTAGGCCTCGGCAGATCGCGCATGCCCCACAGGGGCGAGAACGTCACGATCGCGGCGGAGAGGGCGAGTAGCGCCGAGCCGGCCCAGAACGCGGCGGCGATGCCCCAGGCCTGCGCGATAGCCCCGCCGGCGAGGGCGCCCACCGGCGCCACGAGCATCATGGCGAACATGAGCGAGGCGTTCATGCGACCCTGCAGGTGCGGCGGGCAGATCTCTTGCCGCAGGGTGCGTTGCGCCACCGAGTATGCGGCCATCGCGAACATCGCGCCTAGCTCGCCTGCAAAGAGGATGGCGATATCCCAGCCATGCGGCGAGGCAAGCGCGAGGGGATAGCCGAGGCTTGCCGCGGCGCCTCCCAGCGCGAGCATCGGCACGGCCCCTCCGTCGCCGTAGCGGCGAGCGAACCACGGGCTCGCTGCGGCGCCCGCGATGCCGCCCAGCCCGGTGATGCCGAGCACGAGGCCCACGACCAACTCGTCGTACCCCATGACGCGCACGATAGCGGCAGGGAACAGGGTGATCACCATGACTCCGCCGAGGTTGGCGACCATGCCGCGCAGCAGGATGAGGCGCTGGAGTCGATCGCCGATCACGTAGCGCAGCCCGTCGCGGATGCGCGGCGGTGCCGCGTGGACCGCACGCACGGGCTCCGGCAGGCGGGCGGCGGTCACGGCGGTCACCACGAGCGCGGCGCCGCCCACGAGCGGCAGCAGGGGAGCGGCGACGGCCTGTGCAAGCCCGCTGCCAGCGATGGGTGCCACCGTCGAGGACACGTGCGAGCCGGTGTCGATGCGCGCGTTGGCCGCGCGCAGGGTGCCGGGTTCCACCATCGCGGGCACTGCCGCCGCCGAGGTGACCTGATAGAGCGTCGCGGCGGCCCCGGCGATGCCGGCGAGCGCGAACAGCCACCACTCGGTGAGCGCCCCGGTGGCCCACACGAGCGCGATGGCGCCGAGCGCGGCCGCCCTGCCCACTGCTCCGACGGCCATCAGCGCTCGCGGCGACATCCGGTCGCTCATGAGGCCTGCAGGCAGCGCCACGAGCACGGGTGCCGCGAACAGCCCCGCGTTGATGACGCCGATCCACCACGGACTCGACGCGAGCGTGACGGTCGCGATGAGCGGGATCCCCAGCGTGGTGAGCTCGTCGGCGAAGCGCTCGGCGATCCGGCCCGTGACGAGGAGGCGCAGGATCACGGCTGCGGCACGTAGGGCTCACCGGACGGCACCACGGGCACCCTTCCCATGCGCCACAGCGGCGACACCATGAGGATGATCACGCCCGCGAGGTTGCCCACCGCGCCAATCCAGAAGGCGGTAGCGAGGCCCAGGTGCGTGGCGATAAAGCCGGACGCCAGCGCGCCCACGGGCCCGATGCCCCAAATCACCGTGCGGATGGACGCTGTCATGCGGCCCAGCAGGCGCGGGGGACACTGTCGCTGACGCATGGACACCTGCACCACGTTGAAGGCCACCACGCCGAACATCCCCAGGAACATGCCGATGGCGATCAGCACTGTCGCGACGGGCACTGGCGCGACGAACGCGGCGAGCGGGAAGAACATCGGCACCGACGATACGAGGTACGTGATGGGGATGGCGTGCCCCTCACCAAACGCCTTAGTGAACTTGGGGGCGGTGAAGGCGCCCACGATCGCCCCGATCGATCCGGCCGTCAGGAGCAGTCCGTAGACGCCTGGGCCCAGGCCCAGGTAGCGCAGCAGCAGGATCGAGAACATCGTGTATCCGACGTTGCTGAACAGGTTGGACACGGCCGTCGAGACCACCACTGGCCGTATGAAGGGGTGGTGGAAGACAAACCGCATGCCCTCCTTGATCTCGTCGATGATGCGAGACTCGTGCTCGCGCGGCGGTGGCTCGTCGGCCGGAATGCGCCAGATGGCCACGCCCGACGCGAGGTAGCCCACCGTGGCGGCGATGGGCAGGAACGGTGCGGAGATCACGCGCGCGAGCAGGCCGCCAAGGCCGGGACCGGCGGCGCGGGCCGTCCACGCTGTGGTCTGGAGGCGGGAGTTGGCGACGTCAAGCTGATCCTCCTCCACGAGCGAAGGGACGATCGACATGTACGCCATGTCAAAGAACACGGCGGCGGCGGAGATGAGGAAGGCTCCCACCATGAGCCAGCTCATCTCAAGGGTGTCGGTGAGCCACAGGATCGGAATGGCTGCCATCACGAGCGCGCGCACCACGTTTGCCCACACCATGATGCGGCGCCGCGACACGCGGTCGACGTACGCGCCCACGGGCAGCGACAGCAGCAGGAACGCGACGCCCTCGGCCGCGTTCAGGATGCCAATCTCCACCTCGGAGGCCACGAGATAGGTGACGGCGATGATGGGGATGGCCACCTGCGCGATCTCCACGCCAAAGCCCTGCACCGTCTCGCCGGTGAGGAGCGCCATGTAGGGGCGGTTGCGCCACAGGCTTGCCGGCGTGGCGGTGGTGAGGGGTGTGGGGACGTCGGCGTCTCCTGGCGGGATCAGTGGCTCGTCCTCGGCCGCTGACGCTTTGTGGGGATCGTGGGTCACCTAGGCAGTGTGTCAGACCGGCGCGCGACCCGTCCCTTAGCTCACGGGTGCAATCTTGCGCAGCACCGTGTTGCGGCGCAGCCAGCCCACGACATCGCCGTTCTCGAGGACCGGAACACCGTCGCCGGCTTCCTCGCCCAGGAGCACGTCGATGACCTTCTCAAGCGGTGCGTCGGGTGCCACATAGTCCCGCCACTCGATCAGTTGCGACACGGTGACTACCCCGGCGTCGTCGTCCTGAATGGCGGCAGCGGCGCACGCGACGGCGGTGACCACTCCCACGTACTCGCCGTGTTCGGTGACGACCGGCAGTGCGCCACGGCGGGCCGAGCGCAGGGCCCTGATCGCCTCGCGCACAGTGAGTCGGGTGCCCACCGACGCGGGCGGAGGCGACATGAGCGACGCGACCGTCACGCCCTCGAGGGCCGCGTTGCCAGGCTTCTTTGTGAGGTCGATGCCGCGCCGACGCAGCTTGGCGGTGTAGATCGAGTCCTTGGAGAGAGATGAGGACAGCAGCGTCGAGGTCACCACGGCGAGCAGCAGGGGCAGGATGATCGAGTACTCCCCGGTCAACTCAAACAGGATGATGACGGCCGTAATGGGGGCTCG
Organism: Demequina lutea; assembly: GCA_003246255.1. Taxonomy (GTDB): domain Bacteria; phylum Actinomycetota; class Actinomycetes; order Actinomycetales; family Demequinaceae; genus Demequina; species Demequina lutea_A. Next base: position 36,665 of record QKAX01000139.1, read on the forward strand.
TGAGGCGCCGGCAAACACGGCTCCCATGCCCACGAGTGCGTACGCCCCGGGCGAGATGTCGAGCCCGGGGAAGAGGTAGTCGGCGAACTGGCCGAACGCCGCGCCCATCATGGCGCCCAGAAACAGCGACGGCGCGAACACGCCGCCGGAGCCGCCGATCGCGATGGTGAGCGAGGTGGCCACCATCTTGCCGGCGAGCAGGATGAGCAGGAAGCCGATGGTGTACTTGGTCATCACGGCGTTCTCAAGCACCGGATATCCCACGCCGTACATCTGGGGAAGCGCCAGCAGCAGCAGGCCAAAGAGCAGGCCGCCGACGCCGGGGCGCAACCACTCGGGTCCGTGCCAGATCTTGTCGGCCACGTCCTCGAACCAGTAGAGCACCTTGGTGAAGCTGGTGGCCACGAGCGCCGCGAGCACGCCGAGCACGGCGTACAGCACGTACTCGCCGAGCCCGTGCACTGTGAACTCGGGAAGTGACAGGAACGGCTCGTCGCCCAGGGCCGCGCGACCGATGACCGACGCGGTGACCGAGGCAAGCACCACGGCGGCGAAGGCCCGTGCGACGAAGTTCGCGAGCAGCAGCTCAAGCGCGAAGAACACGCCGGCGATGGGGGCATTGAAGGTGGCGGCGATGCCGCCGGCGGCGCCGCACGCGACAAGCATGCGCACCTGAGACTCGTTGAGCTTGACCCACCGCGCGATGGCTGAGCCGAGAGCTGAGCCGATCTGCACGATGGGCCCCTCGCGGCCCACCGAGCCTCCCGAGCCGATGGTGATGGCGGAGGCGAGCGCCTTCACGAGCGCCACCTTCGCGGGGATGCGGCCGGCGCGCTTGTTGATGGCGTACATGACCTCGGGCACGCCGTGTCCGCGCGCCTCGCGAGCGAACTTGTAGATCAGGGGACCGTAAATGAGGCCGCCGATCGCGGGGGCCAGGATCACAAAGTAGTGGCCGAGCCACGGGAGCCATGGGTGCGAGTCGCCAGGGCTGGCCGCGTAGTCCGCGTGGCCTGAGAACAGCAGTGTCGCGTGCTCGATAAGCCAGCGGAACGCTATCGCGCCCACTCCTGCGACAGCGCCGACTGCGATCGACAGCACGATGAGCGCCGAGTTCTCGGAGCGGCGCATCCATACGAGCGCGCGCCGCCAGCCGGTGGTCTTGGTCTGGGGAGTCATGGGGCGAGTCCTCAATAGTTGTATGACTGCAACAGTTGTAGGCTAGCAGGATTCTCGGATAGCGTGGACGCATGACCAGCCCCGCTGCCCCCCTTGACGACGAGGCGATGGCCACCCTGGTGGCCTCCAGGTCGCTGCTGGGCTTTGTGGCCCGCTCGCTCGCGCCGGTGCTCGACACCATGACCATGCCGCAGTACCGCGTGCTGGTGGTGCTTGATGGTGCAGGCTCCTTGCGCATGAGTGACCTTGCCGAGCGCGTGGGAGTTCACCCCTCGACCCTGAGCCGCACGGTAGAGAAGCTTGTGACGGCTGGCTGGCTCGACAGGGCGGCCTCGGAGGACAGTCGGCGCGAGGTGCACGTGAGTCTAAGCGACGCGGGGGTGCGCCTTGTCGGCACCGTGACCGCCGAGCGCCGCGCCGCGATCGCCACCGTGCTGGCAGGCATGGAGCCAGCCGACCGGGCGGCAGTGCGTCAGGGCATGGAGTTGTTCGCCCGGGCCGCCGGCGAGGCGTCGCCACCTGATCTGCTTGAGCTGGGGCTCTGACGCCTCCAGCGAAAGCGGCGCTGCCGTGTCGGGCCGCCCGCCTAGGCTGAGCGCATGTCTCACCCTCCCGTCGGCTCGCGCCGCGCAGCCACCGGCGGCGGGGGAGCGCGCGGGCTGACGGGCCGCGGAGACCCCGACGCGATTCGGGCCGAGAACGCGGCCGCGCCGCACATCCCGCGCCTGTGGTCGCGCATCGGCGAGCTGTTTGTGCCGTACCGCGGGCAGCTGGTGCTCACGGCGGTGCTGGTTCTCGCGTCGTCGGCCGCCACGGTGATCCCGCCACTGCTGGTGCAGCGGGTGTTTGACCACGCACTGTTCCCCGCGGCCGCGGACGGCTCCACCCTGCCGCCGCGCATGGGGCTACTCACCGAGCTCGTGGCCGCGATGGTCGCCATCTTTGTGCTGTCGGCGGGCCTGGGCGTGTGGCAGACGTGGGTCACGTCGCGCGTGGGCAACCGGGTCACGGGAGACCTGCGCGTACGGCTGTTCGACACGCTGCAGCGCATGGAGCTTGCGTTCTTCACGCGCACCAAGACGGGCATCATTCAGTCGCGCCTGCAGAACGACGTGGGCGGCGTCGCGGGCGTGCTCACCACCTTCGTGTCCAGCATCGTGGGTAACAGTGCCACCGTGATCGCGTCGCTCGTGGCCATGATCCTGCTCGACTGGCGGCTCACGCTGCTGGCGGTGATCCTCATGCCCGGGCTGGTGATCGCGCAGCGCCGCGTGGGCTTGGTGCGCCAGCGGATCGCCGCCAAGACGCAGGAGTCGCTGTCCGAGATGACGGCCATCACGCAAGAGACGTTGTCGGTGAGCGGCATTCTGTTGAGCAAGGTCTACAACCGGCAGCGGCTCGAGTCCCGCCGCTACGGCGCGGAGAACGACAACCAGATCCGCCTGCAGGTGCAGCAGGCCATGAGCGGGCAGTGGTTCTTTGGGCTCGTATCGGTGATCATGTCGTCGGTCCCGGCTGTCATCTACCTGGCCGCCGGCTGGCTGCTGCAGACCGGCACAGGGGTCGCGGGCGAGCCGCTCTCCGCCGGCACCATCGTGGCGTTCACCACCATTCAGGCACGCCTGCTGTTCCCGCTCATGGCGCTCATGCGCGTCGCGCTCGAGGTGCAGACCTCGCGCGCCCTGTTCGCGCGCATCTTCGAGTACCTGGACCTCACGCCCGCCATCGCCGACGCGCCGGGCGCGTCCACCGTGGCCGACGCGCCCGGTCCCGTGGGGCAGATCGAGTTCGCTGACGTGCGGTTCAGCTACGCGGACGCGGCCGACGACGCCGCTCCCACTCTCGACGGCGTCAGCTTCGTGGCGCGCCCCGGCGAGACGCACGCCTTCGTGGGGCCGTCTGGGGCGGGCAAGACCACGATCGTGTACCTCGCAGCCAGGCTCCAGGAGGTCAGCGGGGGAGCCGTGTTGTTCGCGGGCACCGACGTGCGTGAGCTCACTCACGAGTCGGTCGTGGACCACATCGGCGTCGTGACTCAAGAGACGTACCTGTTCCACGCCACCATCGCGGAAAACCTGCGCTACGCCAAGCCGGACGCTACCGACGAGGAGCTCGAGGCCGCGTGCAGGGCCGCGAACATTCACGACGCGATCGCTGGCTTCGCCGACGGCTACGACACCGTCGTGGGCGAGCGCGGCTACCGCCTCTCAGGAGGCGAGAAGCAGCGCATCGCGATCGCGCGCGTGCTGCTCAAGGATCCGGCCGTGCTGTTGTTGGACGAGGCGACCTCGGCCCTCGACACAGTGAGCGAGCGCGTGGTGCAGGAGGCGCTCGACACCGCCGCGCGCGGACGCACCACGCTCGTGGTCGCCCATCGCCTGTCCACCGTCAAGGACGCGGACGTGATCCACGTGGTGGATGGCGGACGCATCGTGGAGTCCGGCACGCATGCCGAGCTCGCCGCCGCGGGCGGCCTGTACTCGCGGCTCGCCGCGATCCAGGCGGGCTAAGGGCGGGACGCGGTCGGGTGGTCGGGGGCCCCATCCTCGGTCTCGGGGATCTCGCCGCCGCCGGCAAAGTCCGGCAGGCCCGGGGTGCTGCTGGGCGCGAGTGGCTCGGCGCTCCCCACGACCGCGCCGGCATCGGGCGCTGTCGCAAAGGCCTCCGCGGCCATCACCGGCCCCGAGCCCGCGACCAGGGCATCGGCCCGCGCCGCCTCGTCGGGATTGTCGGCGAGCCACTGCGCGGCCGTCTTGACGTGGCGCACGCGCGAGCCGGCGAGCAGCAGCCACGACGCGACCGCGCCCACGAGCGCAATCACAAATGTGTGGCCCATGCCGATGCGCTCTCCCAGTTCGCCGCCCACGAGCGCGCCGATCGGGGTGACGCCCCACATGGCGAAGCGCATCGTGGCGTTCATGCGGCCCATCAACTCGGGCGGGCACAGCTGCTGGCGCAGCGTGAGGTGGGTGATGTTGAACACTGGCAGGGCCGCCCACCCCACACAGAACGTGGCCATGATGGTCCAGTAGCCCACCGAGACGGGAGCGACGTCGGCCACGACGTACGCGACGAGCGGCGGAATCGCCGAGACGGCCATGGACCACACGATCGTGGGGCCAGCGCCAAAGCGCGCGACGGACTTTGTGGCGATCCACGGGCCAGCGAGCGACGCGATGGCCGCGACCGTGAAGATGAGGCCGTATTCGCCGGTGCCCACGCCCATCTGCCGCAGCACCAGGATCGCCATGAGCGCCTGCGCCATCTGGTTGAAGCCGGCCCAAATCGATACCGCGATGGCGGTGCGCGACAACAACGGGTGCAGGAACACGAAGCGCGCGCCCTCGCGCACCTCCGCTCCCAGCGAGCGGCCCGACGCGGGCCGAGGCGTGTCGTCGACCCGCAGCCGGGACGCGGCGAATGCGCTCGCGAGATAGCCGATGGTGCCGCCGCCGAGCAAGAACGGGGCCGGGATGGCGCGCGCGAGAAGGCCCGACGCTCCGGGGCCGGCCACGCGCGCGAAGGTCTCGGCTGTGGTGAGCGCCGAGTTGGCGGCGTGCAGGTGCTCGCGGCGCACAATCTGCGGCGTGAGGCTCATGTACGACACGTCAAAGAAGACTGTCGCAAAGCCGAGCCCGAGCGCGAGCGCAATGAGCCACGAGACGTTGAGCACGTTGGCCAGGTAGAGCGCGGGGACCGCGCCCATCAGCACTGCCCTCGCCAGGTTGGCCACGATCATCACGCGCCGCTTGGAGATGCGATCGATCCACGCGCCCGCCGGCAGCCCGATCAGCAGGAACGCGCCCGTCGCCGCCGCCTGAATCATGCCAGTCTCGCGTTCGGTCGCGTCCAGGTACGTCACCGCGACGATCGGCAGCGCAATCGTGGCCACCTGAACTCCGAGGTGCGACACCGATTCGCCCGCGAGCAGCGTGGTGAAGTTGCGATTTCGGCGTAACGGTTCGGCGGTGTCAACAGTGGCCGACGACGCGGCCGAGGCAGAAGGGGAGGGCACCAGACGAGTCTGGCACCCGCGTCGGACACTTCTGGCGGGACCGGTGGCCCGAGAGGGGTGCTGTTGCGGTACCCCACGTCGCGCCACGAGGCGGCGCGCGGGTGCAGTCGCGTCGGGTGACACCAGCCGATAGTGTCCAGGCATGAGCCAAGGCTTTCGGGGGGGACCGGGGCGCTGGTGCCCCAACTGCGGGACGCGCGCGTCGCCAAGCGCGGTGACGTGCGTCGCATGTGGGCTTGAGCTCGCGTCGCGGGTCGCGCGCGATCTCGAGGGCGCGAACGGATCCATCTATGCGCTGCGCGAGAGGCGCGATGCGCTGGAGGCGGACCTCGCCGCGGTGTCCGAGTCCCTCGAGCAGTGGACGGCGTACCGCGACAGGATCGTCGAGACGATCGCGCCGGCGCCGGCGCCCGCCGCGCACGTGGCCGATGCCGCGCCGTGGGCGGCCGTTCCGCTTCCGCGCGGGTTTGTGCCCGAGCCGCTTGGCGCCCCTGCCGAGGCCTGCGTCGACCCGCCTGCCGAGCATGCAGCGCCCGCCGCCCCTGCCGCGGTCGCCGAGCTGCAGCCCGGGTCATGGGTCGCGCCTGCGGCGGCGCCGATCGCCGCGGCCGTCGCCTCTCAGCCCGCGCCACGTGCGCGCCCCGAGCGGCGCCTCTCCGCCGCCGCGCTCCTCGGCGTGGCCGGAGCCGCGCTCGTCATCATCGCTGGCATCGTCTTTGTGGCCGCGTCGTGGGCCACGTACGAGTCGTGGGCGAGGGGCCTCATTCTGCTGGTGTTCGCAGCGACATTCGCCGCCATCGCGGACCTTGCGACGCGGCGCGACTTCGCCACCATCGGCGGTGCTCTCGGAGTGGTGGGAGCGGGCTTCGTGGGCGTGGCCGTATACGCCTTCGGCTCCACGGAGACGCGCATCGCGCCCTACACGACTCCCATCGCGCTGGTCGTGGCGAGCGCCGCGGGGCTCGCGCTCGCGGCCCGCCGCATCAAGGCGGTGGGCGGCGCCGCCGCGGGCGGCACGGTGTTGGCGGGCCTTGCCCTCTCGATCGAGCTGGCGGCCAGGGCTCCCGGCGGCACCGAGAACATGGCTCGCTATGTGATCGGTGCGTCGCTCGCGGGCGCAGCCGTGTTCGCGAGCCGGCCGCTGTGGCGCACCCCCGCCCAGCGCGGAATCGTCGCCTGGGGTGGGGTAGCGCTCGCGTACACCGGAATCCCGTTTGCCCTGGGCCTGAGTTCGCGCCTCACCGAGCGGCCAGCCCTCGCGGCCGTCGCGATGGCGCTCTCGCTCGCCGCTGTGGCTGCGGTGGCCTGGTGGCGCCCGCGATGGGCGTCGGGCGTGCTGACGGCGTTCGTGACGGC
>QKAX01000095.1 GCA_003246255.1 Demequina lutea
GCCATGTGGAAGCCGAGTCGCAACAGCTCGGTGCGCTTGCCCTCGCGCAGGTCACTGAGGGTTGACTTGCCCGTCACCGAGGAGTCGCCGAACACGCCCAGGTCATCGTCCACGAGTTGGAATGACAGCCCCAGCGAAGCGCCAATGCGCTCGAGGTGGGACACCATCGTCGGATCGGCTCCGGCGAGCTGGGCGCCGGCGCGCAGCGGCACGACGCACGAATACGTCGCGGTCTTGAGCTCGGCCACCAAGAGGGAGTTTGCCTCCTCCGGCTCCAGCAGATCCGCGTACATGTCCAGTAACTCGCCTGCGATCGTGGTGCGGATCGCGCGCGTCACGAGATCGAGGCATGCGAGACGGTGGTGGGCGGGCAACTGGGCCCGCGAGATGAGGTCATAGGACGACGCGAGGGCCAGGTCGCCGCCCAGCAGCGCGGCGGCCATGACGTGGTCGTCCACGCGGGACTCGCTGAGGTCGCTTCCGGCCAGCTCGGCACGGCGGGTACCGGCGACGTTGGGGCGACCGCGGCGCACCTCGTCGTGGTCGAGGACGTCGTCATGGATGAGCATCGCGAGGTGCAGCATCTCCATCGCGGCAGCGACGGGCAGGATCGCGTCGTCCTCCTCCCCGCCGAGGCCCGCATAGGCCGCGAGGGCGAGCGACGGGCGCAGGTTCTTGCCACCCGTGGCCTGCTGGCCGATCGACTGCCACAGGTTGCGGTAGTCCGGGCCGGCCGAGGGCAGCTCGCCCATGGCGGCGGAGATGTGGTCATCGAGCGTGGATTGTACGTCGCACAGGCGCGCGGCGACGTACTCCTTGAGCCCCGAGGCGGTCAGCAGCGTCGTCATAGTGCCTCATAGGACGCCGTGCGGGGGCATTGCATTCCCGCACGGCGTCGTGGGCGACGTCGCAACGTCCGCGATCAGGGAGCCGCGGTGGCCGTGGGCGGTGGTCCCGAGCTCACAGTGATGGTCACGGTGGTGCCGTTGGCCACCTGAATGCCGGCGGACGGGTTCTGCGAGATGACGCGGCCCGCTGCCACCGTCGCGTGCGAGGCGGTGTTCTGCGTCACCTTAAGACCCGCACCCGTGAGCTTGCTCGTCGCGGTGGCAACGTCGTCGCCCACCACGTTCGGCACGGCCACCGTGGACGGAGCTGCCGCCACCCGCAGGGTCACCACAGATCCCTGGTCCACGAGGCCCGGCAACGGCGACATCTCGAAGACCGTGCCAGGGTCGTGCTCATTTGTCTCCACCTGCTGAACGTCCGCGACGAGCCCCAGCACAATGAGCTGCTGCTGAGCCTCTGTCGCGCTCATGTTGCGCAGTTCGGGAAGGTCCACCTTGCCGCTGGAGACGTACAGCGTCACATTGGAGTCGCGCGCCACGGAGGATCCGGCCGCAGGCTCCGTCCGCGTGGCACGATCGGCCTCGATATCGGGGTCGTTGTCGGACTCGAAGCCCGTCACGTTGACGCCCGCCGCCTCGAGGGCGTCGATCGCGTCCTGCTGGGCCATGCCGTGCACGTCAGGCACCTGGACCTCGTCGGGCCCCGTGGACACGTAAAGGGTGACTGTACTGCCCTCGGCGACCTCGGTGTTGGCAGTGGGATCGGTGCGGATCACGCGTCCGGCCTCGACGTCCGCGCTCGGCTCCTCGACCACCTCGTGGAGCAGGCCGATGCCGTCAAGGCGCTCCTCGGCGTCCGCCTGGACAAAGTCCTCCAGGATCGGGATGGTCACCATGGTGGCGGTTGCGGTGGGCTGCTCGCCTCCTCCGCTATTGAGCTGGAAGAGCGCGAAGACCAGGGCGATCAGGGCGATGAGCGCGCCCGCGGCGATGCCGATCTGGATCAGCAGTCGCCGGCGGCCCGAGGTGTCCTCCACGAGCTCGTCGTCGGTGACGATGGTGCCAGTGACCGGTGAGGGCGCGTGGGGTGGCATCGCGCCGGCTCCACCCATGACGGAGCCCCAGCCGGCGCCTGCGGCAGCCGCTGGCATCACGGCTGTGGCGCCCGTCTCTGGCCCCTGGCCCGTGGAGGGGTACTGGGCGGTGGGCTGGAACGATGACGTCGGCTGAGCGCCCCGCGGCGCGCCTGCCTGCGGGCCAGATCGGTATGGCGCGTACGGCGACGACGGCGCGGAGCCGTTGCTTGCGGCGTCGACAGGTGCTCCCCCGATGCCGGCCGCCGCCACTCCTGCGGCCGCCACGCCGGCAGCGCCTGCGCCATACGCGGCGGAGCCGACGGGATTGGCTCCCGACGTGGGCGGTGCCTCGGGCGCGAGCGCACGCTGAAGATCGGCCATGAACTCCTGGGCCGTCGAGTAGCGGTTGTTCTTGTCCTTCTGCAGCGAGCGCTCCACGACGGCGTCAAGGGAGGCCGGAACGTCGGACGCGAAGGTCGAGGGCTTGGGCGCTGCCTCGCGAACGTGCTGGTAAGCAACCGAGACAGGGGAGTCGCCGATGAACGGCGGGCGTCCTGTCAGCAGCTCGAAGAGCAGGCATCCGGTGGAGTACAGGTCGGAGCGCGCATCCACGTTCTCGCCGCGCGCCTGCTCGGGGCTCAGGTACTGTGCCGTGCCGACGACGGCCTGCGTCTGCGTCATGGTCTGGCCCACGTCGGCCAGGGCGCGCGCGATGCCAAAGTCCATCACCTTGACGGCGCCGGTGGGCGTGAGCATCACGTTCGCGGGCTTGATGTCGCGGTGCACCAGCCCGGCGTGGTGCGCGTAGTCGAGAGCGGACAGCACGCCCATGGTGATCTCGACGGCCTCGTCGATGGGCGCGGCGACGTCGCCCTTGAGAATGTCGCGCACCGTGTGGCCCTCGACGTACTCCATGACGATGAACGGCACTGCCTGCAGGGCTCCCTGCTCCGTGCGGATCTGATCCTCGCCCGTGTCGTAGACGGCCACGATCGCGGGGTGGTTGAGACCTGCGGCGGCCTGCGCCTCGCGGCGGAAACGCGTCTGGAAGCTGGGGTCGCGCGCAAGATCCGCGCGCAGGATCTTGATGGCCACGTTGCGGCCAAGGCGCGTGTCGTAGCCGATGTGGACCTCTGCCATGCCTCCACGGCCGATGAGGTCGCCCACCTCGTAGCGGCCCGCGAGGAGCCTCGATTCGTCGTTCATGTCATTCCTCGCCTGGCGGGCTCTCGCCCGATTCCTGCCCTCATTGTGTCATTCCCCCCTACACGTGCCTGTTTTGCGGCGCGTCTGGGCGTGGTCGGTAGCGCTTAGGTGCGATCGAGGCCGGCATGGCGCGGCGCGGTGCGCGACTGGACCTGCGCGGCGCGATCGCCTCGGGTGGGGCGCCACGCTCGCGCGCGGCACGCTCGGCCTTGGTGGGCAGCCGCAGATCCTCGAGGATGTCGTGCAGCTCCATGGCGGTGTGGGGACGCCGCTTGGGGTTCTTCTCCAGCAGGTCCATGATCACTGCTCCGAGCGCCGGCGACACGGAGGTGGGCAGGGGCGGCACCGGCTCATTCACCTGCGCGATCGCGATGTCAACGGGACTTGAGGCGGTGAAGGGACGCTTGCCCACGACCGCCTCATACGCGATGATCCCCACGGCGTACAGGTCCGACGCCGGGGTCGCCGGCTTGCCGAGCGCGAGCTCGGGCGCAAGGTACTGCGCGGTGCCCATCACCATGCCTGTGGCGGTGAGCGTGGTCTGGTCGTGCGACCGAGACACGCCAAAGTCGGTGATCTTGACGTGATCCTCGCCCTCGATGAGCAGATTGCCAGGCTTGATGTCGCGGTGCATGACGCCGGCCTGGTGGGCCACGTGGAGACCACGGCACGTGCCCAGCATCATGCGCACCAGGCGGTGCTCCTCGACGGTGCCCTCGCGCTCGAGGATGGTGGACAGCGGCTCGCCCTCGACGAGCTCCATCACGAGGTACGCGGTGCCGGCCTGGTTGCCATAGTCGAAGACCTGAGCGATGTGCGGGTGCATGAGGCCTGCGGCGTTCTTAGCCTCGTTGTTGAAGCGCTTGAGGAACACGTCATTTGACTGTGCGTCTTCCTTGAGCACCTTCACCGCCACTGGCCTGTCGAGCTCCGAGTCGATTCCCCGCCACACCTCGCCCATGCCGCCCACCGCCAACAGCGAGCGCATCACGTAGCGTCCGCCCAGCGTCGTGCCTGCCTGGATCTGCATCAGCCCGTCACCCCCTGTGCCGCCAGAGCCGCCTCGATCACGGCGCGCGCGATGGGTGCAGCAACCTTGCCGCCAGTGGCCTCCGAGCCCAGATCGCCACCGTTCTCCACGAGCACAGCCACCGCGACGACCGGGTTCTCCGCTGGGGCGAAGGCCACAAACCACGTGTGCGGCGACTCGCCGTCGACGCCCGTCTCGGCCGTGCCTGTCTTGCCGGCCACGGAGATGCCGGGGATCTGCGCGGCGGGTGCCGTGCCATCGTTGACCACTGCCTGCATCATGACTGTCAATGCCGCCGCGTCGTCTGCCGAGAGGGCCTGACCCAGCGAGGTGGGTGTGGTCTGCTCGACCACGCGCAGGTCTGGGTCGCGCACGGTGTCGACGAGGTACGGCTTCATCACCACGCCGTTGTTGCCAATGGCCGCGGCGATCATGGCCATCTGGAGCGGAGTGGCGCGCACATCAAACTGGCCGATGCCTGACTGCGCGATCTGCGGCTGGTTGGGGGTGTCGGGCAGGCGGGACTTCGTGACGTCCAGCGGAATCGTGAGATCCGAGCCCCAGCCAAACGCCTCAGCCTCGGCCGCGATCGCCGGCCAGCCGAGGTCCATGGCGAGCTTCGCGAAGGCCGTGTTGCAACTCACCCGCAGGGCGTCGAGAAGAGTGACCTGTTCGCCGGGCCCGCAGCTCTCGCCGCCGTAGTTCTGGATGGTGGCGGTGGTGCCCGGCAACTCGAGCACGTCTGGTGCATCGATCAGGGTGTCGGTGCTGTAGCCGGCATGCAGCGCCGCGGCGGCCACCACGAGCTTGAACGTGGAGCCAGGGGGATACGTGTCGCCGCCGATCGCGCGGTTGATGAGAGGGCCCGTCTGATCGGCCAGCAGCGCTTGATAGACGCGGTTGGCCTCGGAGGACGAGTGCACGGCGAGGGCAGTCGGATCGTACGACGGCGTGGACACCATCGCCAGGATCGCGCCCGTGCGAGGGTCGAGAGCGACGACGGCGCCGCGCCTGTCTCCCATCGCGTCGAAGGCCGCCTGCTGGACCGGCGCCGAGAGCGTCAGCTCGACTGACGCCCCCTGCTGCTCGGTGCCGGAGACCAGCTCGCCCAGGCGAGTCCAGAACAGCGCGTCCGAGCTGCCATTGAGCAGCTCGTTCTCCGCGCGCTCGAGGCCGCTGCTACCAGGGCCGATCGAGTAGTAGCCGGTGACCGGCGCGTACAACGCGCCGTCGGTGTAGGTGCGCTGGTAATTGAAGGGATCGTCGACTGGTAGCGACCTCACCACCGAGGTGCCGTCCACCACGATGGGTCCGCGGAAGGATCCGAACTGGCGGTACAGGGTGCGCACGTTGCGGGGGTCCTGGCCCAGGGAGTCCGCCGACGCAAACTGCACCCAGGACGCGGATGCCATGAGCGTCAGAAAGAGCAGCAGCACCACGACCGAGACGCGGCGAATGGGCTCGTTCATGCGTGTGCTTCCTCCCCGTCGTCGATCAGATCCTGAGGGCGGGATGTGCTGGGAGCCACGCGGGAGGGCGCGGCGGCGGACGAGCGTGCGAGGTCCGAGATGCGCATCAGGAGCGCGATGATGAGCCAATTGGCGATCATCGACGACCCGCCGTAGGCCAGGAAGGGCGTGGTGAGGCCGGTGAGGGGGATGACGCGCGTCACGCCTCCCACCACCACAAACAGTTGCAGCGCCATCGAGAAGCCGAGGCCAGCGGCGATCAGCTTGCCAAACCCATCGCGCACCCCAATGGCGGCGCGCATCGCTCGTTGCACCACCACGAGGTAGAGCGCGAGGATGGCCATCAGGCCGGTGAGGCCAAGCTCCTCGCCCAGCGACGCGACGATGAAGTCAGACTCGGCGTAGGGCACCAGGCCAGGCGAACCCGAGCCGAGTCCCGTGCCGAATAGCCCGCCCGACGCCATCCCAAAGAGTCCCTGGACCAGTTGGTAGGAGCGGCCCGAGTCGTACACCGAGGGGTCGAGAGCGTTGAGCCACGCGTCGTAGCGCGAGGCCACGTGTGGGAACAGCGTGCCGGCTGCCACGGCTCCCACACCAAACAGCCCCACTCCCACGAGCACCCATGAGAGCCGTTGTGTGGCGACGTACAGCATCGCGACAAACAGCCCAAAGAACAGCAGGGAGGCGCCGAGGTCGCGCTGGGCGATCTGGACGAGCAGGGCTGCTGCCCACACGATGATGATGGGCCCGAGGTCGCGCGGCCGAGGCAGCCGCACCCCCAGCACCTTGGGCCCGGCGAGCGCGAGGGTGTCGCGGTTGGAGACGAGGTAGCCGGCAAAGAACACGACGAAAGCGATCTTGGCGAACTCGCTCGGCTGGAGCGATCGTCCAAAGAGCGTGATCCAGATCCGCGCTCCGTTGACCTCGCGACCGATGCCCGGCACGAGCGGGAGCAGCAGCGCAACAAGGCCCAGCAGCCCGGCCGTGTAGGTGTACCGCCGTAGCAGCCGATGGTCGCGCACCAGCCCGATGACCAGCATCGCGCCCACGATGCCGATCACCGCCCAGCCCGCCTGCGTGGTGCCAAAGTGGGTGTCGCGGCCGCGGTCCGCGTACGCGAGGTCGATGCGGTGAATCATCGCGAGGCCCAGGCCCGTGAGCGCGAAGGCCGCAGGTAGCAGCACCGGGTCGGCGGCGGGCGCTCGCAGGCGGACCAACACGTGTGCCGCCACGGCGAGCGCGACCACGGCACCAGCGTAGATGGCAAGGCCCCGGCCGATCCCGTCGGCGGCATTCGCGTCCACGAAGGCGCGCGCTCCGATGGCGATCGCGCACGCGATCACCAGGAGGGCGGCCTCGGACCGGCGCCCCACACGAACCGCGACCTCCTGGACCGTTGCCACTACGAGGTGCCCTGCAGCGAGTCGAGGATGTCGCGCGCCTCGACGAGTGACGTGGCGCGCAGGCCAGATGTCACCGAGTCCCGCTCGAAGGGCCGTAGATCGTCGACGGCGAGGTCGCTCGTCTCGATCACCTGGTCAAGCTCGATGGGCCCAAGAGACTCAGGTATTCCCTGGTAAATCGCCACATGGTCGCCATTGACGCCCACGTAGTACTGGGTCTGCGTCCAGGCGTAGGCGCCCCACAGGCCCGCCACCACCGCCACGAGCGCGGCGAAGGGCAGCAACCACGGCTTCACTCGGGCAAAGCGCGGCGCTCGATCCTCCTCCTCGTCGTCGTCGGCGGGCGCGGCGGCGAGTTTGGCGGCGCGGCCCGCGGCGGATTCGCTGCCCTGGGAGGGGCGCTTGCGGTCGCGCGCGGCGGAGCCCACAATCTCGTTGGCCGCCGCGCGACCCTGCTCGTGGGGCAGGGCGTCAAGGTCCACCACGTCGCCGATGATGCACGTCACGTTGTCAGGTGCTCCGGCTGCGAGCGCAAGCGCCACCAGCGCGTCGGCGCAGTCGCCGGGGTCCTCGACCTCCTGCATCGTCTGCTTGATCGTCGAGCGCGACACGACGCCGCTCAGGCCGTCCGAACACAGCATCCAGCGGTCCCCGATGCGCGCCTCGCGCACCGAGATGTCAACGGGGACGTCCGCGTCGATGTCGCCCAGCACGCGCAGCACGAGGTTGCGCTTGGGGTGATTCTCGGCATCGGCCTGCGAGAGGCGACCCGTGTCCACCAGGTGCTGAACGAACGTGTGGTCAGACGTGACCTGCTCCAGTTCGTCGCCACGCAGCAGGTAGCCGCGCGAGTCGCCGATGTGCGCCATGGCGAGGCTCGAACCCGAGCGCAGAATCGCTGTGACGGTGGTGCCGAGGCCGCTCAGCTCAGGGTCGTTGTGGGCGCGCTCCACGATGTCGGTGTGAGCCTGCGCGATCGCGTCCTTGAGGCGGTCGAGCGACTCGTCGGCGCTGAGCGCCTCGCCCTCGAGCGCGGCGAGCCTGCCCACGGCGAGCGACGACGCGATATCGCCACCGGCGGCGCCGCCCATGCCGTCGGCCACGACCAACAGGTGCGGGCCCGCGAAGCCCGAGTCCTGATTGTCGGCGCGCACCAGTCCTACGTCGCTACGCGCGGCGAAGCGGAGCGTCAGGAACATGTCAGGACC
>QKAX01000045.1 GCA_003246255.1 Demequina lutea
TTGGAGCCGCCTAAGGGAATCGAACCCTTGACCTATTCATTACGAGTGAATCGCTCTGCCGACTGAGCTAAGGCGGCGTGCGCCGTGAGGCGCGGCTCACCAGTGTACCGAAACCCTGGCTGGCGCAAAATCGCGCGCGCCACGCGGCCCAACCAGGGCGTCGGCCGCTAACAGACCAGGCCGTCCTCCGGCATGTCTCCGTCCACCAAGAAGGCGTCCACGGCGTCGATGATGCACTGGTTGGAGCGACCATACGCGGTGTGGCCCTCGCCCTCGTAGGTGAGCAGGTTGGCACCCAGGTCGCCCGCGAGGTTCTGCGCCCACTCATACGGCGTGGCAGGGTCGTTGGTGGTACCCACCACCAGCATCGGCGCGGCGGTCTTGGCGTTGTCGAGGGTGCGCCGCATACGGCCAGCCGTCGCAGCCTCCCGAGCCGGAAAACCACCAGCCAAACGTGGGCGAGGCGGCCTCGACCTGCGCGGCGAAGTCCTGTTGCTTGGCGATGTCCCACACCTCGCCGTCGTCCAGGGCCAGGCCATCGAGGCACGAGATCGCAGTGAACGCCACCGTCGAGTTGGTGTTGTACGCACCCGTCTCGTCGTTGCGGTCAAGGTAGAAGTTGCCAAGGAATCCGAACATGGTGGCGGTGCCGCTCGTCATCGTCTCGTCGATCGCCTGGCGCAGGAAGTCCCAGTTCTCCTCGGCGTACAGGGTCACGACGATGCCATAGACCATGAGATTGCCGTTCACGGCCGTGTCCCCCGCAGAGGCGTAGGGCGTGGTCAACGCGTCGGTCGCGAGGCGCGCGATCTGTTGCCGCGCGTTCTCCTCTGGGCCCGTCAGCGGACAGTCGTCGCGGTCCAGGCACCACGTGATGAAGTTGCCCAGCGCGTTCTCAAAGCCGGCCGCCTGCACCAGCGACTGCTGCTCCGACGGCATCAGCACATCGACGGCCCCATCCAGCACCACACGGCCCACGTTCTCCGGGTACAGCTCCGCGTAGGTCGCACCCAGCTGGGTGCCGTACGAGAAACCCAGGTAGTTGAGCTGCGGGTCACCCAGCACCGCGCGAATCACGTCCATGTCGCGCGCCGCGGAGACCGTGTCGACGTTCTCCAGCAACGGACCCGTGAGCTCGCGGCAGTGCGCGGCAAAGTCCGCGTTCTTGGTGCGCAACGTGTTGAGGTCGGCCTCCGTGGTGACGAGGAAATCGCGCACGTAGTACGCGTCCAACGCCGAGCCATCGCCGCAGTCCACGCCGTTCGAGGCGCCCACGCCGCGCGGATCAAAGCCGATCACGTCATACGAGTTGAGCACCTTCTGACCCGCGTACGAGCCAAAGCTCTGCACCAGGTCGATGCCCGACGCGCCGGGGCCGCCGGGGTTGATGAGCAGCGAGCCGACGCGCTGCTTGGGATTCTGCGCCGGATCCGTCCAGTCGAGAGGCACCTCCACCGACGCGCAATCGAGTTCGCCACAGTCGCGCCACGCGATGGACTGGCCGTACACAAAGTCGAGCACCTCTTGAGACGATGCTCCGGCTGGCAGGCTCGGCGTCTCCGGGGCCGGCTCCGCCGTCACGTCGGCGGTGTGGGGTAGGAGCGAACAGGCCCCGAGTAGCAGGGCGGAGGCTGCGGCCAGGGCGGCAAGACGGCGCGTCATGCGCCAAGACTACGGGCTTGAGATCAGGCCCGCTGCGGCCGCAACGCGAGGATCATCGCCTCGATAGCCAGCAGCGGCTGCACGTTGGACGCGAGCCGCTCGCGCGCAAGCGACAGGGCGTCCAGGCAGCGCATCGTGTCCGCGAGCCCGGTGCGGCCGGCGAGCTCTCGGATGCGGCCCTCATGAGCGATGTTCAGCAAGCCCGCCTCCGCGCCCACCTGCACCGTGGCGACGTCGCGGTAGAGCGACATCAGGTCAGTGAGCGCTCGGTCGAGCACATCGCGCTTGTGTCGAGTGGCCCTGCGCTTCTGATCCTCCTCGAGCTCACGCACCTGCGCGCGCAGCGCGGGCGGAATGGTGCCTGAATCCGCGCCCAGCATCGCGAGCAGCTCGGCCTTCTCGGCAGCGTCGCGCTCGGCCGTGGCGGCCGCGGCATCGTCCTCTGCCACTTGCACCAGGTCTGCGGCGGCGAGCACCGCGTCGCCCACTCCCCTCACTTCGGTCGCGAGCGCGAGCACCTGATCGCGACGTGCTCGCGCCTCGGGATCGCGGGCTAGCCTGCGCGCAATCCCGATGTGGCTCTGTGCCGCGAGCGCCGATTCCATTGCCAGGTCCGGCGCGATCCCGTCACGCTCCACGAGCAACTGGGCTACGACGTCGGCCGCCGGGGTGCGCAGCGACACGATGCGGCACCGCGAGCGAATAGTGACGGCGACGTCGTGCGCGTGTGGTGCGCACAGGATCCACACCGTGCGAGCCGGTGGCTCCTCGATGGCCTTGAGCAGCACATTTGAGGTGCGCTCGGTCATGCGGTCGGCGTCCTCGATGATAATGACGCGCCAGCGACCGGCACTCGGGGCTCGCTGCGCCAGGCCCGCGAGGTCACGCACCTCCTCGATACCAATGGTGACCTTCTCCGTGGCCACCACTGTGACGTCGGCATGCGCGGCGCTCAACGCCGTGGTGCACGCATGGCAATGGCCGCAGCCGCCGTCGGGACACTGCAGGGCAGCCGCGAAGGCGCGGGCCGCGTACGAGCGCCCAGAGCCTGGTGGGCCGGTGATGAGCCACGCGTGAGTCATGGCCGCGCGGTCGGCCACGGCGGCCTGCAGCGGCTCGATCTGCCGCTCCTGACCCACGACCTCTTTCCACACCCCCGTGAGCGTCACGGCGTGCCCCACGGCTCAATGTCGCCCGAGCCGTCGGCCAAGGCATCGGGCTCAAGGCCGGTTGCGCGCATCGCCGCGGTGACGGCCTGGCGAACCGCGTCGGCGACATCCTCGATGGGCGCGCCCGCCTCGACCACCGCGTAGCGGGCGGGCTCTCGCGCGGCGAGGTCAAGAAAGCCCTGGCGCATCGCGGCGGCGTGCTCGGCCGTCTCGCGCTCCACGCGATCAAGGTCGCGCGCGAGCCGCTCGGACTTGGGCTCCATGTCGAGTACCACGGTGAGATCGGGCGTCAGCCCCTCGGTGGCCCACCGCGAGATCTCGCCCACCATGTCACCCAGGCCGCGGGCGCCGCCTTGGTACACGATCGACGAGTCGAGGTAGCGATCCTGCACCACGAGCGCGCCACGCTCCAGCGCGGGCCGCACGAGCGTGGCGATGTGGTGGGCACGGTCGGCTGCATACAGCAGCGCCTCCGCGCGGGGTGCGACGTGGTCGCCGTGCATGATCGCCTGACGCAGTTCCACGCCCAGGGCGGTGCCG
>QKAX01000012.1 GCA_003246255.1 Demequina lutea
GCACGGCTCGAGCCGTACAGCGTGCCGGAGCGGCGCGGCGAACTCAAGCACCTCATCGTCACTGCCTCGCCCGCGGGCGACCTCATGGTGAGGTTTGTGATGCGCTCCACGGAGGCGCATGCGCGCCTGCTCAAGCACCTGCCGTGGCTCCAGGAACGCCTGCCGCGGCTCGCCGTCGCGAGCCTCAACGTGCTGCCCGAGCACCGGGCCGTCATGGAGGGCGAGCGCGAGATCGTGCTCACCGAGCGCGACACGCTGTCCATGACGCTCTCAGACGTCACGCTGCACCTGCGGCCGCTGAGCTTCTTCCAGACCAACACCGATATCGCGCGCGAGCTCTACGCGCAGGTGGGCGGCTGGGTGGACGAGACTTCGCCCGCGTCCGTGTGGGACCTGTACTGCGGGGTGGGCGGCTTTGCCCTTCACTGCCTTGCCGAGGGCCGCGACGTGACCGGCGTGGAATTCTCCGAGCAGGCCATCGAATCGGCGCGCGTCAGCGCTGCCGAGTTGGCCGATGCCGGGGTGCCCGGCGCGCGTCACGTCACCTTTGAGGTGGGGGACGCGACGGTGTGGGCCGAGGGGCGGGACCGCCCCGACGTGGCGATCGTGAACCCGCCCAGACGCGGCATCGGCGCGGAGCTAGCATCGTGGCTTGAGCACAGTGGGATCGAGCGCGTCGTCTACTCAAGTTGCAACGCCGTCACGCTCGCGCGAGACCTGGAGTCAATGCCGTCGCTGGTGCCCACTCGAGGCAGGCTGCTGGACATGTTCCCGCACACCGAGCACTACGAGGCCGTGGTGCTGCTGGAGCGTGTAGGCGCGTAGGTTGCGGGTTCCTCGGGTGCGCGCGTCGCCCGCCCCGTCACTAAGTGACTGTGGATCCGCAGCCTGCGAGCCGTTGCGCTGCGCAAGAACGGGAACCACCGTTACAAACGTGCGCCGGGGCGCGGGTGGCCGAGCGCGCGCGGCCGGAGTGACGAGCCACGGCGGCGCGCCGGACGGCCGCGCGTGCGGGCTCAGCCGGTGAAGGGCTCCACGCCCACGACCTCGACCTCGATCTTGTTGCCGTTGGGCGCCGTGTACGAGGACTTCTGCCCGGCCTTGAGGCCCATGACGGCCTCACCCAGCGGGGACTGCGCGCTAAACACGTCGATATCGGTGCCGCCCGCGACCTCGCGCGAACCCACCAAGAAGCGCATGTCGCGGCCGGCGACCTTGGCGGTCACCACGGAGCCGGACTGCACTGTGCCGTCGCCGCCGGTGGGCTCGCCCACCTCGGCATTCTCGAGGATGCCGCGCAGTTGCTGGATGCGCGCCTCTTGCTTTGCCTGCTCCTCGCGCGCGGCGTGATAGCCACCGTTCTCCTTGAGGTCACCCTCTTGGCGGCGCTCGTCGATCTCCTTGGCGATGGCGACTCGTCCCTCGCTCACGAGGTAGTCGTACTCCTGCTTGAGGCGGTCAAAGGCCTCCTGCGTCAGCCACGTCTGATCGGTCATGCTTCACATCCCCTTGCGCATTGAATGGTCCAGGGTAACGAACGTCCTGGTGCCGTGCCAAACGACTACTGAGTGGGCTCGCAGTAGTTGACCACCGCGGTGGTCGCCAGCTCGGTGGTGACCATGGAGGTGGTGATGCGCTGCGAGGCGCCGTCGGCGGGGTCAATTGTGGCCGTGGTGGCGCCCACCTCCGCAAAGTGCTCGTTGAGCGCCTGCACGTGGCACACCACGGCGTCGTCCGTGTAGAAGAACACGTCGTACGTGGCGCTTGCCTGGGTGGCAGAGTCGATGGCGAAGCCCACATCGCGCCAGCGCACGGGCTGATCGGCGATCCAATATGCCCACAGCGCTGCCAGGCCTATCAGCACCGCCAGGCCGACGCCGACGGCCCACCACGCGCGTCGGGACAGGCGCGGGCGCGCACCGGAGCCGGCCTCGTCGTCGGCTTCTTGCTGCGAAAAACTCATCTCGGTCATCGTGAGGCAGGATAGTCCCGTGGACACGCAGGACTACTACTCGGTGGGCCCGGGCTTTCTTGGCTTTGTGGCGACGTTCTTCATGGCGGTGGCGCTGGTGCTGCTGTACATGTCGATGCGCAAGCACCTGCGCAAGGTTCGCCGCGACGCTCAGCTCGCCGAGCAGGCGCGCGCCGACGCCGCCGCTGCGAAGGCCCCCAAGATCCCGCCCGCCGCGTCAGGACGCGTTGAAGACGGCGAAGGCGGCGGCGATGTAGTGGCAGACGAATCCGGCGACAGTTAGCGCGTGGAAGATCTCGTGGTACCCGAAGTACCGCGCTGACTTGCCCGGCCACTTGAACCCGTAGAACACGGCACCCACGGTGTAGCAAATGCCGCCCGCCACGACGAGCCACACCACGGCGGCGCCGCCGGTCTCGTAGAACGGCCTGATGTAGCCGATGGCGACCCACCCCAGCGCCACGTACAGCGGCACGTACAGCCAGCGGGGCGCGTGCAGGAACAGGATGCGGAACAGCAGGCCCAGCACGGCGCCACCCCACACCATGCACAGCACCACGATGCGGGTGTTCCCCTCCAGCAGCAGCACAGTGAGCGGCGTGTACGTGCCGGCGATGATGAGGAAGATGTTGGCGTGGTCCATGCGGCGCAACACGGCCAGGGTTGAGGGCGACCACTTGCCGCGGTGATACACCGCCGACGTGCCGAACAGCATGACGGCCGTCAGGGTGAACACGGCGGACGAGGCTCGGCCCGCGAGCGTGGGGGCAAAGACCATCAGCACCATGCCCGCGATCAGCGCGATCGGGGCGGCTCCCAGGTGCAACCAGCCGCGCAAGAGGGGCTTGGTGATGGTGGGGGTGTCTTCGACGTCGTCCGTGGTGTCGACGAGGTCGTGCGGCGTCTCTGCGTGCATGAACCTACGGTACCGTAACTTTCTTGCGACGCGAAGAGCCGTAGCATCTATCCGGGAGGACACCGAAAACGATGCGCAACGCTCTGTACCGCTGGTACGAAGGCCTGCTGACGCGAGAGTTGCGTCGCCGCGGAGTGATCCCCTGCCACATCGGCGTCATCCTGGACGGCAACCGACGCTGGGCCAAGCAGGTGGGCGCGAGCGCCGCCGACGGCCATCAACGCGGCGCGGACAAGATCACCGAGGTGCTCGAGTGGTCGCAGGACGCGGGCGTGCAGGTGGTGACGCTGTGGATGCTGTCCACCGACAACTTGTCGCGCGACCCGCGCGAGCTCGATGCCCTGCTGGAGATCATCTGTGTGGCCGTCGAGGCGCTCGCGGACGACGGCAGGTGGAAGCTCCAACACGTCGGAGACGCGACGCTATTGCCGGAGGACGCTGTGGACCGCACGTCTGAGGCCAAGGGGCTGCACGTGAATGTGGCCGTGGGCTACGGCGGTCGGCACGAGATTGCCGATGCCGTGCGGTCATTCCTGCTCGCGGGCGTCGCCGCCGGCCACTCACTGGAGCAGGTCGCCGCCGAGTTCTCGGTGGAGCACATTGCAGAGCACCTCTACACCAAGGGACAGCCGGACCCCGACCTCGTGATCCGCACCTCCGGCGAGCAGCGGCTCGGCGGGTTCCTGATGTGGCAGTCGGCGCACACGGAGTTCTACTTCTGCGACGCGTACTGGCCAGACTTTAGGCGCGTGGACTTTCTGCGAGCGCTGCGCTCGTATGCGCTGCGGGAGCGTCGGCGCGGCAAGTAGCAGGACGGGTGCAGGTGCGGCGCGCATGGGCTGCCGCTACCCGGCATCGGCCGCCAGCTCGCAGCGCGCCTGGGCCCTCCGCCCGCGCTGCCCGATATCGGCCTCATCGTCGCTGTGCAGCGAGCGCTGCACGTTTGTGACTGTCAAACGGAGGTCTCAGCGGCGCGGCCCTCCGCAGCCTAGGGATCCGCAGTCACTTGTGGGCACGCTGCAAAGAGCCACCACAGACCCGCCACACCCGGGCGCGGGTTACGGCGATGTGAATTCTGGGTGAGAACGGCCGGGCCTCGGCGTGTCGCGCGACAGCGCAGGCGTAGCGTCATCAGCGTGGTAACCACCGACAGGCGGTTCGTCCCCGAATCGTCGTAACTCATCGCCGTAGGGCGATGGGCGCCCTGCGGCCTGAACCCGCTGGGAGCGCGCGTGACCGACACCACCATCCAGGCCGCAGCCGACACCTCCGTGCAGACGGACCTTCGCACCTTCGTGCTCGACACGTCGGTTTTGCTCTCGGATCCCAGGGCGCTCAAGCGCTTCGCCGAGCACTCAGTGGTGCTACCGGTGGTGGTCATCACCGAGCTTGAGGCGAAACGGCACCACCCGGAGTTGGGCTACTTTGCACGATCGGCGCTGCGCATGCTGGACGAGATGCGCGTGCAGTGTGGCACGTTGGACAAGCCGATCCCGGCCAATGCGCAGGGCGGCACCGTGCGCGTGGAGCTCAATCACACGGACCAAGAGGTGCTGCCGAGCGGTTTCCGCCTGGGAGACAACGACACCCGCATCCTGGCCGTGGCGGCCAACCTGGCAAAGGAGGGCCACGCCGTCACCGTGGTGTCAAAGGACTTGCCGATGCGCGTCAAGGCCTCGGCGCTGGGCATCGAGGCCGAGGAGTACAGGGCCGAACTCGCTGTCGAGTCCGGCTGGACAGGAATGCGCGAGATTCAGCTGACCGACGCGCAGATGGCGCAGTTGTGGGAGGAGCAGCTCATTCCCGCGCCCGATGCCGCCGAGTGCGGCGAGGACCTCGCGCACCTGCCGATCCACACGGGTCTCGTGATCCACTCGGCGCGCGGAAGCGCGCTGGGGCGAGTCGCGGAGGACGGCGCAATCAAGCTGGTGCGCGGCGACCTCGAGGTGTTTGGCGTGCACGGTCGCTCGGCCGAGCAGCGCATCGCGATCGACCTGCTGCTGGACGAGACGGTGGGCATCGTGTCCATGGGCGGCCGCGCGGGAACCGGCAAGAGCGCCCTCGCGCTCTGCGCTGGCCTTGAGGCCGTGATGGAGCGCCGCCTGCACAAGAAGATCATGGTGTTCCGCCCGCTGTACGCAGTGGGCGGCCAGGACCTGGGCTACCTGCCAGGCAACGAGTCGGAGAAGATGAACCCCTGGGCGCAGGCCGTGTTCGACACCCTTGGCGCCATGGTGAGCTCCGAGGTGGTCGAGGAGGTGATGGGTCGCGGCATGCTCGAGGTGCTTCCGCTCACCCACATTCGCGGCCGCTCGCTCCACGACGCCTTTGTGATCGTGGACGAGGCGCAGTCCCTTGAGCGCAACGTGCTGCTCACCATGCTGAGCCGCATTGGCCAGGACTCGCGCGTGATCCTCACCCACGACGTCGCGCAGCGCGACAATCTGCGCGTGGGCAGGCACGACGGCGTGGCAGCGGTGATTGAGGCGCTCAAGGGCCACCCGCTCTTTGCGCACGTGACGCTCGAGCGTTCCGAGCGGTCTGCAGTGGCCGCCCTGGTGACTGACATGCTGGAGCGCCTGGACCTCTGAGCGCTTCCCGCAAGCGCCCGATGCTGGCATAGGAGAAGGGGGCGGCCTCAGGCCGCCCCCTTCGTCCTTCCCCTCGCCGGGGAGGGTGGCTCAGTGCTCGGCGTGCTCGTGCGGGTTGTATGCCGCGTCGATCGCCTCGGCGGGGCACGTATCGGCCGGCATGGCCACGTCGAGGCCGTAGAGCGTCTGCAGCGCCGTGAGGTATTGATCCGCCATGCCTGCCTGCGCCATCTCCTTGGCGCGCACGGTGGGGACATGGAGCAGGGACTTGGCGAACCTGCGCAGCGCGCTCTCGATCTCGAGGGACTGGGCGTCGCTTACCTCTGCGCCAGTGGGGCGCAGCTTGGCCACCTCGCGCTCGAGCAGGCCAAACACGTGCTCGCGCAGGGCCACAATCGCGGGATCCACCGCACGGGAGTCCTCGTCGCCCGAGAAGCGCGCCACCGCGTGCGCCACGATCGCGCGCGCGGACTCGATGGCGGCGGCCGATTCGCCGGGGGCGTGTTCCTTGACGTCCTCGAGTCGCACCACCGACACCTCGCGCAGATTCTCCACGCCGGGCGCCACGTCGCGGTGCAGGGCGAGATCGATCAGCGTCAGCGAGTGCGAGCGCTGCGACATGGCTTGCGCCACCAGGTTGGATGTCAGCACGATCGACTCGCCTCCGGAGCAGGCGAGCACCACGTCCACATCGGCGAGCGCCTCCACGAGGCCGTCGCTGGTGACTACGGGCACCCCATGGCGCGCCGAGAACGCCTCGCCGCGTCCGGACGGGGAGTAGACGCCAGTGATGCGGGAGCCCTTCGCGCTTAACACAGCGACCCCGCTCTCGGCGAGAGCCCCGGTGCCCACGATCAGCGAGGTAGAGCCGCGCCACGCGACCAGCGGTTCCGCGAGGTCGAACGCCACCGACATCACCGAGCGTCCCGAGGTTCCCAGGCCCGTCGACGAGCCGACCACGCGCGAGGTGCGCAGCGCGGATTGGAAGAGCCGGTCAAGGGTGGGGGACAGGTGCCCGGTGTCGCGAGCGTCGGCGTGGGCCCGGCGCACCTGGCCGGAGATCTCCCGTTCGCCCACGACCATGGACTCGAGGCCTGACGTGACGGCCATGAGGTGCTGCACGGCATCGTCGCCGTCGTAGGAGACGAGTGCGCCGGCGATGGCCGACTCGTCGAGCGCCGTGAAGGCTGACAGGGTGGACACCACGGACGAGCGCGCCTGAGCCGAGTCCTCGACGTCGAGGTAGATCTCAAAGCGATTGCAGGTGGGCAACACCACGGCACCGTGGATAGCGGGGCCCACGAGCGCGGCCCCCAGCCGATCGGCGCCGACGCTGAGTTGCTCCAGCGTGGCGAGGTCGCGGTTGTGGTGGCTCGCCGTCAGGGACATGAGCGACATTCCTCGATTCTGACACGGTTGCATCACACGAGAGGAATCGCGGGGTGCGGGTGCGGAACAATACACACCATGGCCCTCCCGTCCTCGCATCCGTTGGTCTCCGGCACCGCCGCCTCGTCGCCGCTTCTCACCGCGCTCCGGGGGCAGCGTCCCGAGCACCCGCCGGTGTGGTTCATGCGCCAGGCTGGCCGCTCGCTGCCCGAGTACCGCAGGGTGCGCGAGGGCACCACGATGCTCGAGTCCTGCGTGAACCCCGAGCTCGTCGCCGAGATCACGGCGCAGCCGGTGCGCAGGCACGGCGTGGACGCAGGCATCTTCTTTAGTGACATCGTGGTGCCGCTCATGCTCGCGGGTCTCGACGTGCGGATCGAGCCGGGCATCGGTCCCGTGTTTGGCTCGCCGATCCGCACCGCCGCCGATGTGGACGCGCTGCCCGATCTTGGCGCCGCCGGGGACGGCGGCGAGTTTGACGGCGCGCTCGGCGTGATCGGCGAGGCCGTGACGGCGACGCTCGAGCAACTGGGCGATACCCCGCTGATCGGCTTCGGCGGTGCACCGTTCACCCTTGCCGCCTACATGGTCGAGGGCAAGCCGTCGCGCGATCACCTGGGCGCGCGCCGCCTGATGGTGGGCGACCCGGCGACGTGGGCGCGGCTCATGGAGTGGACGGCTCATGTGACGGGTCGATTCCTGCGCACGCAGGTGCTCGCGGGAGCGAGCGCGGTGCAGCTCTTCGACTCGTGGGCCGGGTCGCTCTCGGTGGCGCACTACACGCAGAGCTGCGCCCCCGCGTCGGCCGCTGCGTTCGCCCATGTGAGCGACCTGGACGTGCCGCGCATCCACTTTGGCACCCACACGGGCCACCTCCTGGAGGCGATGCATGCCACTGGCGCCACTGTGATGGGAGTGGATGCGGAGACGACGCTTCAGGACGCCGCGCGCAGGCTCCCCGGCGTGCCGCTGCAGGGAAACATCGACCCCGCCGTGCTCGCGGCCCCTTGGGAGACCGTGGAGCGGCACGTGCGCGAGGTGGTCGAGGCGGGCCGCGCGGCGCCGTCGCACGTGGTGAACCTTGGCCACGGCGTGCCGCCGGACACCCACCCGGAGGTGCTCACGCGGATCGTGGGGCTTGTTCATGAGCTCTGATCAGATCGAGGCGACCGACGCCGCCGAGCCCAAGCGCGGCGCCGTGCGCGGGGGGTGGGCCACTGCATCCAAGGCCGACGTCGTGGTGGTCGGAGGAGGCTTCTCCGGCCTGCTCGCAGCGCGCAAGGCGGCCCGAGAGGGGCTCTCAGTGGTGGTGCTCGAGGCGGCTGATCAGGTGGGCGGCCGGCTCGCCCCGGTGGCGCTCGCGGGTGTGGAGTTGGACGCGGGAGCAGAGTCCTTCGCGACGCGCGGAGGCACCGTCGAGGCGCTCGTGGCCGAGCTGGGCCTCTTCGATGACGTGGTGGCCCCCGCGCCAAGCCCTGCGTGGGTGGTCGCGCCCGGCGAGGCCTACGCCTTGCCCACCACCTCGTGGCTGGGCATCCCGTCAGATCCGATGGCACCCGAGGTGCGCGCCGTGCTGGGGATGTGGGGCTCGCTGCGTGCGGCGTGGGATCTGATCGCGCCCGCCAAGGAGCCCGCCGAGGGAGCGACGCTCGGCGACGTCGCTCGCGCGCGGCTGGGCAAGCCCGCCACGGAGCGCCTCATCGCGCCGGTGGTGACAGGCGTCTACACGCGTCCGATCGGCAAGATCACCCTCGAGTCGATCGCGCCGGGGCTCTCCGCCGAGGTGGGCAAGGTGGGCCTCATCCGCGCGGCGCGGGCTCGGCGGGCCGCCGCACCCCCTGGATCCGCCGTGCGCTCCCTCAAGGGCGGCCTGTTCCGACTCGTGCAGGCACTCGCGGACGACGCGCGCGCAGCCGGCGTGCAGATTCGCACGGGTGCGCATGTGGAGGGCGTGGAGCGCTCTGACGACGGCTGGCGCGTCACCACTGAGCGCGGCATGGTGAAGGCTCACCGCCTGGTGATGGCGGTGCCGCGCGACATCGCGGCGCCCATGGTGGGCATCCGTGGAGGCGGCACGGCGCGCACAGTGGCCATCGCGGTGCTGGTAGTCGAGGCCCCCGAGCTTGACGCGGCCCCGCGGGGCACTGGCGCTCTCGTGCGGCCTGGCGTCACGCGAGCCAAGGCGCTCACCCACGCGAGCGCCAAGTGGGAGTGGGTGGCCGAGGCGCTGCCAGCGGGCACCCACGCGATTCGCCTCTCCTACGACGTCACTGGCGAGCCGGGCGACCTCACCGCCGATGCCCTTGCCGACGCGTCGGCGATCCTGGGAGTGGAGCTCACACGGGAGAACCTCGTGGCGTCGAGCCAGCACGTGTGGGTGGACGCCGCTCCCGCCGCCTTCGACAGGGAGTTGGTGCCCGAGGGCGTGGACTTTGTGGGAGCCGCGGCGGGCCTCACGGGCCTCGCTGCGATCGTGGGAGACATGGCTCACCTCGATTTCTCCTAGAGCGCCGCAAGGGTAAGACTGAGGTCATGACCGAACACGCCGATGGCTTCACGCTGTTCTCAGTTCTCGACGGCTTCCTCGACGCCGACGAGGCCACCCTGTCCCGCATCGTTGAGGAGTTCGACCACGCGGTCGAGGAGCTTGCCGAGAGCGACGTCACGCTGCGCGGCATTTACGACGTCTCGGGCCTACGAGCCGACGGCACTGTGATGCTGTGGCTGCACGGCCCCAAGCTCGAGGACCTCCAGCTGGCGCTGCGCGAGCTGCGCGCCACCGAGCTGCTCGAGGACACCACCCTGACGTGGTCCGCCGCTGGTGTGCACCGCGACGCCGAGTTCAACAAGCGCCACGTGCCGGGCTTCTTGCGCGGCGAGCGGCCGCGCGACTGGCTGACCGTGTATCCGTTTGTGCGCTCGTACGAGTGGTACCTGCTGCCGGAAGAGGAGCGCTCGCAACTGTTGCGGGAGCACGGTGTCAAGGGCGCCGCGTTCAAGGGCGTGATCGCCAACACAGTGGCCGCGTTCGCGCTGGGCGACTACGAGTGGCTGCTGCCCATGGAGGCCGACGACGTCACGGAGCTCGTGGACATGATGCGCGAGCTGCGCTACACCGAGGCCCGCCGCCATGTGCGTCACGAGCTGCCGTTCTACACGGGCCGCCGCATCGACACAGCCGAGGCGATCGAGGTGCTCTCCGCATGACCGACACGCTCCCGCCCCTCGCCGCATCGGCCCGCACCCTCGAGCCCGCCCAGTACGACGCCATCCTGCTCGCCGGCTTCGGAGGCCCCGAGGGTCAAGACGACGTCATCCCGTACCTGCGCAACGTGACGCGCGGCCGCGGGGTCCCCGACGAGCGCCTCGAAGAGGTAGCGCACCACTATCGCCACTTTGGCGGCATCAGCCCCATCAACCAGCAGAACCGCGACCTCAAGGTCGCGCTCGAGGCCGAGATCGCTGCACGCGGCCTTGGTCTGCCGGTGTATTGGGGCAACCGCTTCTGGGCGCCGTACTTTGCCGACGCGCTCAAGGAGCTTCACGCCGACGGTCACCGTCGCGTGCTGGTGCTCGTCACCACCGCGTTCTCCTCGTACTCGGGCTGCCGCGCCTACCGCGAGGACCTCGCCGCGGCGCTCGCGGAGACCGGGCTCGAGGGCGAGATCGTGCTGGACAAGGTGCGCCAGTACTTTGACCACCCGGGCTTTGTGGAGCCCAACGTGGACGCCGTGCGCGGCGGACTGCGCCAACTCGCGGAGCAGGGAAACGGCGCCAAGCCCCACGTGATGTTTGCGACCCACTCGATCCCGTCGTCGGCGGCGGACGTGTCCGGCCCGCGCGAGGCGCGCCCCGACGGCACCCCCGTGCCCACCGGCGGCGGCGAGGAGTGGAACCAGGGCGGCGGCTGGTACGCCGAGCAGCAGCGCGCCGTCGCTGCGCTCGTGATGGATCGCGTCGCCGACGAGTTCCCCGGGGTGGACTGGTCGCTCGTGTACCAGTCGCGCTCGGGCGACCCGCGCGTGCCGTGGCTCGAGCCGGATATCAACAAGGCCATCGAGGCGCTGGGCGAGGACGTGTCCGGCCTGGTGATTTCGCCTCTCGGCTTCGTCTCGGACCACATGGAGGTGGCCTGGGACCTCGACAACGAGGCGCTGGAGACGTGCCAGGAGCGCGGGCTTGCGGCCGTGCGCGTGGCCACCGTGGGTGTGGACCCGGCGTTCGTGTCGGGCCTCATCGACCTTGTCGAGGAGCGCCACGTGGCGCCCGGCGGAACACCGCGCGCGCGTGCGGCGTTGACCGACCTGGGCCCATGGCAAGACGTGTGCCCGGCGGATTGCTGCCTGGGGCGCGCCGCCAAGCCAGTGATTGCGGAGGCCTGATGCTCACCACGACCGGATCGATCCCCACCGAGCGCGGCGCGCGCTACATCAAGCAGTTGCTGAGCCATGTGGGCCGCAAGG
>QKAX01000072.1 GCA_003246255.1 Demequina lutea
GATGTCCAGGTAGACCTTCATGCCGCGCTCGTGCGCCGCTGCGACCAGGGCCGCGAACTCCTCGTTGGTGCCGAGGTGCGGGTCGATCTGCGTGAAGTCGGTGATCCAGTAGCCGTGGTAGCCGGCCGAGTTGTCCTCGGGCTGCACCGCGAGGTTCTTGAACGCGGGGGAGAGCCACAGCGCGTCCACGCCAAGGCCCTCGATGTAGTCGAGCTGATCCATGAGGCCCTGCAGGTCTCCTCCCTGGTAGTACGCGGAATTGCTGGGGTCGAAGCCAGACACCTGGGGGTCATCGCCCAGGCCGCCCGTGTCGTTGCTTGGGTCCCCGTTGGCGAAGCGGTCGGTCATGACGAAGTAGAACGAGTCGGCGGTGTTCGCCGCGCGAAGTGGGGCGACTGCGTGGGGGCTGGCTTGGGTGGTGGTGCCCGTCGTGAGCCAGCCGAGCCCGGCGGCGAGCACGGCGACGATGGTGGCCGTGGCGATGAGGTCGCGGCGAGCGGTCATGAAGTCCTCCGACGTTGCAGGTTCTGCTGGGAATGTAACCGCTTGCATTCGGGGGTGGCAAGTTGGCGGCCGAATCGTGATCTGGCCGCTGCGTAGGGGTGCGCGGCTGCGCCTGTCGCGCGTTCCGAAGTGACTGTGGGAGGGGTCGTTGCGCGCGGTTTTGGAGCGCTGGAACGGGATCGGCAGGCACGTGGCGTCGGGGCGACGTGGAGGTGCGGCGAGGGGCGCGGTGCCGGGTTGCGGGGCAGCCTCGAGACCGCCCCTGCGCGTGCCCCTGCGACGCTGAATCGGGTATCGCGTGTCGGATCCGCATGGCACAATCGAACATATGTTCGAATGACTGAGGGTTGTTCGAAGGTCGTGAACAGGTGCCCAGGAGGTGAGCGCGATGGAGACGCAAGAGTCTCGCCTCGAGGCTGCGCGCGCCGCTCTCGCCTCCGTCGAGGGGCGCGTGGGCACCACGCGCGAGGCGTGGGATTCGCCGCAGCTGCCCCTCGCGTCGGCGCTTGCACCGCTGCTGCCGCGAGGCCTGCGCAGGGGCCAGGTGGTGTCGGTGGAGGGCTCCACGTCGTTACTGCTCGCGCTCGCGGCCCAGGCGTCTAACGAGGGCTCGTGGATGTCCATCGTGGGCATGCCTCAGGTGGGAGTGCTCGCGGCCTCGCAGCGCGGCGTTGACCTGT
This sequence comes from Demequina lutea, assembly GCA_003246255.1. Taxonomy (GTDB): domain Bacteria; phylum Actinomycetota; class Actinomycetes; order Actinomycetales; family Demequinaceae; genus Demequina; species Demequina lutea_A. The sequence continues at coordinate 1,185 of QKAX01000072.1, forward strand.
CGCGCCTCGCCCTGGTGCCGCATCCCGGAACACAGGCGCCCGCCGCGCTGGGTGCGCTGGTAGACGGCATGGATGTGGTGATCGTGGGTCAGGGTCTCGCCCTGTCCGATGCCGATCGCCGCAGGCTGGGAGCGCGCGCCAGGGAGCGCGGCAGCGTGCTGCTCGCGTCGGGCGCATGGCCGGGCGCGCATGTGCAGCTCACGGTAGAGAGGTCTCGCTGGAGCGGTCTCGGAGCGGGTGACGGCCGGCTGCGCGAGCGCGAGGTCACGGTGGCCATCGCGGGGCGCACCGCCGGTTCTACCAGGCGTGTTCTGGTGGCGCTCGACGTTGACCTGCAGGCGCTCATGCCTCGTCCCGGGGTGCGCGACGCCGTCGCTGGTGACCGCGCACTCGGCACGGAGGTCGCATGAATGAGGTGGTGGTGTGAGCGGCGCGGCGGGACGCGGGGGCCGGGTAAGCGCCGGCCCCCGCTCTGCCGGTTCCCAGCTCAGGCTCAAGGACGCCGCCGTGGACACCGTGCGCCGCGTGGTGCTGTGGGTGCCCGACTGGCCAGTGGTCGCCGCGGCCGCCGAGGCCGGGCTGGGTCCGCAGGAGCCCGCCGCGGTGCTGCACGGGCGCGGCATGATGGCAGTCTCCGCGTCGGCGCGGGCCGCCGGAGTGCGTCGGGGCATGCGCAAGCGGCTCGCTCGGCGCGCGTGTCCCGAGCTGGTGATTCTTGGCCATGACGAGGGCCGCGACGCGCGGGCCTTCGAGGCCGTCGCGGCGGCCGCCGAGGACGTGGTCGCTGGTGTGGAGATCTCGCGCCCGGGGCTGCTCATGATTCCGTCGGCCGGCGCCGCGCGCTTCCACGGCTCCGAGGAGACCCTCGCCGAGGCACTCGTGACGGCCGTCGCGGAACAGGCGGGGTGCGAGGCGTCCGTAGGTATGGCCGACGGCCTGCTCGCCGCCGTCATGGCCGCGCGGGCGAGCGACCTGGTGCCGGCCGGGGCATCGGCCGCTTATCTGGCGCCGATGCCCGTCACGGCTCTCACGTATGCGGCCATGGAGAGGTCGCAGCGCGCGCAGGTGGAGGACCTCACGAGCGTGCTGGTGCGGCTTGGGCTCACCGCGTTGGGCGATCTTGTGGCGCTGCCCAGCGCCGACGTCGTGGCCAGGTTTGGCCCGGTGGGCGCATGGGCGCAGCGCATGGCGCGCGGCGAGGACGTCGCCCCGCCCGTGCTGCGGCGCTCCGAGGAGGACATCGCCGTCGAGTACGTGTTCGAGGACCCGGCAGAGCGGGTGGAGCAGCTCGCGCTCGTGGCGGCGCACGTCGCGGAGCAGCTGGACGGGGCGCTGTTGCAGGCCGCGTCGCGGTGCGCGCGCGTGCGGATCGGCGCCCGCACCGTCACCGGTGGCAGCCTCGAGCGCGTGTGGCGCACCGATGTGGGCGTGCGCGCGGGGGCTTTCGCCAAGCACATGGCAGACCGCGTGCGCTGGCAGCTCGAGGGCTGGCTGTCCGGCACCGCGCAGGGGCCGGAGCCCGCGCCGCTCGTCTCGCTGTCCCTCACCGCGGAGGACGTGGTGCCGCTGGG
>QKAX01000119.1 GCA_003246255.1 Demequina lutea
CGCCGCGCAAGGATCCTGCCGCGCTCGCGCGAGAGGCGATGGAACGAGCGCGTCAATCCGCCCGCGAGCGGGGTGCCGCGCGCATCTCGCCCCAGACGGCAAACCGACAACGGACCGCGAAACGTCGGGCCACCGAGGCCGAGGCCTCCCCCGCTCCCTTTGGTCGCGGGCGGGACCCTCGCCGCATGGATGACAACGTGCGTGCACTGCTGGGCCGCATGGGCTGGACCGAACAGATCGAGGTCGCCTCGGTGACGGCTCGCTGGCGCGAGGTGATAGGCGATCAGATCGCGGATCACTGTGAGCCGGTCACCTTTGACGACGGCGTGCTGGTGCTGCGCGCCTCCTCCAGCGCGTGGGCCACGCAGATGCAACTGATGTCGGGACAGGTGCGGCACCGCCTCAACGAGGAGTTTGGGCGCGAGGTGGTGAAGGAACTGCGCTTTATGGGGCCCAGCGACCGCACCTGGGTCAAGGGACCGCGCCGCGTCAAGGGACGCGGCCCACGCGACACCTACGGATAGCTCACCGCCCATCGCGAACATCGCATTTCCGCCAGCTCAGGAGAACACCCGTATGACCGACAACACCTTTCCGCCGCCCCCGGAGTCGCCGGCTGGCGCGCCACTTCCGCCGATCCCGCCGGCTGGCGCGCCCATCCCCCCGCCGCCGGGCTATCAGGACTACACAGTTCCGCCGCAGCAGTACGCCCAGCCTCGGTACGCGCAGCCGGGAATGCAGCCCCCTCCTCCCACTGGGCCCAAGAAGGGGCTCGCGATCGCCGCGCTCGTGCTGGGCATCGTTGCCATCCTCGGCGCATGGATCCCGTTCGCGGGTCTGTTCTCTGTGGTGCTGGGCATCGCGGGACTGGTGCTGGGCATCGTCGCCCTCGTCAAGGCGAACAGGGGCCAGGCGGGCGGCAGGGCGATGGCGATCGTCGGCGCCGTGCTGGGCGGTCTGTCGATCGTCGTTGGCATCGCGTCCACAGTGATCGCTGTGGTGGCCATCACGGATGCCTCCGATGAGATCGGCGGCGACTGGGAGTCCTTGATCAGCGAGATCGAGGAGGGCGACTCCTGGGTCACTGCAGACCCCACGTTTGGCGGCGCAGGCGACGAGACCACCGCGGCGATTCCGGAGGGAGAGCCCGGCTCGTTCACCACGCCGGGCGTGATCGGCGACGGCACTGTGTGGACAATCGAGGACAGCGGTGACGAGTGGCAGCTCACCATTGACTCGCTCGAGACGGTCGAGGGTTTCTCCGGCAAGGTCGCACTGATCACCGGTACCGCCACCCCCACCGTCATCACCACGGGCGACACGTCCAGCTGGACCACGTTCCCCACCATCCAGGCGATGGCTCACGGTGAGTTGGTAGCTGACACCTACGATCCGCCGATGAACGCGATCGACCCGGCCTACCTCCCGCTCTATGACCTCGAGGCCCCGGCGGGTACCACCATGAAGTTCTACGCCACGGTGGGCCTTCCCGACGGCGTCACCGCCGACACGGTGGTGGTGACAACCTTCTGGGACGGCGAGAGCCTGTATGTCTCCTCGGCCCAGTAGGGTGGCGCTCCTGACCCGGGATGAGGCGTGTCGCGACCGAGGACACCGACGCCTCAAAGGTCCCGGGTCGGGCGCGCGAGGGGCCGCGCGTGACGCATCGAACGCGTCGTCCCCAACATCGGCATTGGAGCCGTTGCCCCCAAACGGCCCTCAATAGCCCGAAAACCGCCCTGAAACCGCGTAGAATGACGCTAGGTATCACCTGAGCCGCACAAGGCGCGCTCAGGGGCGTGGAAGGGCAATCAGTGGCGAACAGCGACACCGAGTCGACCAAGCCCGAGTACGGCGCCGAGAACATCACCGTCCTGGAGGGCCTCGAGGCCGTCCGCAAGCGACCGGGTATGTACATCGGCTCCACCGGCGAGCGGGGCCTCCACCACCTGGTGTACGAGGTGGTCGACAACTCCGTTGACGAGGCTCTCGCGGGCTACTGCGACACCATCACCGTGACGCTGCTTGCCGACGGCGGCGTGCGCGTGACCGACAACGGCCGCGGCATCCCGGTGGACATGCACCCCACCGAGAAGAAGCCCACCGTTGAGGTGGTCATGACGATCCTGCACGCCGGCGGAAAGTTTGGCGGCGGAGGCTACGCCGTGTCGGGCGGACTGCACGGCGTGGGCATCTCAGTGGTGAACGCGCTCAGCTACAAGGTGGAGACCGAGGTCAAGCGTCAGGGTCACGTGTGGCGCCAGTCCTTTGCCGATGGCGGCAAGCCGCAGGGCACCCTCATCAAGGGCGAGGCGACGGATGAGACGGGAACCCAGCAGACATTCTGGGCCGACCCCGCGATCTTTGAGACCACCGATTACGACTTCGAGACGCTCCGCGCTCGGTTCCAGCAGATGGCCTTCCTCAACAAGGGCCTCAGCATCTCCCTCACGGACGAGCGCCCCGAGCACGCCGTCGCGGAATCCGACGACGCCGACGCCCCAGCCGTCCAGACGGTGACGTACAAGTACGACGGCGGCCTGGTCGACTACGTGAAGCACCTCAACGCCACCAAGCGGGCCGAGCTGGTGCACGAGGACGTCATCAGCCTGGACGCCGAGGACACCGAGAAGAAGATCTCGCTCGAGATTGCGATGCAGTGGACGAACGCGTACTCCGAGTCCGTGCACACGTACGCGAACACCATCTCCACCACGGAGGGCGGCACCCACGAAGAGGGCTTCCGTGCCGCTCTCACCACGTTGGTGAACAAGTACGCGCGCGAGAAGAACCTGCTCAAGGAGAAGGACGACAACCTCACGGGTGACGACGTTCGCGAGGGCCTCACGGCCGTCATCTCCGTCAAGCTGGGCGAGCCGCAGTTCGAGGGCCAGACAAAGACCAAGCTGGGCAACACCGAGGCGAAGACGTTTGTGCAGCGCATCGTCAATGAACTGCTCACCGACTGGTTCGACTCGCACCCCAACGAGGCCAAGGAGATCATCCGCAAGGCCATGCAGGCTTCCCAGGCGCGCATCGCGGCCCGCAAGGCGCGCGAGGCCACGCGCCGCAAGGGCCTTCTCGAATCCGGCGGCATGCCGGGCAAGCTGCGCGACTGCTCGTCCAAGAACCCCGAGATCTCCGAGATCTTCCTGGTGGAGGGTGACTCCGCAGGCGGCTCGGCCGTGCGCGGCCGCAACCCCGAGACGCAGGCGATCCTGCCGCTGCGAGGCAAAGTGCTCAACGTGGAGCGCGCGCGACTCGACCGCGCGCTCGGCAACGCCGAGATCCAGGCGCTGTTTACGGCATTCGGCTCCGGCATCGGCGACGAGTTCGACATTGCGAAGGCTCGCTATCACAAGATCGTGCTGATGGCCGATGCCGACGTGGACGGCCAGCACATTCGCACGCTGCTGCTCACCGTGCTGTTCCGCTACATGCGCCCGCTGATCGAGGCCGGTTACGTGTACCTCGCGCAGCCGCCGCTGTACCGCATCAAGTGGTCAAACGCGGAGCACGACTACGCGTTCTCTGACCGTGAGCGCGACGCGATGCTCAAGGACGGCCTCGCGAATGGTCGCAAGATTCCCAAGGAGAACGCGATCCAGCGTTACAAGGGTCTGGGCGAGATGGACTACTCGGAACTGTGGGAGACCACCATGAATCCCGAGACCCGCACCCTGCTGCAGATCACGATGGACGATGCCGCGCTGGCGGACGAGATCTTCTCCATGCTGATGGGCGAGGACGTCGAGTCCCGCCGCAACTTCATCCAGCGCAACGCGAAGGACGTGAGGTTCCTTGACATCTGAGGTTCACAACCACGGGGCGATCGAGAAGGTCGACCTCAATGTGGAGATGCAGCAGTCCTACCTCGACTACGCGATGTCGGTCATCGTGGGCCGTGCACTCCCGGATGTGCGCGACGGCCTGAAGCCGGTGCACCGCCGCGTCATCTACGCGATGTACGACGGCGGCTACCGGCCCGATCGCGCGTTTAGCAAGTGCACGCGCATCATCGGCGACGTCATGGGTAACTACCACCCGCACGGTGACTCCGCCGTGTACGACACCTTGGTGCGCATGGTGCAGGACTGGTCGCTGCGCTACCCGCTGGCGGACGGCCAGGGAAACTTCGGCTCCCCGGGTAACGACCCCGCCGCGGCCCACCGATACACCGAGTCGCGCATGGCGCCCATCGCCATGGAGATGGTCAGGGACATCGACAAGGAGACCGTCGACTTCCAGGACAACTACGACGGTCGCACGCAGGAGCCGTCGGTGCTCCCAGCGCGCTTCCCCAACCTGCTTGTGAACGGCTCTGCAGGTATCGCCGTGGGTATGGCCACCAACATCCCGCCGCACAACCTGCGCGAGGTGGCCGAGGGCGTGCAGTGGTACCTCAGCAACCCCACAGTGTCGCGCGAGGAGCTGCTCGAGGCGCTCATCGAGCGCATTCCCGGTCCGGACTTCCCCACTGCCGCCACCATCCTTGGCCGGCGCGGCATCGACGAGGCATACCGCACGGGTCGCGGCTCCATCACGATGCGCGCAGTGGTCAACGTCGAGGAGTTGCAGGGTCGCCAGTGCCTGGTGGTCACCGAGCTGCCGTACCAGGTCAACCCCGACAACCTCGCGCTCAAGATCGCGGAGCTCACCAAGGAGGGCAAGCTCACCGGCATTGCCGACATCCGCGATGAGACCTCCGGCCGCACCGGCCAGCGCCTGGTGATCGTGCTCAAGCGCGACGCGGTGGCCAAGGTGGTGCTCAACAACCTCTACAAGCACACGCAGCTGCAAGAGACGTTCGGCGCCAACATGGTGGCGCTCGTTGACGGCGTGCCGCGAACCTTGCCCCTCGACGCCTTTGTGCGTCACTGGGTGTCGCACCAGATCGAGGTCATCCAACGTCGTACCTCCTACCGCCTGCGCGAGGCCGAGCGCGAGGCCCACATCCTGCGCGGTTACGTGAAGGCGCTGGACCAACTTGACGAGGTCATCGCCCTCATCCGTCGCTCCCCCACTGTGGACGAGGCTCGCCAGGGGCTCATCGAGCTGCTGGACGTGGACGAGGTCCAGGCGAACGCGATCCTCAACCTGCAGCTGCGCCGCCTCGCGGCCCTCGAGCGGCAGAAGATCGAGGAGGAGTACGCCAAGCTCATGGCGGAGATCGAGGATCTCAAGGCGATCCTCGCGTCCGAGCCGCGCCAGCGCAGCATCGTGTCCGAGGAGCTTGCGGAAATCGTGCGCAAGTACGGCGACGACCGCCGCACGGAGATCAGCCCGTTCGACGGCTCGGTGGACATCGAGGACCTGATCGCCGAGGAGGAGGTCGTGGTCACGATCACCCGCGGCGGGTACGCGAAGCGCACCAAGTCCTCCGAGTACAGGGCGCAGCGCCGCGGCGGCAAGGGCGTGCGTGGCGCGACCCTGCGCGGCGACGACATGGTGGAGCACTTCTTTGTCACCACCACGCATCACTGGCTGCTGTTCTTCACCAACCTGGGTCGCGTCTACCGCGCCAAGGGTTACGAGCTGCCCGAGGGCGGCCGTGACTCGAAGGGCCAGCACGTGGCCAACCTGCTGGCGTTCCAGCCGGGCGAAGAGATTGCGCAGGTGCTCGACCTGCGCAACTACGAGGACAAGCCGTATCTGGTGCTCGCCACCCGCCGCGGCCTCGTCAAGAAGACCGAGCTCTCGTCCTACGACTCGAACCGCAGCGGCGGCCTGATCGCCATCAACCTGCGCGAGGTCGAGGCCGAAGACGGCACGGTCCACCCGGACGAACTGGTCGCTGCACGCGTCGTGGCGCCCGAGGACAAGCTGATGCTCGTGAGCCGCAAGGGCATGTCGGTCACGTTCGAGGCGAATGACGACACCCTGCGGCCCATGGGCCGCGCCACGTCAGGTGTGAAGGGCATGAGCTTCCGCGGCGACGACGAGCTGCTGTCGCTCGACGTGGTCACCGAGGGTGCGTACTCGTTCGTGGTGACCGAGGGCGGCTTTGCCAAGCGCACCGCCGTCACCGAGTACCGCGTGCAGGGTCGCGGCGGCCTGGGCATCAAGGTGGCCAAGCTGGCCGAGGAGCGCGGCGACCTGGTGGGCGCGCTGCTGGTCGAGGACACCGACGAGGTGCTGGTCATCATGGAGTCCGGCAAGGTCATGCGCTCCCCCGTCACCGAGGTGCCGGCCAAGGGACGCGACACGATGGGAGTCATCTTCTCCAAGCCGGACAAGAACGACCGCATCATCGGCATCGCCCGCAACGTCGAGCGTCACCTCGACACAGAGGAAGCAGCCGAAGGCGAGGAGGGCGAGGCCCCGGCCGACGCCGTGGTCACCGAGACCGCGGCCGACGCTGTGGTGACCGAGGCGCCCGACAGCGCTGACGAGTCGACCGAGGAGTAGCGGATGACGGTGGGGGGCTCTGACAGCTCGTGGTCCGAGCCCCTCGCCAGCGCCCCGGCGCTCCGCGTCATCGATCAACTCACGTCTGGCCGCCAATCACGCGCGGCGCAGACATGGTTGGCCGCGGATTCCGAGATCGCCATGGTGGTTCACGCAGGGTGCGACATGGTCAAGCGCGCGCATCGCGCGATCTTCGATGCGGCAGGATCATCGGGCCTCTATGATCCTCAAAGCGACGATCCGGATTCGGCCTACTGGAAGCACGCGGGAGGCCTGGACCTGGAAGCGCAGCAGTGGTTCACCATCGCTGCGGGCATCCAGTCCTGTGTCGCCAACTTCGAGCTCTATCTCGAAGAGATCAGTCTGCAGTGCCTGACGAGTCAGATCGGTGACCGCAAGAAGACGACCCCGGCGTGGACGATATTGACCGCTGCGTGGAAGAAGGCGGGGGTCGATCTGGAGTCCGCGCCGTTCAAGCACGCTCGCGATCTGCGTCATCAGGTGGCGCATCGCCTCGATGAGGATCGAGTCTCTCGTCCCTCGCCCGCTAGACGCCCGTGGCCCCACTTCACGACAGACGCTGTAGGTGAGTATGGCGGTCATGACAACGCCGGGACGGTCGTACTCACGCCGCAGCGGTTCGAGGACGAGGTGCGCCAACCGATCGCGGCTAAAGTGCTTGAGATAGAACAGACATTCCGTCAGTCCTCGTAGTGGAAGCGGCACGCCGCGATGCGCACCTGGTCGTCGACGACCTTGTAGACGAGCCGATGCTCGTCGGTGATGCGTCGCGACCAATAGCCATGGAGCCCGTGCTTGAGTTGCTCGGGCTTGCCGATACCCTCGTTCGGAGCGCCGTCGCCTGCGCCGCGGGCGATGTCCCGCAGAATCGCATTGATCCGCTTGAGAACCTTGCGGTCCTGTTGCTGCGAGAACAGGTAGTCCTCCCACGAGGACTCATCCCACACGTACCTCACTCGACGAGGTCGTGCTCTGATCCCGCGCCCGCCTCAAGGCGCTCGATCGAGGCAAGCAGCCGTCGCGCATTGGCGGGGTTCTGGAGCAGGTAGGCAGTCTCCTTGAGAGACTGGTAGTCCTCAAGCGACACGATCACGACCGGATCGTGCCCGGCGCGCGTCACCACGACCTCTTCGCGGTCCGCAAGGACAGACTCGAGCACCGAGGCGTAGTTCTGCCTGGACTGTGAGTACGACATGGTCTTCATGGTGCCTCCTGTACAGAAAAGCGTACAATTTTGGCGCCGCGGCGACAAGCGTGCCGGTCAGGCAGTCGCCGCGACCGCCGCACGCACGGCGGCGACGAACTCCTCGACATCCTGCTCGGTGGTGTCGAAGGAGCACATCCACCGCACCTCGCCCCGCGCAGCGTCCCAGTCGTAGAAGCGGAACTGCTGGCGCACGGCATCGGCCACACCTGCGGGCAGCACCGCGAAGACGCCATTCGACTGCGTGGGCTGCGTGATCGAGACCCCGGGCAGGTCGCCGGCGGCGATTCCCTCCTCGAGCCGCGCGCGCAGCAGCGCCGCCATCTCGTTGGCGCGCGCCGCCGAGCGCAGCCACAAGTCACCCTCGAAGAGAGCAATCAACTGCGCGGACATGAAGCGCATCTTGGAGCCGAGCTGCATGGACA
>QKAX01000054.1 GCA_003246255.1 Demequina lutea
AAGCTGGTGCAGACCGGCATGGCGCCCGTGTACATCGTGCACTTCACGCAAAAGGACGCCGTGGACCGCGCGCAGGCGCTGCTGTCCATGAACGTCGCGTCCAAGACGGAGCGCCAGGCCATTGCCGATGCCCTTGACGGCGTCAGCTTTGGCACGGGCTTTGGCAAGACGCTCAGCAAGTTTTTGCGCGCGGGCGTGGGTGTGCACCACGCGGGCATGCTGCCCAAGTACCGGCGCATCGTGGAGCGCCTCACGCAGCAGGGACTGCTCAAGGTGGTGTGCGGCACCGACACGCTGGGCGTGGGCATCAACGTGCCCATTCGCACGGTGCTGCTGACGTCGCTGGTGAAGTTTGATGGAGAGCGCATGCGTCACCTCACGGCGCGCGAGTTCCACCAGATCGCGGGCCGCGCGGGCCGCGCGGGCTTCGACACCGAGGGCCACGTGATGGTCATGGCGCCGGATCACGTGATCGAGAACCGCAAGGCGCTGCTCAAGGCAGGCGACGATCCCAAGAAGAAAAAGAAGATCGTCCGCAAGTCCGCGCCCGCCGGTTCCGTCAACTGGACCGATGCCACGTTTGAACGCCTGCGCGAGGCGGACCCGGAGCCGCTCACCAGCCGCTTTGCCGTCACCCACGCCATGGTGCTGAACATCCTGGCCCGCGGGCTGCCCAACCCGTGGCTGGACCGCGAGGCGGAGGACCCGGTGCAGGCGATGGTGCACCTTTTGGACGCGGTGCACGAGACCGAGGCCCAGAAGTCGGCTCACATTCGCCAGGCGCTGCGCATCTATCGCTCGCTGCGTGTGGCGGGAGTGGTGGAGCGCGTGCGCGTGCCCGATGCGACGCACCCGCGCGGCGAGCGCCCGTCGGTGCGGCTCACTGTGGACGTGCCGCGCGGCTTTGCGCTCAACCAGCCGCTCTCCCCCTTTGCGCTGGCCGCGATGGACCTGCTCAACGTGGAGTCGCCTGACCACACGGTGGACGTGGTGTCGGTCATCGAAGCGACGCTCTCCGACCCGCGTCAACTGCTGCTCGCCCAGCAGAACGCCGCCCGCGCCGAGGCCGTGGCCGCCATGAAGGCGGACGGCATCGAGTACGAGGAGCGCGTGGAGCTGGTCGAGGAGATCACGTGGCCGCGGCCGCTGGAGGACCTCCTGGAGCCCGCGTTTGCGATGTACCGCAAGGCCAACCCGTGGATCCTTGACGCCGAGCTCGCGCCCAAGTCCGTGGTGCGCGACATGCTCAGCAAGGCCATGACGTTTGGCGACCTCATCTCGTCCTACGGGCTTGAGCGCACCGAGGGCGTGGTGCTGAGGTATTTGGCCGAGGCGTATCGCGCGATGCGACAGACGGTGCCGGAGGACCACCGCACCGACGAGGTGGTGGCGGTCACCGAGTGGCTCGGCCAGGTGGTGCGCTCCACGGACTCGTCGCTGCTAGACGAGTGGGAACGCCTCATGAACCCCGACGCCGTGGTAGCGGACGACGCGGACCCGCTCGCGGCCCCGTCGCTGGGCTCCACCGGCCCGGCCAAGCCGATGACGGGCAACCCGCGCGTGTTCCGCAGGCTCATCGCGAACGCGATGTTCCGCCGGGTAGAACTCGCGTCGCGCGAGGACTATGCGGCACTGGGAGCGCTGGATGGGGCCGCCGGCTGGAGCGCCGATGCGTGGCGCGACGCGCTGGACCCGCTGTTCGAGGCGCAGGGGGACGACGCCATTGGGATTGGACCTGGTGCGCGCGCCGGGGCGCTGGTGACGTTCGTGGAGCCGGGCGGCGACCACGCGGAGGGCCGGGCGCGGGCGGCGCTGGCCGCGACCTCGCACGCCGAGCTGCCGGACGGCGTGTGGCTGGTGCGCCAGGTGCTGGACGACGCGGCGGGCGACCACGACTGGGCGATCGTCGCTTCGGTGGACCTCGATGCGTCAGATGAGGCGGGCGCGCCGGTGATTGAGGTGCTGGCGGTGGGTGCGGGGTAGCCGCAGGGCCGAGCGCACCCCCAGCAAGGTTGCCGACCTATCGTCCGCAGAACTCAAAGCGAGCCCCCGGCTTGCGGATACCAGTCAGAGGCATGGCGTGCTGGCTCGCCAACCAAACGAGCGCGAGAACTAGAGCGAGAGAGTGCTGCGCACGGCTGGCGTGAGCGACTTACTCTCGGACCTTGACGGCTCAGAGGTCGCACGTGATATCGGCACAAAAGTTGTGGACGTTCACTTCCAGGCGTCAAATCACAGACCGGGGCGCAAATAGCGGACGATCCCGTGACCTGCGTTCGCCAACATGTACTTCGAACGCATCCGCACCTGTTGACCTTTGAGGAGCGTTCGCGATAGCTCCAGTTCGCGGGGCCTGGCGAGGTCGGGGACTGAACAGATCCACTAATTGCCATACCCGGGCGCTTCGACAATGCCCTTGGCTACTGACTCGAGGTCTTCGTGCGGGAGGGGCCGAAGGTCCTGGCCAGGGCCGAGCTCCCATACGGAGAAGCCATCCTTGCTGTCGGCTGTCCCGTCGGTCTTCCACGTTCCCTCCGTTACGAACTTCACCACGACCCGGGCCGGAATGTCCTTGTGAGGCTGAATGGAGAGCAGTTTGCGCCGGGCGTCGCCTTCGAGGATGTGGCTCGCCTTGGTGTCGACGCAGATGACTGTGTCGCCGATCCAGACCAGGAAGTCAGGGAAGAACCACACAGTCGAGCCCTGCGACACCAGCGGAATCTTGTACCCGGTTTGCGAGCGGTTCCGGGCCCACGGCACGCCGGTGTCGTCGAGGGCCCGTGCGAAGCGGCGCTCGAGGTCGGTCAGGCCGTCGTAGCCTTCGTGGAGCGCGTTCGTGAAGGTGTCCATGCTGCCACGGCGCACCAGAGTGCTGCCCACTGCGTAGGGCTTGGGCTTGTGCTGCTTGATGACGGCGTATCGGAGGTACTCCTCAACCGCTTCCTTCGCGTAGTCGGCCAGGCTCGAGTACGCGCTACTGCCAACGCCAACCTTGGCGTCGAACTTCTCGGTGTCGGTGTTCATCACCATCAGGGCCGGCTTGTAGCGGCGCGCGACCTCACGGCGAAAGACCCAGCGGGCGCTAACGCGATTCGACTGTTCGAAGTCGACCCACTCAGTGTCCGCGCCGTCAGAGGATCCGATGGCCTGCTGGACAGTTCGTCGCCGGCCAATTCCATGAGTGTTCACCATGTCTTGCGAGTAGTTGTGGACCTTGTCGATGACCTTGTCCACCGGTCCCGTCGTCGGCTCGTTGTTGATGAAAGTGCGAGGAACGGTGCGGTGCTGCTTCGCGGCTAGACTCTCTGGCTCTTCGCTGCCGGGCGGCGAGGTGAAGATGCGAACCTCTGGCGCGTCGCCACCAAGCCCCTTGCGCACGTCTTCGACGACCTGTGCGAATGAGTCGTTGCGATCGACGCGCACATAGAAGTGCGCAGTGTTTAGCCGATCCGCTTCGTAGTGCATTGCACCTGGCTGGCGGAGGACTCGCCCCACCACCTGGGTGATGTCGACGGTGGACTCCATTGTCTTGTCGACGTACGCGAAGTACACGCTGGGGTCGTCCCACCCCTCCTGGAGCGTCTTGTTGAAGATGATGTGGCGGTAGTCCCCCGCCACGAAGTCCTCGTAGTCGCTCTCGCCGCCGTTGAACAACGTGAAGTCTGCGGGAAGCGGGAAGTCCTTGTGCGTCTTGAGATCCGCGTAGACCGCGATCTCCGACGCAGGTATGCCGCACTGGTCCGTCAGATACCGCCAGATGGTGATCGGCGGTGCCTGGCGCTGGTCGAACTGCTGCTGGGGGTTATCGGTCTGGCTAGCGTCGTCGGCCAAGATGTTGGTGTTGCAGACGTAGATCGCCTTGGGGACGAAGCCCAGGTTCTCCGCTTGGGCGTCGCTCTCCGCGTCGCGCATGCCGGAAAGCATCTCCGAGATGGTCTCTTCCATCGGGGCATTTAGCCCGTCGAGGGAGATCAGGCCCTTCACCAGCCCTGATCCGACCACGGTCGCGGACTTAACGGAGGTGATGAGGTCGTCATCCTTGTAGCCACCGGACGTGCGCAGTGGCTGGATCACCTCACTATCGAAATGCGCCGGGAATTTCAGCGTTGCGCTCGCAAGCAGGAACGCCGCTGGCTGCTGCTCGAGCAGCAATGTTGTCTGTTGGTCACTGAGGTTCTGCGCCTCGTCGTAGACCACCACCAAAGGTCGCCGCTGGCCCTCGGCAGTCTCGCGGCCCTTGAGCGCCTCCCATCGGGTTGACTCAATGTTGTCGGTGTCTGCCGCGAAGATCTTCAAGTTGCTCTTCTCACGGTCCTTCTGGTTGAAGGTTCCGACCGTCGCGAAGTACAGCAAGGCCTCCTTCGAAATGGCGACGTCCTCGGGGTCGTACTCACTCAGCAGCCGCACCGTTATGTCGGCCAGCAAGTGGCTGTACTTGCCACCTTCGGCGAGGTTGGCGTAACTCTGCTGGACGACGACTTTGCCCTTTGATAGCCACAGGATTACCGGCGGCACTTCGGAGAGGACAGCGATCTCGCTGACGGCCTGGGCGAGGATCGCAGTCTTGCCTGACCCGGTGATGGATGAAAGCGACTGGTAGAACGGCACGTCCCGCCTATTGGCACCGCGGCCGAACACCACGGGCTCCGACATGTACTCGACGTAACGGTCAGCAATCTGAGAGGCAGCGATCTGCTGGAACGGGAAAAGTTCGAGTGCCATGGTCAGCCTTCCTCGGTGAAGGACTCGGTGCGGACATCCAAGCCGAAGTCGGACAGGATCCTGTCAGGGATCTGGTACCAGATCACATCGTCCGTGACGAGGAGATTGCGCCGGCTATACACGTGGTAGACGTCGGCCAGGCCCGCAGCGTCGGCTTCCTCGGTGATGGCCTCGTAGACCGCCTCGGTCAGATCCGTATTCGAGTTCGCACCAGACCACACGAGGTAGATGCCTTCGTTGTTCGCGTTCTTCGCCACAAGGTACGTGTACGGCTCGTCCTCGCTGCCGACGGGGATCAGCACAGCTGGACGCCGGCTGCCAGTGCTCGAGTGTGACGCGATCACCGTGTCGATCATCTCGTCGCGCTCCATGAGCAGAAGCGTCTTGGCGTCGACCCGCTTCTCCAGGACCTTAAAGGTGAACCCACCAGGGATCGCCTGGCCCTTGCCGTTGGCCCACTTACCATTGACGACTCGCTTGAGCCTGTCCGCAGTCAGGGTCTTAGCGTACGAGTCGCCGCTTTCAGGGCGGCCCTGTTCGATGAGTATGAATCGCCTTTCGGTTCCCGACTGGGCGTTGAGCGCGAGCACAGCGTGGCCCGTGGTACCAGATCCCGCGAACGGGTCCAGCACGATCCCATGGTCTGGTACCCAGAGCTGGATGAGTTTCATCATCAGCTTCAGCGGCTTCACAGTAGTGAAACCGTGTCCCTTGCCGACGATGGCGGTCAGTTCACTCGAACCATCGCTGCTGCGGCCAGACTCCTCGAAGTCCCATGAAGTCGATCCCAATTCTTCGGGCACCTCGAACTCATCGTCCGCCCAGTAGGTGACAGGCACCTTTCCCTTCTTGATCTGTTCCAGGTATGTCTTCGTCCTGGGTCGGCCCTCACCGTCCCTGCCGAACCAGATGAACGGCCACTCTGGCTCACCCAGCCGCTTTCTCGCTCGCTTCGCAACCTCTGCACTGAACTCATCCTTAAGGACGAGGGCCTTGGCCTTGCCGTCACCTATTGCCTTCTCGTGGTACTCGGAACCCCACTGCTCAAGCCATGTCTTTATGTTCCGCTTGGGATGACGCCACGCACCTTCTCCCGCGGGATAGTGCAGCTTCCCGGTGAACGGGGATTGGATCGCGAAGTCGCCACTCTCAGCCCAGGTTCGGGCGGTGAGGTTACCCTCGCGCCATAGCCCTCCCGTGTCGCGGTCAGGGTTCGAGTAGCGCCGATTATCTGCGTCAGTTCGTTCCATGGACGCGGTCTTTGCGAGAGTGAGGCTCTTCGCGTAGACGAGCACATACTCGGTCGTCGTTGTAACACCACCCTTGTCGGAGCGCGGAGCGGCCGTCTTCTGCCAGTTAATGATTGCAAGACGGTTCTCTTCGCCAAACAACTCGTCGAGCATTTGACCAAGGTGGAATAGCTCGCGGCTGTCGATGCAGATTGCAAGGACGCCAGAAGACTTAAGCATCGCTCTCATCATTTGGAGGCGCGGGTACATGAACTTCATCCACTTGGTGTGTTTCGCGGGGTCATCGCTGCCGACGAACTCACCCATGTCGGGGTCGTTGGGGTCCGCGTCCCACTTGTCGTTGTACCGGAAATCCTCGCCCGTGTTGTACGGCGGATCCGTCAGGATCATGTCGATCTGACCACGCTCGCGATAGAGCGACGCAAGCGCCTGCAGGTTGTCGCCTTCGATCAAGAAGTTACGCGAGCGGGCAGGCTCGTCACCGGCGCTCAGAGACTTGACGGGGCGCTGGTTGCGGGGACGTACCCTGCGCCCGATCTGGCGGGCGAGGACCTTGCCAGGGAACGAAAGGTTTACCCCGGCGCCGGTCTTCTCACGGATCATCTCGATAAGCTGCTCGACTCGTAGCGACTCGAGCTCCGACAGATCGTCCACGACACGCCCCTCCGTTAATGCGCACGGTCACTACGCGCGTTGCTTCAATGACTCGAGAGCCCACCGAATGGCGGGCTCTCCACGCAAGTACAGCACCTGCCGCAGACAAGTGACGGTCGCGCGGCATGGCGCCCCCGATTCGCGCGCATGCAAGCACTCAGCGCCTCGCGTTGCCATGCTACCGGTGTGGCATCGCTCACCCGAGAAGACGTGCCTGCCGCAGAAGTCGGCGAGAGTGGGTCTCGTTTGCTCGCCTCTTTGAGTCGACTTGAAAACACGTCTAGATCGCACGACCTGAATAGACGCCGTGCTGACCCGGGCGTAGGGCACGCACGCGCACTCTCCTACTCCGCGGGCAGAGCCTCCGCCGGCAACACCGGCCGCCGCCCCTGCGACGCCACCGCACCCACCCCCGCAGCGGTCACAAGCACAATGCCCCCGCCAATGGCCCACGTGAGCGACTGCCCCAGCAGCACCAGCCCCGCCACCGCCGCGATCGCCGGGGCCAGCGCCAGCACAATCGCGAACACCTCGGCCCGCATCCGCCGCAGCGCCGCGAGCTCGATTCCGTAGGGGATCGCCGAGGACAGGACCGCCACCGCGAGCCCCAGCAGCAGCACCGAGGGCGACAACAGCGCAGACCCCACCACCGCTACCGCAACGGGCAGCGTCACCACGGCGCCTACGCACGCGGCAATCGCCAGGCCAATCACCCCGGGCATCGCCGCACCCGCCGCCCGCGAGGTGAGGATGTACGCGGCCCACATCACGCCCGCGCCCACGGCGAACAACACGCCCAGCGGGTCGAGGTGCAGCGCGCCTCCCCCACCCAGCAGGGCCACGCCGGATCCGGCCAGCACCGCCCACAGCACGCCGCGCCACGAGCGGCTCGCCACCACGGACAGCACCAGCGGCCCCAAGAACTCGATGGTCACCGTCACGCCCAGCGGCAGCCGCTCCAGCGCCAGGTAGAAGAACACATTCATGGCCGCGAGCGCCCCGCCAAAGAGAAGCCCGGCAGGCCACGAGAGCCGCGCCCCGCGTCGAACAGTGCGCCACGCGAGCGGCACTAGCACCAGGGCCGAGAACGCGAGCCGCAGCGCGACCACGCCCCACGGCCCCACCTCGGGAATCAGGTGCACGGCCACCGCCGCGCCGGCCTCCTGGCATGCCAAGCCCAGCAGCACCAGCAGGGGCATGGCATACGCGTTCATGACCGCTAGCGACCCGCCCGCGCCATCTCCACGCCCTTGTTGGCCAGCGCGTCGGCGCGCTCGTTGCCCGGGTCACCCGCGTGACCCTTGACCCACACCCAGCTCACGTCGTGGCGGGCGATCTGCGCGTCGAGCTCCTGCCACAGCTCCTGGTTCTTGACGGGCTTCTTGTCGCGCGTCTGCCAGCCGTTG
>QKAX01000081.1 GCA_003246255.1 Demequina lutea
GTGAAGAACGTCAGCCACGGCACCGCGGCCCACGAGCAGTTGCCCTCATTGGCATCTGGCCCGCACGCGAGCGGCGAGACGACGAGCCCGATCAGCAGTGGGCCGATGACCAGCAGCACACCAGCGGCTGCGAGCCACGATCCTGTTGCGATCCACGGAAAGCGCCGACGCTCCACTGACTTCCTCGATTTCTTGCGGCTCGCGCGTCCGCGTCGGTCATCCTAGGGGCGCGCACGCGCGGGGGAAAGGGGTGCCGCAACGGTAGGCTGAGCCCCAGCATCGTCCCCCTACCTAGAGCCGAGGGATCCGCATGACCGACGCCCCCGCCGCCGCCGCGAGCACCGCCCCTGACCAGCACCTCGACACTGTCGAGCGCGCCGCCGCGACCGCGGATCAGGAGATGCCCTTTGCGGAGCTTGGCCTCAAGCCAGACGAGTACCAGCGCATCGTGGACCTGCTTGGCCGCCGGCCCACCGCTGCGGAGCTCGCGATGTACTCGGTGATGTGGTCCGAGCACTGCTCGTACAAGTCCTCCAAGGTGCACCTGCGCCAGTTCGGCTCGAAGACGTCGGACGAGATGAGAAAGCACCTCATGGTGGGCATCGGCGAGAACGCCGGCGTGGTGGACATCGGCGATGGCTGGGCCGTGACGTTCAAGGTCGAGTCGCACAACCACCCGTCCTATGTGGAGCCCTACCAGGGTGCCGCGACGGGCGTGGGCGGCATTGTGCGCGACATCCTCGCGATGGGCGCGCGTCCAGTGGCCGTCATGGACGAGCTGCGCTTTGGCGACATTGAGCACCCCGACACCGCTCGCGTGGTGCATGGCGTGGTGAGCGGTGTGGGCGGCTACGGCAACTCGCTCGGCCTGCCCAACATCGGCGGCGGCTCGACGTTCGACTCGTGCTACCAGGGCAACCCGCTGGTGAACGCGCTATGCGTGGGCGTGATGAAGCACGAGGACATCCACCTTGCCAGCGCCGAGGGCGTGGGCAACAAGGTGGTGCTGTTTGGCGCCCGCACGGGCGGCGACGGGATCGGCGGGGCCTCGATTCTGGCTTCCGAGACGTTCGAGGACGGCGTGCCCGCCAAGCGCCCGTCAGTGCAGGTGGGCGACCCCTTCATGGAGAAGGTGCTCATCGAGTGCTGCCTTGAGCTGTTTGCGGCCGATGTGGTGCAGGGCATCCAGGACTTGGGCGCGGCTGGCATCTCGTGCGCCACGTCCGAGCTCGCCTCCAACGGCTCGGGCGGCATGCACGTGTGGCTCGACGACGTGCTGCTGCGCGACCCCACGCTCAATGCCGGCGAGATCCTCATGTCGGAGTCGCAGGAGCGCATGATGGCGGTCGTCACGCCGGACAAGCTCGACGCGTTCATGGAGATCACCTCCAAGTGGGACATCGAGACCGCCGTGGTGGGCGAGGTCAACGACTCGGGCCGCCTCACCATCGACCACCACGGCCACCGCATTGTGGACGTGGACCCGCGCACGGTGGCGCACGACGGCCCCGTGTACGAGCGCCCCTTCGCGCGCCCGGCCTGGATGGACGAGTTGCAGGCCGCGACCCCTGTCGCGCTGCCCACCGACGGCGATGCCCTCGCTGACGCCACCGTGGCCCTGCTTGCCACGCCCGCGCTCGCGAGCAAGTCCTGGATCACCAACCAGTACGACCGCTACGTGCAGGGCAACACCGCGCAGGCCCGCCCCGACACCGTGGGCGTGGTGCGCGTGGATGAGGAGACGGGCCGCGGCGTCGCGATCGCCACCCGCTCCAACGACCGCTACACCAAGCTTGACCCGTACCAGGGCGCGCGCCAGTCGGTCGCGGCCGCGTACCGCGCGGTCGCCATCGCCGGAGCCGAGCCCGCCGCCGTCACGGACGGCCTCAACTTTGGCTCGCCCGAGGACCCGGACGCGATGTGGCAGTTCGCCGAGGCCGTGCGCGGCGTCGCCGACGCGTGCCTCGAGCTGGGCGTGCCCGTCACTGGCGGCAACGTGTCGCTGTACAACGGCACGGGCGAGCCCGGCCGCGTGGACTCGTCCATCAACCCCACCGCGATCATCGGCATGCTGGGCATCTTTGACGACGTGCGCCGCGCCACCCCCGCCGGCTGGCGCGAGGCGGGCCAGGCGCTGTACCTGGTGGGCGCGACCTCGGCCGAGTTTGGCGGTTCCGTGTTCGCCACTTCGAACGGGACGCTGAACGGATTGCCGCCCGTGGTGGACATGGACGCCGAGAAGGTGCTGGCCGAGGTCATGGTCTCGGCGTCCCGCGACGGCCTTGCCGACGCCGCCCGCGAGGTGGCCGAGGGTGGCCTTGCCGCCGCGATCTCGCTGGGCGCGCTGCGCTACGGCGTGGGCGCCCGCGTGGTGCTCGACGAGATCGTGACGCGCGACGGCGTGACCCCCGCCGAGGCGTGGCTCAGCGAGTCGCAGGGCCGCGTGCTCGTGGCCGTGCCCCGCACGGAGGAGCCCCGCTGGACCGCGATGCTCGAGGCCCGCGGCGTGACGTTCGCCCGCGTGGGCGTCACCACCGAGGAGCCCGTGCTCGAGGTGCAGGGACAGTTCCACGTAGGCCTCGACGAGCTGCGTGCGGCCTGGGAGGACACGGTCCCGGCCCACTTCGCCTAACTCCGCCCGCGCCCGGCACCCAGCCCGCGCCCCCTTGCGTGGGCACTTTTCCGGCGAAAACTGACGTTTTCGCCGGAACGTGGGCACTTTGCGACAGTTTGAGTAAGGTCCAAGCCATGGTGAGACGCACTCCTGCCGCAGCTGGCCGCGCCGCGCTCGCGGCGTGGGCGGAAGGCGACGCGACCCGCCAAACCCTCGCGACCGCCGTGCGCTTCACGCTCGAGGAACTCGCTGCCCGAGCGCCGGGTCGCAGCGTCGAGGTGCGCGTGCCCCCGCTGGGCGCCGTGCAGTGCATCGAGGGCACCACTCACCGCCGCGGCACGCCGCCAGCAGTCGTGGAGACCGACGCGCAGACGTGGCTCGAGCTCGCCACCGGCGCCCTCGCATGGCCCGACGCCGTGGCAGCCGGGCGCGTGCAGGCGTCGGGCGAGCGCACCGACCTCGCGCCCCTGCTGCCGCTCGCGTAGAGCACGCGCCGGAGGCGGCCACACCCCACCCCACTCGCGCATCGCCCGCGCGCATGGCACACTCAAGAGAGCGCTCTCACGCACGTCAAAGGAGACCGATGCGCACCACCGCCACCACCCGCGTCGTCGTCGCTGCGATCGCCGTCGCCCTTGCGTCGGCCGGCTGCACGGGCGCAACCGACCAGGCCCCCACCACCGAGGAGCAGACGATGGCGTATCAGCCCACCCCGGCGAGCACCGAGACCCCGACGGCCGAGGCTGCGACACTGGAGGCCGCGTTGAGCGACCCCACGCACGGACTCACCGCCTTCTATGACGCGGGTTCGCAAGCCGACGACGTGCTCGGCACGCTGCGAGCCCAGGGCGACACGGAGGCCGCCGCGCTGATCGAGAGGATCGCCGCGCAACCGATTGCCACGTGGTTGGGCGACCGCACGCCGGCGCTGGCCGAACGCGTCGGCGCCATCACCTCCGAGGCCGCCGCCGCGAACCAGATTGCGCTGTTCGTGATCTACAACATCCCTGGCCGCGACTGTGGGCTCTACAGCGCGGGCGGCGCCGAGCAGGACGAGTACCTGGGCTGGGTCCAGACCATCGCCGATGCCGTGGACCCGGCCTCGACCACGTGGTTCATCCTTGAGCCCGACGCGCTGGCCCAGTTGGGAGATTGCGACGGGCAGGGCGATCGCGTGGGCCTGCTGGCGGGCGCCGCGCGGATCCTTGACGAGGCGGGCGGCGAGGTGTTCCTTGACGTGGGTAACTCGCGCTGGCGTACGCCCGAGACCATGGCCGAGCGCGTTGCCTTGGTGGGCACCGAGCACCTGGCGGGCTTTGAGACCAACACGTCGAACTACGTATCGACGGAGGAAGAGGCCGCGTGGGGAGAGCGACTGCAAGCGCTCACCGGGCTGCCCTTCATCACCGACACGTCGCGCAATGGCAACGGGGCGACGGCTGACAGCGAATGGTGCAACCCGCGGGGGCGCGCGTTGGGTGCGCCGCCGCAGGTGAATCCCGGCACCGGCCAGCTCGCGCTGGTGTGGGCCAAGGTGCCGGGCGAGTCCGATGGCGAGTGCAACGGCGGCCCCGCGGCAGGCGTCTGGTGGCAGGAGATTGCTGAGGAGTTGGCTCGCGACGCGAGCATGTAGACGGTGTCTTGGCGCCGCCGCGACAGGGTTCGTGCCTGTCGCATCGTTTCGAATGGCGCAACCGGTTGCGTCCGCAGCCCGTGTTTTGGTCTCGACGCGATGTGCAAACGATTGCAGTACGGTAACGAAAACGTTTTATCCCGGAGGTTTCGAGAGTTTCCACGCTCTGTGCATTGCAGGTGCTCGTGGCCCTGCCTAGGGTTGAAGCAGTCGCACGCGGTGGCCTTGTTCTAGCCAGGCCGTAGCGGCTGTCGCCGGGCTAAGAGGCTCACACCCTCAACGTCCGGGTGGCACAAGTTGGCACTACTCAATGACGAGGAGGCTCTACAGCCTATGAAGCGACGCATCATTCTGCCTGTCGCCGCGATCGCCGTCTCCGGCCTTCTGCTGGCCGGTTGTTCGTCCAGCAGCGACGACGGTGGCACGACGACATCCGACGCCATGACGTCTGACCCCGGCATGGCCGCGGGTTGCGAGGACTACGCGGCGTACGGCATGCACGAGGGCACCGAGGTCGAGGTGTACACGACCATCACCGGTGTCGAGCTCGGGCAGCTCGAGGACACCTTCACGGACTTCTCCAGCTGCACGGGCATCACGGTCAACGTGGTCAGCTCTGACCAGTTCGAGACTGAGATCAACATCCGTATCGAGGGCGGCAACCCGCCGGACCTCGCGATCATCCCGCAGCCTGGTCTGCTCCAGACCGTGGTGGGCACTGGCGCAGTTGTCGCCGCCCCGGCGTCGGTCGAGGCCAACGTGGACGAGTTCTGGTCGGCTGACTGGAAGAAGTACGGCACCGTGGGCCAGACCTTCTACGCCGCGCCGCTGATGGCGTCGGTGAAGGGCTGGATTTGGTACTCGCCCAGCGAGTTCGCTGCCAACGGCTACGAGGTTCCCACCACCTGGGACGAGCTCATGACGCTGACCGAGACGATGGCCGCCACGGGTGGCTCGGGTGAGAACTACAAGCCGTGGTGCATCGGTTTCGAGTCCGGCACCGCGACAGGTTGGCCGGGCACCGACTGGCTCGAGGACATCGTGCTCCGCGAGTCGGGTACCGACGCCTACGACGCGTGGGTTGCTGGCGATCTGAAGTTCAACTCGCCTGAGATCAAGTCCGCGTTCGAGAAGTTCGGCGCGATTGCTCTCAACCCCGACTACGTCAACGGTGGTCTGGGTGGCGTCTCGTCGATCGCCGACACGTCCTTCCAGGAGTCCGGTCTGCCGATCATCGACGGCTCCTGCTCGCTGCACCACCAGGCTTCGTTCTACGAGGCACAGTGGCCCGAGGGTACCGACGTCTCCGAGAATGGCGACGTGTGGGCCTTCCTGACCCCGCCGATGGCCGAGGGTGACCCGGCCGCCGTGACCGGTGGTGGCGAGTTCGTGGCCGCATTCCGCGACGCCGAAGAGGTGGCCGCCGTGCAGACGTTCATGGCGTCCGACACGTGGGCCAACATCCGCGTCTCGGAGGGCGGCGTGATCTCCGCGAACAAGGGCCTCGACCCGACCAACGCCTCCTCGGCGATTGGACAGCAGGCCATCGAGATCCTTCAGAGCGATGACACCGTCTTCCGCTTTGACGGCTCCGACCTGATGCCCTCTGCCGTGGGTGCCTCCGCCTTCTGGACGGAGATCACCAACTACGTCCAGGGCAAGGACCTGGACACGGTCCTCAGCGACATCGACGCCGCCTGGCCTGCTTCGTAAGCCACGGTGACTCGACGCCCGGCCGGGGCTCGCGTAAGCGGGTCCCGGCTGGGTGCTCCGCGTAGACGTTCGTTCGAGGAAGAGAGGCAAACCCGATGCTGGGTATGTACGGGGTGCGTGCGCCCCTCCCCATGGCTGGGCTCGACGGAGAGTTCTGGTCTACCCAGGGGAGCAACCTGCTCCTCGGGGCTATCGCTATCGTCGCCTTCATTGCGGTGGTCGCGCTTGTCATGTTTGGCGCTGACATGGTCAGGGGCCGCGCACGTGACAAGGTGCAGCTCGTGGTGCTCATCACGCCGGTGCTGCTGTTGCTCGCGGTGGGACTCGTGTATCCCGCGCTCAACACTGTGTATCTGTCCTTCACCGAGATTGTGAAGCAGCCCGACCCGGTGACGGGCATCAACGTCGAGACCACCAACTTTGTGGGCCTCGCGAACTACATCACTGCCTTCACCGACCCGTCGATCTTCCGCACCATCATCAACACTGTGGCGTGGATCATCCTCGTGCCCCTGCTGTCCACCGGCGTCGGCCTCGCGTACGCGGTCTTCATCGACCACGCCAAGGGCGAGAAGGTGCTCAAGTCGCTCGTGTTCATGCCCATGGCCATCTCGTTTGTGGGCGCCTCAGTGATCTGGGGCTCGATCATGTACGACTACAACGAGACCGGCTCGCAGACGGGCATGTTCAACGCGGTCCTCGGCCTCGTGAACCTTGGCCCGTACAACTTCTTGGCTGGCTCGCCGTGGAACACCTTCTTCTTGATTCTGATCCTCGCGTGGATCCAGACGGGATTCGCCATGGTGATCATTTCCGCGGCCATCAAGGGCGTGCCGCCCGAGATCAATGAGGCCTCCTCGCTTGACGGCGCCAACGCGTGGCAGCGGTTCTGGAACATCACCATTCCGTCCATCCGCGGCACCCTGGTGGTGGTGCTCACCACCATCACCATCGCCACCCTCAAGGTCTACGACATCGTGCGCACGCTGACCCAGGGCCGCAACAGCACCGATGTGGTGGCCAACAAGATGTACGTGCTGTCGTTCGTCGAGGGCCGCGAGCCGT
Organism: Demequina lutea; assembly: GCA_003246255.1. Taxonomy (GTDB): domain Bacteria; phylum Actinomycetota; class Actinomycetes; order Actinomycetales; family Demequinaceae; genus Demequina; species Demequina lutea_A. Next base: position 7,026 of record QKAX01000081.1, read on the forward strand.
TGGGCGCCGCGCTGGCAGTGATCCTGTTCATCTTTGTGATCCCGATCGTGATCTACAACGTGCGATCCCTCCAGAAGGTGAAGGAGACCCGCTGATGACCACGCCAGTTCCCGCCATTCCCGAGAAGGCGAAGCCCGCGCGCAACGTCAACCACGCGGCCGTCGCCAAGAAGCGCCTCAGCTCGAGGTGGGCCACAGGTGCCGCGATCATCATCGCCGCGCTGTGGACCATCCCCACCATCGGCCTGTTCATGACCTCGCTCGTGCCGGGCGACCAGTACCGCACCGACTCCTGGTGGAGCGTGTTCCTGGCCGGCGACAGCACGTTCGAGAACTTTGGCCACGTGCTGTTCGATTCGTTCGGCGACAACTCCAGCGCACCGCCGCTGCTGGGCAACCTGATCAACTCGATCGTGGTGACGGTGCCCACCGTGGTGTTCCCGCTGGTGCTGGGCCTGATGGCCGCGTATGCGTTCGCCTGGATCCCGTTCAAGGGCTCCAACACGCTGTTCGTGTTCATCTTTGCCCTGCAGGTGGTGCCGCTGCAGCTCGCGCTGATTCCGCTGCTGCGCATCCTTGGCCCCGAGGGCCTGGGGATCTCCGGCACCTTCCCCGGTGTGTGGCTCGCTCACACCATCTTCGCGATGCCGCTCGCGGTCTTCCTGCTGCATAACTTTGTGGTGGAGATACCGAGCGACATCATCGAGGCGGCCCGCGTGGACGGCGCGAGCCACACGCAGGTGTTCTTCCGCATCATCATCCCGCTGTCGCTGCCGGCGCTCGCGTCGCTCGCGATCTTCCAGTTCTTGTGGGTGTGGAACGACCTGCTGGTCTCGGCCGTGTTTGGTGGCCTCAAGACCTACCCGCTCACGTACCCCATCTCGAACCTTGCGGGCGACTACGGTGCCACCGCGTACCTCGTACCGCCGGCAGCGTTCATCTCCATGGTGATCCCGCTGATCGTGTTCTTCTCGCTCCAGCGGTACTTTGTGCGC